>JBCCZS010000078.1:0-13224 GCA_039187035.1 Pseudomonadota bacterium | reverse complement strand
CTCGTCGAGCGCACCATTCAGCGCAACATCAAAGGCGTCGAGTATTTCGCGTCGCTCGCGCCGCCGGTCGGCCTCACCCCGAAAGACACGATCTACAAGCGCGGTACGCTGAACCTTTACCATTACCGGACGCAAACGGACGAGCTTTACCGCGTCCCGATCCTGATCGTCATGGCGACCACGAACCGGTCCTACGTGCTCGACATCATGCCGGGATTGAGCTTCGTCGAGTTTCTCGTCAAAAACGGCTACGACGTCTTCGTGATCGATTGGGATCCGCCGCGCCCGGAAGAAAAATCCCTCAAACTAGAGACCTACACGCAGGATTTTATTCCGGCTTGCGTTCGCAAGGTCCAGGAGACGACCGGCGAACCCGACGTCACCGTCATCGGCTATTGCATGGGCGGCGTGTTGTCGACGATCTACGCCGCGACGCATGCGGACGGGCCGTTGAAGAACCTTGTGTGTTTCACGACGCCGATCAATTGGCATGAGTTCGGCCTTTTCAACGCCTTTTCCGACCCGTCCGCGTTCGACGTGGACCGCCTCGTCGACATGGTCGGGAACGTGCCGCCCGATCTACTCATGACGTCGTTCGACCTGTTGCGCCCGACCGGGCGGGCGGCGGCGACCCTGTCGCTGTGGGAAAATCTCTGGAACGACGAATTCGTCGAGAGCTACAGGAAATTCGATCGGTGGGCGAATGAAATGCTGCCGCTCGCCGGCGAGTATTTCCGCGATACGACCAAAGAACTGATGTGGGGCAATAAGCTCTATACGGGCGATCTCGTGGTCGGCGGCAAAAGCGCGAACCTGAAGAACATCACCGTCCCGCTCCTCCATGCGGTCGCCGAGCACGACCACATCGTGCCGCGGGCGGCGAGCGCGCCGCTCATCGAACTTGCCGGCTCGGAAGAAAAAGAAGAACTGGTCCTTAAAGGCGGCCATATCAGCCTTGTCGCCGGACCGAACGCCGTGCGCCGCCTGTGGCCGCGCCTTAACGAATGGCTGTCGGAGCGCTCCGTATGACGACGTCCTCAACGCGTGCATATCCCTTGACGCTCGACCTGGAGGACGGGTCCGTCGTGGTCGAGACGATGGGCCCCGATGATCGCGACGCGGTGTGGGCGTTCGCAAAATCGCTGCCGGCGCATGATCTGATTTTTGTGCGCCGCGACATTTCCAAAGAAAAAGTGATGGACGCCTGGGTCCGCGCCAACGGCTCCGGTTCCGTCTGGACCGTTCTCGCCCGCCAGGACGGGGCGATCGTCGGCTGCGTCGCGCTGATCAGAGACCGCTTGTCCTGGTCGCCCCATGTCGGCGAAGTGCGCGCGCTCGTCTCGCCGGCGGCGCGCAAGAAGGGGCTTGGCCGGTTGTTGATCGAGGAGTGCTTCAGAAAGGCGCTCTCAGACGGCGTCGAGAAGCTCGTCGCCCATATGACGCCTGACCAAAAAGGGGCCATCGGCATCTTCGAGGAGCTCGGCTTTCGCGCCGAAGCGCTCTTGAAAGACCACGTCAAAGACCGCGAGGGCGGCTTGCACGACATCGTCATTCTCTCGTGCGACGTCGAACGCGTCGCAAACCAATTATCAGCCTACGGTGTTTCAGACGCCTAAGGCTTGCGCTATCACATATTCTGCAAATTTTTCAGTGTATTTCGCAACCGCAGCATTGTTGCGGTGCAAACAAATTCGGTGATTTTCGCTCTTCCGTCTTGCGGGCGATCCGTGCGACACTTTGTCGGTCGGCGCTTATCGCCGGGTCGTCGGAGATGCGTCGCCTTATGTCTCAAACTGAAGTCGCGCTTGAGCGCCCGCCTTTGCAGTTCGCCTTGTTTGAGCCGACGCGAATGCTCGCCGAAATGTCGCTTCTTCCGGCTGCGGAGCTGCCCTTGCGTCTCGCGCCGACGGGCGACGGCCACCCCGTCATCGTTTGTCCGGGCTTTTTGACGAGCGACCGCGCTACAGGGTTCTTGCGCCGTTTCATCCGTAGCAAGGGGTACCGCGTATACGGATGGAATTTAGGACGCAATCTCGGCCCGGGCGCGGAGGGCGACGTCGTCGACCAATTGAGCGATTGGGTGGTCAACGTATACCGCCAGTCGCGCCGCCGCGTCAGTCTTGTCGGTTGGAGTCTCGGCGGCGTCATGGCCCGCGAGCTCGCCAAGCGCATGCCCGATACGATCCGCCAGGTCGTCACGCTCGGAAGCCCGATTTCCGGCCAACCGGAGACCTCGACGATTTCGTGGGTGTACGAGCGGATCGCGGGGCCGCTTGAGACGTCCGACGAAATGAAGACGCTCATGGACAATATTCGCCGCCCGCCGGAACATGTGCCGTCAACGGCCATATTCACAAAATCGGACGGGATCGTGCCCTGGCGCGGCTGCATCGAGCCGGAAGCAGCCCATACGGATAATATCGAAGTCCGCGCCAGCCATTGCGGGCTCGGGGTCAACCCGTTCGTGTTTTTCGCGGTCGCCGATCGGCTCGCCTTGCCGGAAAACCAATGGTCGCGCTTCGATCGGGAAGCGGCAGCCTGGCGACGTGTCGCTTATCCGACGAGCGGCCACGTTTATCACGACGCGTAAAGAAAAAGCCGGGCGCATGGCCCGGCTTTCGTTAATTCTCGACGTTGGCGTTCGTCCGTCGCGACGTCCCGTTCGCTACGCCGACGCGCCGTTGCGGACGCGATCGCGCAGCGTCCCGACATAACCGGCGACCGGCTCGACGACTTCGCGGCCGCTTTCCGCCGTCATCGACGCGACCGTGCGCACTTGCGCAACGTTGCGTTCAATGCCTTCGCGCAGCGCGTCGCGTTGGATACGGAGCGAATCGGCGACCGTGTCGGCTTCCATCACGTCGCGCAGCGCGTCAAACGTCGCGTCGGTGTTTTCTTGCGCGTTTTCGATCAGCGTCATGAGGATCGAGCGGCGTTTGTCGTCCATGATCGAGCCGGACGCGGCGAGCGCGGCGCCGGCTTCTTTGAAGCCCGATTGGATGCGCGCGAGGATCGATTCAACATTCTCGTCCGCAGCGTCGACGGTTTGCGCGGCCGGTTTGGCTTTCGCGGCGGTCTTGCGGGCGGTTTTCTTCGTGGTTTTCTTTGCGGCAGGCATGGTTTTCTCCTTATTGATTTGTGTCGTGTCAGGTCGTTCATTCAGGCGGCCGCTTCGGCGGCGCCGGTCTCCTCGACCGACCGGAGATGGTCGATCAGGAAGCGGGTGGCTTCGGGCAGATGCTTGGGGGGCAGATCATGGCCCATGCCTTCGATAAGGTGCGCCTTCGCGCCGGGGACGTTCGCGGCGATGTCGAGACCGCCCTGCATCGGCGTTAAGGGGTCGATGGTGCCGTGAATGACGATCGTCGGCGCCGTCACGCGCCGGGCGTAGCGACGTAAGTCGCCCGTCGAAATGATCGCCGCGATTTGGCGGCGCACGCCGGCCGGATAGGTGCAGCGGTCGACGGCGGCGGCGATGTGCTCGCGGAATTCGTCCGGGTCGCGCCCGCCGTCGGGCGTGCCGATCATGTTCCACAAAGCAACCGTGCGGTCGATGAGGTCGTCGCGCGTGCGCGGGCGCGTGCGCGTTGTAAAAATTTCGCGAAGGAGCGCGGGGTCCGGCTTCGGCAATTTCGGATTGTTCGTGGTCGACATAATCGCGGTGAAACTCGCGACGCGGGTCTTGTGAAGAGCCGCCATGACCTGTCCGATCATACCGCCCATGGAGACGCCGACGACGTGGGCTTGGTCCACCTCAAGCGCGTCGAGGACGCCGACCTCGTCGCGCGCCATGTCGACGAGCGTGTAGGGCGCGATCGCCGCCGGCCGAAACAGCCGCGCAACGAGCGCGTGGGTCGCCGGTTGCGGCGCGCGTTTCGTGTGGAGCTTCTGCGACAGGCCGATGTCGCGATTGTCGAACGCGACCACGTGGTAACCCTCGGCGACAAGGTCTTTGATGAAGGCGTCGGGCCAATGCGTCAGTTGCGCCGCGAGCCCCATGATCAACAGGACCGTGGGGTTCTGCGGGTCGCCGTGCGTTTCGACTTCGATGTCGACGCCGTTGGCTTTCATGAGCGGCATGGGCGCGGTGCTCCTTAAGACTAGTGGACCGACGCGGCGGCGTCGGCCGGCGCGCGTCCGTTTGCGAGGATCGCGGCGGCTTGGCCGATCCAATCGTCCCGGAAAATTCGTCCGCGCAGGGCCAAGTCCTGATCAAGCGCGGCCGCAGCCTCCGGCGACAAGGTCGCGATGTCGCGTAGCGTGCCGATGCCGGCGGCGGCGAGACGCGCGGCAAGCGCGCGGCCGAGACCGCGAATGACCGTCAGATCGTCCGCCGCGCCGGCGGCGACAGCGGTCTCGATTTGAATGTCGATCGGTTGTTCGCTGAGCGGCGACGCGTCGGCCGTGGCGGCTTTTTTGCGTTTCTTCGGCGCGCGCGGCTCGGATGCGGCGTCTAAGAGTTCATCGAACGACGCCTGCAGGCACTCGGCGTAGAACGCCGGATCGGGAAGCATGTCGCGGCAGGCCGTCACGGTAATGACGATTTCCCCGCAATAACTCGTGACCGCGTGGAAGAGGCCCATGGAATCCATGACCGGCCCGGTGCCGTAGCTCGCGACCATGCGCGCGCCGGCCATGTAAAGCGGCGCCTGCGGGCCCGGCACGTTGGTGACGACCGTATTGAACATCGGGCTCAAGCGGTTTGCGAGACCGAGCCGCGAATAAAGCCGCGCCGACACGCCCGACAGCGTCGCCGGGGCGAGTTTCGAGGCGTCCGCCAGATCGCGCGCGCCTACCGCGTTGGCCATTTCCTTTTGGCTCGTCGCTTCGTTATGCGTGAAGTGCAGCCGCGCCAGCGGGTCGGCCACGTGGGTGCCGAGCGGCACGCTGAGCGCCGACACTTGATTGCCGAGCGCGGATTTCTCGCCTTTAGCGCGCACCGAAATCGGCGCCATGGCGATGAGCGAGTCCGCCGGCAGTTCGTCCTTTGATTTCAAATAGCGGCGCAGGCCGCCGCCGACGACGGCGAGCATGACGTCGTTGACCGTGACGCCGGGGATCCGCCCACGGATCTTCTTCACGTCCGCAAGGTCGAAGGTCACGCCTTCGAATACGCGGTGGCCGGAGACGGTTGCGTTAAAGCGGGTGCGCGGCACTTTCGTGCCGAGGAGGCGGAAGTCGCCGCGCGTCACGCCTGCCGCGTATTTCCACGCGCCGGGCGCGAGTTTGCGGGCGACGTTCATCGCGTGAAACGGCTTGACCGCATTGTTGAAATTGGCGCGGGCCAAAAGCTCTATCGCCCCGGGCGTGCGTCCCGGCGTCCACGGATCATGCGCTTCGGAGGCGACGTCGTCTTCCGCTTCCAACGTGTGCAGCGCCTGGCTGATCTCGACGCCCGAAACGCCGTCAACGGCGCAGTGGTGCACCTTCGAAACGATCGCATACGACCCTTTCGGTACGCCCGGAATATTGTCGAGCCCTTCGATGACGGTGAATTCCCAAAGGGGTTTGGACATGTCGAGCGAGCGCGCATGCAGCCGGGCGACTTGAATGCAGAGCTGTCGCCAGTCGCCCGGTTGGGGCAAGGCGATATGGCGAATGTGGAACTCGATGTCGAAGTCCGGATCGTCGACCCAGTACGGATTGTCGAGGCCGAGCGGCGCATGCTTGAGTTTTTGCCGGAATGTCTGGGTACGGTGCAAGCGATCTTCGACGAACTGCAGAATGTCTTTAAAGCGCACCGCGCCGCCGGGCGCGGTGGAGGGATCGTATATCGCGCAACCGCCGATATGCATCGGCGTACGCGGCGTTTCCGCGGCGGCGAACAGGGCGTCGAGCCCCGTTAATTGTTCCGGAGACCATTCCTTGATCAGATCGCCAAGTTTCTTCGCCACCGTCTTCTTCTCCCTTTGGTGTTTTGCGCGTTCAGTCCACGCATGCGGGCTCCGCCGCCGTTAAAATGAGTATATCTAAAAATAGAGTGGAGTCCAGTAATTTTGCTGCGCGCGCGAAGTCACGGATTCGTGTTGGCGTTAAATAATTGATTTTATTAGTATTTCGCCGTGGCGCCGTTCAAAATCAGGTCGAGGGTTTGGCGATTTGCGCGGCGCGCGGCGGCGTCGTCGCCGTCCTGCGCCCAGCGCACCGCGCCCGCGCGCCACCCCGCGACGAGGCACTGGGCGACGAGGTCGGCGTCAAAATGCGCCGCGATCGCGCCTTCGCGCTTGCCGTCTTCGATAATCGAGCCGACGAGGGCGACGAGGCTCGCATCCGCGCCGGCGAGGCCCGATCCGTCCGGTCCGGCCGCATCGGCGACGAGGCGCCGCACGAAGGGGGCGTTGCGGGCCCATTCGTCTAAAACGACCGCGCGCAGCAGTTCCAGACGGCCGACGGCGTCGACGTCGAACTCGGTGAGCCGCTCGGCGATTTTTTCGGCGACTTGGTCGTTGAACGCGCCGATCAGCGCGGCTTTGGTCGGAAAATGCAAAAAGAACGTCGCGTTCGCGACGTCGGCCCGCGCCGCAATGTCCTCGACTTTGACCGAGTCGTAGCCGTGCTCCGCGATGAGGTCGATCGCGGCCCGCAAAATGCGGGCCCGCGTCTCGCGTTTCTTGCGTTCCCGCCGCGAGAGGGGCGGGGTCGGCCCAAGCGGTTCTGGCGATTCCGGCGGTTCTGGCGGGCGGGGGGCCGGCATGGCGGCGGCGATCCTTTAAACGACTAAGAGGACAGGGTACGGATCGGCGCGCTCCTGCGCAATCGCGGCGAACGGCTCATGCGGAGCGCCGCGCGGGCGTTGCGGGGGTTGCGGGCGTTGCGTGCGTTGCGGGCGGCGCGGCCGCGGCCGGTCCCGCCGCGAGCGCTTTCAACACCGCGTCCTTGGGGCCGTCGGCGATGACGCGACCGCTTTCCAGCGCGATCAGACGATCGACGAGGTCCAACAGCCGCATGCGGTGCGTGGAGACGATCAGTGTACGGCCCTCCACGTGGCGGCGGAGCGCCTCAATGACGTGACCCTCGGCGGTATGGTCCATCATCGCCGTCGGCTCGTCGAGGACGAGGACGGGCCGCGGCCGCAACAGCGTGCGCGCCAATGCGACGGCCTGGCGTTCGCCGGCGGATAAATGCTCGCCGCGCGGGCCGGCGACGAGCGAGAAGCCTTTCGGATGGCGCGCGGCGAAGCGATCGACGCCGGCGGCGCGCACGGCGCGTTCAAAGTCTTCCTCCGAAAAATCCGTGGGGCCGATTGCGATGTTCGCATACAAAGTATCGTTGAAGAGAACCGAATCCTGCGGCATGAACGCCGCCAATTGACGAATGCGGCGCGGTGAGAATTGCCGCGCGTCGGCCCCGTCGATCAGCATCGCGCCGCCGCTCGGCGTCAAAAGGCGCGGGAAAAGCTGAAGGAACGTGCTTTTGCCGGAACCGTTTTTGCCGACGACGCCGATTTTTTCTCCGGGGCGCACCGCGATCGAGACGCCGTCGAGCGCCGGCGCGGCGTCTTCGTCGAAGCGGACGCTGGCGCCGCGAAGCGACACGACGCCTTTGATGGCGCGGCGCGGGCCGGCCTGCGCGTCGCCGCCGTCTTCTTCGCCGTCGCCGACAAGGGCGAAGGCCCCGCGCAAGATCTCACGCAGCGAACGGAGTTTCGTAAACTGGTCGGTGAGCGCGCCGAGCGGCGTGACGGCGCGCCCGACGAGAATGGTCGTCGCCGCCAGGCTGCCGATGCTCATGAGCCCGGCGTCGATGCGCAAAGCGCCCAGCGCGAGCGTGCCGACGATCGTCGCCTGAATGATGACCGCTGTCGCCTGCTGCGTGAAACGCGTGCGGTGGCGGGCCGCGTGGCCCTTGGCGGCGACGACGTCGGCGAGTTTTTCAAAACGCGCCATCAAAGCGTGCTCGGCGCCGGTCGCTTTGATGGCCGTTAGGGCGTCGTAGCTCTCGCCGATTTGCGCCACACCGGCCCCGCGCAAGGCCGTCGCGGCTTTGACGTCTTTGCGCGCGCGAGCTTCGCCGATGATGATCGTCGCAACGACCGCCGCCGCGCCTGCGAGCGGCGCCAAAACGACGAGGCCGCCGATGCTGGCGATGAGCGCGAAAACCACGAACGCGAACGCCGCGTCCGCGACGCAGCCGGCCATAAACTCCGGCGTAAGGAGACAAACGGTTTCGAGTTCGCCTTGCAGGTTGGAGATCGCAGCGGCTGATTTCGGCTTTTTGTCGAGCCGACTATTGAGGAGCCGCCGGTAAAGGTCGAGCTGCAGATCCCGCGCGATCGTCAGGCCGATCGCGTCGACGAATTTCAGTCGCGCGTAGCGCAGCCCGAGATCGGCGACGAGCACGATCAAAATCCCGACCGTCAGCGTCTGGAGGCTCTCAAACGCCGAGTGCGGAATAACGCGATCGTAGACCGACATGATGAAAAGCGGCAGGCAGACTAAAAACAAATTCGTCAGGCCGGCGGCGAGCAATAATTGCGTGAACGCCGGGCGGTGACGTTTTAGGACGCGGTTGACGAGCCACGCGACGACGTCGTCGCCGGGATTGTCTTGCGGCGCATGATCGTCGGCGATCGCGGGCGTGTTGACGAATTGCGCCGTGCGCGCCTCGTCGACGTTGAAGGCGAGGACGGCGCCGGCGGCGCCGGCGGCGAGGGCGGCGAGCGACAGGCGCGCGCGCCCGGCCGCGCCGTCGACGACCGCGGTCTCGCCGTCGATACGCAACACGATCAACGCGCTCGCGCCTTTGCAGATGACGATGCAGGGCGCGTCCTCGGCCGTCAGCGCGGCGACGTCGCGCTTGGCGATGCGAATATCGGCGCCCAGATCTTCGGCTAAGAGATGAACGCTCGCCCGGCCGGGTTTCTCGCCATATTGCGCTGTCGTTGCGGCCTCGTCCGCGCTGGCGTCAATGTCGAGCGCGCGCGCCAGCCGGCACATGGCCGCGGGGAGGGGGAGCCCCGCCGGCAGCGCCGACGGCGTCGTCGTCGTCGTCGCCGCGTCAAGACCGAGCGACGCCGCCAGGCTCGCCGGGACGGCCGCGCGTAAAGCGCGGCTTAGGTTTTTTCGGGTTGCATCAGCAGCCATCGCTCGCCCTGGCGTTGCCGTTAACGTTAGCGAAAGACGGCTAAGCGCGAATGCGTAACGATCGGTTAATCGCGGCGCGTCAGGCAAGGCGCTCCTTCGGATGCGAGACCCGACAATGACCGAACAAGCGCAAGACGCCGTGGAACGGGACGTTGCAATGGCGACGGACGATTATTTGACCGGGCGCGGACAGACGATCTCGACCCAGACGAGCGCCCTGTTCGTCAAGATCGTCGCGGGCGTCACGGCGGTCTTTCTCGTGTGGGCCGCGACGGCCAAACTCGACCAGGTCACGCGCGGCGGCGGGCGCATCGTCTCGCAGGAAAAGAACAAGGTCGTTCAGCACCTCGAAGGCGGGATCATTTCGCAGATCCTCGTTCAAGAAGGCCAAAAGGTCGCCGCCGGAGAAATCCTTCTACGGATCGAGAACAGCTTCGCCGAAGCCGATCTCGAGGCGAGCCTTCTGGAGCTGGCGACGCAACGCTTGAAGGAAAATCGGCTGCGCGCCGAAGCGGCGGGGGCGGAAGCGATCGCGTTCGACGCGGCCCTCGCCGAGGCGCATCCGCGCCAAGTCGGCCGCCAGCGACGCGTCTTCGAAAGCCGGCGCGCCGAGCTTACCGAGAAGTTAAAGATCCTGAACGATCAGGTCGCGCAAAAAGAACTCGAACTGTCCGAGAAGCGCTCGCGGCTCGAAAACAAGCGGCGCGAACGGGCGTTGATGTCCGAACGGCTCACAAGCTTACGCAAGTTGAGCAAGCAAGGCGCCGTCGCGCGCAACGAATTGTTGCAGAATGAGACGCTCTTCCAGCAACTGGTCAGCCAGGTGTCGGACTTGGAGTTCCAGGTGCCGCAAACGCAGGCCGCGCTGGAAGAGGCGCGGGGGCGGCGGCGCGAAGCCGAGTTGAGTTTTCGCAGCGCGGCCGAGCGCGAACTGAGCGACGCCCAGCTACAAATCGCCAAGCTCGTCGAGACGATCGAGGCCCTGCGCGACCGCAATCGCCGCTTCGACGTCACCGCGCCGACGGCAGGCACGATTAACAAACTGTTCGTCAACACCATAAACGGCGTCGTGCGGCCAGGGCAGAACATCGCCGAGATCGTTTCGGACAACGCGTCCATCGAAGTGGAGGCGAAACTCTCGCCGCGCGATCGCGCGCGCGTTTGGCCCGGCCTTCCGGCGATCGTGAAGGTGAGCGCCTATGACTATGCGACGCATGGGGGGCTGCGCGGCCGTATCGTCGAGGTCTCGCCGGACGCGTTACGCGACGATGACGGACGAATTTACTTCCGTGTGCGTATCGAAGCCGAAGCCGACGCGCTCGGGGAGGACAACCCCGTCGTTCCGGGCATGCTGGCCGAGGTCGATATCATTACCGGAAAGAAAACCATTCTTGACTACTTGTTAAAGCCGGTAAGAAATATTCAAGAAAAAGCCTTGCGCGAATAATAAGACGCAGATCACATTTCGTTTTAAAAATCAGGCGCGCGGTAACGCTAACGCCCCTTTAAGACCGGACGGCGCATACGAATGCGGTGGTGAACTGCGTACGGCATGGCGTCTGGATGAAACGACCCACATCATCCTCCAAGCCGGGATACCGGCTGGGCGCGGGGTTTCTCGCGCTCGCGATCGCGTGCGCGCCGTTTTTGTACGCCCAAAATCGGCTCAAGCCGGACGAAATTAAGACGTCCACGATTTTTCCCTTTACGGAGGAGTATTGGCGCACGAGGCCGCCTCGGCGGCCCGCCGACCGAGGGCCTGTTGAAGCCGTACCGGCGCCTGGCGAGGCGCCCGCAACGCCGTTCGCCGGGATCGCCACGGCGTCGGTTCTCGGCGGGCTCGGCGCATGGGACGCCGACGCCGTCGCGGACGCGTCGTCGTTCGACCTAACGGACATCGAGACCGCGTCAGTTTTTGAAAGGCCGGCCGCCGACGCCCCGCCTCCTGAAGATCCGGTCGACGACGCGCCGGCTACGGCCTCAGCGGAGGTTGAGACGGCCCCGGTCGCAGATCCGCCCGCCGCCGAGGCGCCGTCCGCCGACGCGCCGCTTGCCGAAGCCGGGGCCGACGAACCGGCGACTGCATCGGCCGGTATCGAGACGGCGTCGGTTTGGGACGAATCGCCCGCAGACGCGCCGCCGTCTCGTCCGCCGCTCGCCGACGCTAAGGCCGACAATCCGGGGAGCGCCTCCGGTGATATCGAGACCGCGTCGATCACGGACCAAACCGCCGACGACGTTCCGTCGCGGGACGCGCTGCTGAACGCGCCGCCGAACGCGCCGTCGGCCGACGCCGTGACGGACGAAGCGCCGACGGACGCAGCCGATCTCGACGCGGCGTCGTTTTTGGACGAGCCGTCCGTAGACGCTGCAAAGGTCGCCGAGACCGCAACGCCCTCTGTCGAGGTCGGGGCGAGCGAGTTGGCCGTCGCATCGGCGGACATTGAGACGACGTCGGTGATGGATCGACGGTCGGCTAACACAATTTCCTCCGACGCCGCCGCTGACGAACCGTCGCTCCCCCCGGCGGAAATCGCGTCGGCGTCGGCTTCGGACGAACCGTCCGAACAGGCGCCGTCATCCGGCGCGTTCCCTGCCGAGGCTGAAGCCGAAGCCGAAGTCGAAGCTGAAGCGGAAGCGGAAGCCGACGTATCGCTGGCGACCGCGGCGGAAATCGAGACGGCGTCCTTATTGACCCAGCCCGGCCCCGTCACGCCGACGCCCGGCGCGGCGCAAGCGCAAAGCGATGCCGATAAATCGCCGGCGGTCCCGACGACGATCGAAGCGGCGTCGGTGCTCAGCGAACCGCCTGCAGCCGACGCGGGCGCCGACGCGGGCGCCGAGGCGGGCGCCGACGCGCCGCCGACCGCCGTCGGCTCGCCGCCGGGTTTGCAACGGCCGACGCGCGTGCAGGACGCCGCCTTCGCGTTCGAGGACATCCCCTTGCAAGGGGCTCCGTTGGTATCCGGACGAGAGAGCGAACCCGAAACCGGCGCCGCGGCGCCGGCGACGACCGACGCGCCGACCACGTCGCTTGCGACGCTGCGCTTCGATGACGGGCCGACCGCGCCCGCGCTTTCGCCGCCCCGCCGCGACCCGTACTTCTCCGTGTCCGATGAAGAAGTCGCGCGGATCGCGGACATCTATGACGCGTTCCAAGAGGCGCCCCCGATCCCGCGCCGGGAAAGCGTCGAGGACGGCGACGACGCGCAGTTCAAAGCGTCCCTGTCGCGCGCGCCGACCGAGACGACCATCGAAGGCGACCACCCGAACGGCTATTTCGTCGACCCGCCGCCGACACGCGGCGAGACGCTGAGCTTGCGCGACGTCATCGTCTATACGCTGAAGAACAACCCGGAAATCGGCATTGCGCGGTGGCGTACGGAAGATACGAAAAACGCCATCCGCGGCGCGCGCGCGGCGATTTATCCGACGGTCGATCTCGCGGCGGCCGCGGGCGTTGAATCGCTGCGGCCGGAAGGCGGCGAGCTGACCGATCCCCTCAATCGCCGCGAATCGACCCTGCGCGTGACCCAACGCGTTTACGATTTCGGCCGCTCCGCGCAGGTCATCAAACGGGCGAGAGCCCTTAATCAGTCGCAAGAACTTCAGCAGCGCGACCAAACCGAGGCGGTCGTTCTGGGGGCGGTCAACGCTGACCTCGATCTGCTCGCCGCCGATAGACTACTGCAGAACGCCAAAGACAACGTGGCGGCGCATGAGAAGATCATCCGCCTCGTGCGCTTGTCGTTCGAGGGCGGGAACGTATCGGAGTCGGAGGTGAAACGGGCGCAAACGCGGCTCGATCGCGCCCGCACCGACATGATCGATTTCGAGAACCGGCGCGAGGCGGCGATCAACAATTTCCGCCGCATCACCGGGCTTGAGCCCGGCGATCTCGTGGAGCCGCAAATCGCGCTTGACGGGGCGTATGTTCTAACCGAGCAAACGATCGACGCGGTCCTCGCCGACCATCCCGTGATCCAGTCGCTCCTGCGCGACGGGAATTCCCTGAAACACCAGCTCAAAGCCGTTAAGCGGGCTTATTTGCCCGAATTCGACGTCGAGGTGACGGGCCGGTTCCAGGAAAACGTTCTCGGCAATGAACAATGGAACAGCGAGGCGCGCGCCTTGTTGCGGG
>JBCCZS010000077.1:0-13733 GCA_039187035.1 Pseudomonadota bacterium | reverse complement strand
GTTAACCGATAGTGCGCGCGCCCGTCGCCGTCGGGCCCCGCGATCAGTCCCGCCTCGACGAGCTCTTTCAGCCGCTTCGACAACAAGTTGGCCCCGAGGCCCGGCAACGCGTTCTGGAGGTCGCCGAATCGCCGCGACCCTAGGAACAACTCGCGCACAATCAGCAGCGTCCATCGTTCGCCGAGCAAATCCAACGCGTAAGCGAGGATGCACTCCTGGTTATAAGTCCTTGACATCGAAGCGATTTTCCTCCGTCGGCGCTATTCCTCGCGCCGTTTACGCCGGCGTCGGCGCGATCCAGCCCGCCGATCTTTTTGCAAAAATATAACAGAAGCGTCGCCGCCGTCGAATTAACTTGACGCTTTAAAAACATATAGTAAGAAGGATACGTTCGGCAATGAGGCGTTCGACAATCGACGGCGCCAAAACTCATGGGAGAATTCAATGCTGAAGAAAACGATTGTAGCCGCCGCTGTTTTGATCGCGAGCGTGGGGCCCGCCGCCGCGGCGTCAACGTCGGAGCAACTCGCGCTTTGCGTTTCGGCGCTCGAACAACGCGGCGTCAGCACCGGCGATTACCGCGCGCGCTTTAAGGGCGTTCGCGGCGGCGGCACCAAGCAACTCGCGATTCGCATGGAGCCGCGCGTCGACGGAAAAGAGCCGATGGACGTTGTGTGCTCGATTAGGCGCGGCGAAGTCGTGGCGGTGGCCGGCCGCGGCCCGGGCGCGGTCGCGCTGAACTAACGACCCGCCGGTTCCGGGTTTTACAAAGCGCCGCCCGGCTGGGCGGCGCTTTTTTCATGGGTACACGCCGGCGTCCCGCCGGGTTGACCGTATCGTCCGCGCTCGCTACCCGCTCTCGCATTCGATAACGACTCGCAAAAGGGAGACGGCGGATGACGAGCGCAAACGGAAAAGCCGTGATCGGGCGTTTAATCGCCGCCGGCGCCGCAGCGGTCGCCGCGCTTGGCGCGTGCGGCGGCGAAGGCGCGGGCGAAAGCGCCGGTGAAAGCGGTGTCGGGGCGACGGCCCCGGGCGTCGTCAATCTCTATTCCGGCCGCCATTACGACACCGACTACGTCTTGTTCGATCAGTTCACCGAAGAGACGGGCGTCAAGGTCAACGTAATCGAAGCGGGGGGCGACGCGCTTATTGAGCGGCTGGCCCGCGAGGGCGCGAACAGCCCGGCGGATCTGTTCATCACGGCTGACGCCGGCGTCCTTTGGCGCGGCGAGCAGCGCGACGTTTTTCAAAAAATGGCGGCGCCCGCGGCGAGCGCGCGCGTTCCGTCCTATTTTCGCCATCCGGACGATTTGTGGCTGGGCGTGACGAGCCGCGCGCGGGTCGTCATTTACAACAAAGACGCCGGCCGCCCCGAGGGGCTGGAAACTTACGCCGATCTCGCCGATCCTGCCTATGAAGGCGAGATCTGTATTCGTCCGTCAACGAATGTTTACAACCAATCGCTGTTGGCGTCGATCATCGCCAATGACGGCGAGGCCGCCGCGCGCGACTGGGCGGCGGGCGTCAAACAGAATTTTGCGCGTAAACCCCAAGGCAACGACACCGCCCAGATCGAAGCCGTCGCCGCCGGCGTTTGCCGGCTCGCCGTCGTCAACAGCTATTATGTGGCGCGCTATGTCGACAGCGCCGATCCGGCGACCGCGGCGATCGGCGCGCGGGTCGGCGTGATCTTTCCGAACCAGTCCGACCGCGGCGCCCATGTGAACATTTCAGGGGTCGCGCTCGCCGCGCACGCCCCGCACCCCGAGAATGCGCGCCGGTTTGTCGAATTCCTGTTGCGTGACGACGTGCAGGCCAAGCTCGCCCGCAGCAACAATGAGTATCCGGTCGTGGCGGGCGTCGCGGCAGACGGGCCGGTCGCCAGCCTCGGCGTGTTTAAGGCCGACGATCTGCCGGTATCGCAGCTCGGTGAAAATCAAGCGCAGGCCGTCCGGATTTTCGACGCGGTCGACTGGCCGTAGGCGGATAGCCCGGGGCCGGCGCGGCGACCGTGTCCGTCCGATCATCGCAGACCTTGCGTAGCCGCCGGGGCGATGAGGCGGGCGGCGCGGCGGCGAGAACGGCGTTGCGCCGCATTGCGCGCAAGGGGCCGATAGCGCCTCTGATCCCCGCCCCGCGGTACGCTGCGGCGAGGATGCGCGTTGACATCGCAGACGGCGCGGCTAGCGTTGTGTGCAGCGCGGAAGCGTTGACGCATTGCGGGAGAGATCTGGCGGCCGCCGGTCGGCGCGCCAGACGCCGAAGGAGCAACCGCCCCGGAAACTCTCAGGCAAAAGGACCGCCTGCGTCGTCGAAGGCTGGAAAGATCCGGGCGATCAGCCCGGGCCACCGAAGGAGTAAGCGCGCGCCTCGTCCGCATCGGGCCGGCGCCTAGCGCGAAATCTCTCAGGTTCCCTGGCAGCCGGGGCCGCCGACCGTTCGGTCGGCGCCGTGTCGCGACAGGGGCCGTTATGTCGGAAGACCATCCGTCGGGTGACGAACGTGCGGCGTTGAAGCGGACGCCGCTTCACGCGCTGCACTGCGCGTCGGGCGCAAAAATGACGCCGTTCGCCGGCTACGACATGCCGGTGCAATTCGCGCCTGGCGTCCTGAAAGAACACTTGCAGACGCGGGCGCGGGCCGGGCTGTTCGACGTGTCGCATATGGGCCAAGTGCGGCTGACGACGCGCGAGGCCGATGCGGGCGCGCCCGATGCGCACGAGGCCGTCGCCGACGCAATCGAAACGGTCGTTCCCGGCGACGTCCGCAAACTCAAAGCCGGCCGCCTGCGCTACTCGGTGTTGTTGAACGACGACGGCGGGATCGTCGACGATCTGATGATCACGCGCCCGGCGGATCCGGACGCGGCCGGCGTGTTGTTTCTCGTCGTCAACGCCTCGCGCAAAGACGTCGACGTTGCGCTCCTGCGGGAAAAAATCGGCGATCGCGTCGACATCGACTTGGCCGACGATCGCGCGTTGATCGCGCTCCAGGGGCCGGCGGCGGCCGCAGTCGTCGAGACCGCGTTTCCGGGCGCCGCGCGTCAGACTTTCATGACCATGCGCACCGCCGCGTGGGACGGCGCCGACGTTTCCGTCTCGCGTTGCGGTTACACGGGCGAAGACGGCTTTGAGATTTCGTTGCCCGCGGAAAAAGCGACGGCGTTTGCGGAAATGGCGTGCGCGCACCCGGACGTCGAGCCGATCGGCCTCGGCGCACGCGATTCGCTGCGGCTTGAAGCGGGATTGTGCCTTTACGGGTCCGACCTCGACGAGACGGTGTCGCCGGTCGAGGCCGATCTCGGGTTCGCCATCGGCAAACGTCGCCGCACGGAAGGCGGCTTTGCAGGCGCCGCGCGCATCGCCAAAGAGCTCGCCGACGGGACCGCGCGCAAACGCGTCTGCATAAAGCCGGAGGGGCGCGCGCCTGCGCGGGCGGGCGCGGAAATCGCGTCGGCGGACGGCGCGAGCGTCGGGCGGGTGACGTCCGGCGGGTTCGGGCCGAGCGTCGGCGGGCCGGTCGCCATGGGCTATGTCGACGCCGCGCACGCCGCCGTCGGGACCCCGTTGACGTTGACGGTGCGGGGAAAAGCCCTGCCTGCAACCGTCGTCGAATCGCCGTTCGTTCCCCATCGCTATTATCGCGGCTAGCCGCGCGCGCAAAAAGGACCGTCGCTATGACGACCAAATTCACCAAGGATCATGAGTGGGTGCGCATGGACGGCGACGTCGCCGTCATCGGCATTACGACGCATGCGGCCGAACAACTCGGCGACGTGGTGTTCGTCGAATTACCGGACGTCGGGCGATCGTTCGGGCAGGGCGACGACATGGCGGTCGTTGAATCGGTGAAAGCCGCCTCCGACGTTTACGCGCCGATCGCGGGCGAGATCGTCGCCGTCAACGACGCGATCGTCGACGACCCGGCCAAAGTCAACGAAAGCCCGGACGATCTTGCTTGGTTCGTAAAGCTTAAGCCGTCCGACCCGGCGGAGTTCGCCGCGTTGATGGACGAAGCGGCCTATAAAACGCATACGGAAGGCTGATCGGATGGGCGGGGCTTTCGGGGTTTGGTTGGCGGTCGGCGTCGGCATTGGAACGGCGATCGGCGTCGCGCTTGATAATATTGCGCTGGGCGTCGCTCTTGGCGTCGCGCTCGGGGCCGGCATTGGCGTCGCGGCCGGACAGCGGCGTAAATCGTTGAACGATGGCGGCGGCGTCGGCGGCGGCGGCGGCTCAGACGGAGATAGCGACGGCGGCGGTGACGGCGGCGGCGATTAAGCGGAACGGAGAGTAATGACGATGCGATATTTGCCGTTGTCGCCTGACGACCGGCGCGCCATGCTGGCGACCGTCGGCGTCGACCTTGTGGACGATTTGTTCGCCGACGTTCCGGTCGACGCGTTAAACCCGTCGCTCGATTTGCCGACCAAACAGGGCGAATTGGCTGTCGAACGCGCGCTCGGCGCGATGGCCGCCAAGAACCGCGCCGCGGGCGACGGCCCGTTCTTTCTCGGCTGCGGGGCTTATAAACACCACGTCCCGGCGACAGCCGATCACATCATTCAGCGGTCGGAATTTTTAACGTCCTATACGCCCTACCAGCCGGAGGTTGCGCAAGGCACGCTGCAATATTTGTTCGAGTTCCAAACGCAAGTCGCCGCGCTCACCGGCATGGAGGTGGCGAACGCTTCCATGTATGACGGCTCGACGGCGTGCGCGGAAGCCGCGCTGATGGCGCGACGCGTCACCAAGAAAAATCGCGTCGTCATCGCGGGCGGCGTTCACCCGCATTATGCGGCGGTCACCCGCACCAATTCCGAACTCGTCGGCGACGCCGTCGTCATGGCCCCGATCGACCCGGAAGGCCGCGCCGACGTGACCGCGCTCATCGACGACGACACGTCCTGCGTCATTGTTCAGAACCCCGATGTTTTCGGCGCCGTGCGCGACCTGACGCCGATCGCGGAGGCGGCGCACGCCAAGGGCGCGTTGCTCGTCGCCGTCGTCGCCGAAGTCGTCTCGCTCGGGGCCGTCAAATCGCCGGGCGCGATGGGGGCGGACATCGTCGTGGGCGAGGGGCAGTCGATCGGCAACGGGCTGAATTTCGGCGGGCCGTATGTGGGCCTCTTCGCAACGCGCCAGAAATACATGCGCCAAATGCCCGGGCGCCTGTGCGGCGAAACGACGGATGCGGAAGGCGCGCGCGGGTTCGTCTTGACCCTGTCGACGCGCGAACAGCATATCCGCCGCGATAAAGCGACGTCGAACATTTGCACGAACTCGGGGCTGTGCGCGCTCGCCTTCACCGTGCATATGACGCTTCTCGGCGAGGCGGGCCTGCGCCGTCTCGCGACGTTAAACCACGAGGCCGCGTGCAAGACCGCTGACGCGCTGTCGGCCGTGCCGGGCGTCGACGTCGTCAACCAGGCGTACTTCAACGAATTCACGGTTCGCTTGCCGCAACCGGCCTCGGGCGTCGTCAATGCGCTCGCCGACAAAGGCGTCATCGCCGGCGCGCCGGGCGACCGCTTGTGGCTCGACGTGCCTGAGGCCGCGAACCTGATGGTCGTCGCCGCGACCGAATGCGTCAGCGACGCCGACATCGCGGCGTTCGCCGGCGCGTTGACGGAGACGCTCGCTTGACCGGGTGGTTGGAGAGAACGTTCGAGATCGACTTGCCCGAGGGCGTGTCGACGGCGCGGATCTCCATCAGCCCGCCGCGACAATACCGCCACGGGGGGTGGGCGTGCGAGTTGGAAATGTCGGGTATGGGGTATGCGGCCAATCCTGAGCGCCTGCGCGTTTTTGGCGTCGACGAAGAACGCGCGCGCGAGCACGCGGTGTTGCGCGCGATCGTCGAGTTCGAATGGATTGCTGAAGACAAGCCGGGCGGTTTGCGGTTTTGCGATCGGCCGGTCGCGAAAAGTGACGTCGCCGGAATTGTGCGTATACCCGAGGCGGCGGACGACCCGGCCCGGGGCGGCGGCGGCGCATCGCCGTCGCTTATGCGCACCACGGACGAAAGAGCGTCGGATGCTTAAGGGGCGCGGTCGATGACGATTATCGCCGAACGCGAATTCGAGATCGGTCGGACGGCGGCGCATCGCGCACCGCTGTGCTGGGACCTATGGGAATGCCGCCTGCAGGCGGACCGGGAGTGTTAGATGGCGATGAATGATCAAGGGCGCCCGACGGCGCCGCAGCCCGTCGAGCATGGCGAGCCGCAAACCTTCACGGGCAATCGCGGCCTCGTCATCGAAGAAAGCCTGATCTTCGAAAAGGACGCGTTCGAACGAACGGGCGTCGACCTGCCGGAGCCGGAGGGGCGCGCCGCGCGCCTCGGCGGATTGGAGCGCACCGAGACGATCGGGCTCCCGGGGCTTTCCGAGCCGGAAACGATGCGCCATTTCGTGCGCCTCAGCCAGAAGAACTACGCGATCGACATGGGGCCGTTCCCGCTCGGCAGCTGCACCATGAAACATAACCCGCGCCTGAATGAAAAAATGGCGCGGCTTCCAGGCTTTGCGGACATTCATCCGCTGCAGCCGGAAGCGACGGTGCAGGGCGCGTTGGAATTGATCGACACGCTCGCCCATTGGCTTAAAGAAATGACCGGCATGCCGGCCGTCGCGATGAGCCCGAAAGCGGGCGCGCATGGCGAGCTTTGCGGCATGATGGCGGTGCGCGCCGCGATCGACGCGCGCGGCGAGACGGCGACGCGCAGGCGCGTGCTCGCCCCGGAATCCGCGCACGGAACGAACCCCGCCACGGCCGTTCAATGCGGTTTCACCGTCGACGACATTCCCGCCGACGATACCGGGCGCGTCGATCTTGAGGCGCTGAAAGCCAAGCTCGGCCCGGACGTTGCGGGCATCATGGTGACCAACCCGAACACGTGCGGGCTTTTCGAGCGCGACATTCGCGCGATAGCCGACGCGGTACATGAGGCGGGCGGCTACTTTTATTGCGATGGCGCGAATTTCAACGCGATCGCGGGCAAGGCGAGGCCCGGCGATCTCGGCGTCGACGCGATGCACATCAATCTGCACAAGACGTTTTCAACGCCGCATGGCGGCGGCGGCCCGGGGTCGGGCCCGACCGTGTTGTCGGCTGCGCTGGCGCCCTACGCGCCCATTCCGACCGTCGTTGAGAAAGACGGCGTCTTTCATCTTGTCGAAACGCGCCGGGCGGCGGCGGCGGAGGGTGCGGCGATGACCGAGGCCTCAGAGAGTTTCGGCCGCATGACGGCGTTCCACGGCCAGATGGGCATGTTCGTGCGCGCGCTCTCTTACATGATGAGCCACGGTTCGGACGGCCTGCGGCAAGCGTCGGAAGACGCGGTGTTGAACGCAAACTACGTCTTGGCGCGATTGTCGAAAGAAATGACGCCCGCTTTCCCCGGCCTTTGCATGCACGAGGCGCTTTTCGACGATCGCTTCCTGGCGGGAACCGGGCTGGAGACGATCGATTTCGCGAAAGCGATGATCGAAGAGGGCTATCATCCGATGACGATGTATTTCCCGCTCGTCGTCAAAGGCGCGATGCTCATTGAGCCGACCGAATCGGAATCGAAGGCCGAGCTTGATCGCTTTTGCGACGCGCTGCTCGCCCTCGCGCGCCAGGCGAAAGCCGGCGAAACGGCGCGCTTCAAGGCCGCGCCCCGGTTCACGCCCCGCCGGCGTCTCGATGAGACCGGCGCGGCGCGCCGGCCGACGCTTCGCTGGACGCCGCCTCAGGCGCTCGCCGCCGAGTGACCGCACGCGTTTGAAGGACCAACGCCCGACCGGGCCGGCGTGCGGACGAGGCGCCGGCGCCGTCTGTTGCGGTGCGGATTTTTTGGCTAGCCTCCCGGCGTATCGGTCAGCGGAGCCGCCATGTCTATTATTGCCGACTTCACGATGACGGGGCTTCAGTTCCTGTCGTCGCTGTTCGTTTTTGTTTTCGGCGCGGGGATTTTGGTCGTCGTCGGCATGTTCGTCGCTGATGCGACGCAGTCGCACGACGCCGTTCGACATAACTTTCCGGTCGTCGGCCGTTTCCGCGAGTTGTTCACGCGTCTCGGCGAGTTTTTTCGCCAATATTTTTTCGCGCTCGACCGCGAGGAAATGCCGTTCAACCGCGCCGAACGCGATTGGATCTACAAGTCGGCCGAGGGGCGCAGCAATACGATGCCGTTCGGCTCGACGCGGAATTTGACGATCGTCGGCACGCCGATCTTCGTCAACTGCCCGTTTCCGAAATTAGACGAAGAGGCGAGCGATCCGCCGCCGGTCGTGATCGGTCCTTATACCGAGCACCCATACGCCCACGCGTCGGTATTGAACATTTCCGCGATGAGTTACGGGTCGCTCTCAAAGCCGGCGCTGCAAGCGCTTTCGCGGGGGGCGGCGAAAGCGGGGTGTTGGTTGAACACCGGCGAAGGGGGCCTGTCCCCGTGGCACCTAGAAGGCGGGTGCGACATTATCTTTCAAATCGGCACGGCGAAATACGGCGTTCGTAACGACGACGGGACGTTGTCGGAGGATAAGCTGCGCGCCGTCGCCGGCAAACCGCAAGTCAAGATGATCGAAATCAAGCTCAGCCAGGGCGCCAAACCGGGGAAGGGCGGCATCTTGCCGGGCGAGAAAGTCACCCGAGAAATCGCCAAGATCCGCGGTATTCCCGCGGGCGAGCCGTCAATCTCGCCGAACCGCCATCCGGAAATCGACAATGTCGGCGAACTTTTGGATTTCGTTGATCGGGTCCGCCGGGTCTCCGGGCTGCCGACGGGCGTTAAGCTCGTGATCGGCGCCTATGGCTGGCTCCTCGATTTGTGCGACGAGATTGAGCGTCGCGGCGTTGAAAGCGCCCCGGACTTTTTAACGATCGACGGCGGCGACGGGGGGACCGGCGCGGCGCCGATGTCGTTGATGGACAATGTCGGGCTGCCGTTGAAGCAAGCGCTCTTGATGGTCGTCGACGTCCTGGAGCGCCGGGGCCTGAAGGACCGGATCGTCGTTATCGCGTCCGGCAAACTCGTGACCCCCGCGGAGGTCGCGTTCGCTTATTGTGCGGGTGCGGATTTTGTGAACACGGGCCGGGGCTTCATGTTCGCGATCGGTTGCATTCAAGCCCTGCGTTGCAACACGAATACGTGCCCGACCGGCGTCACGACCCACAAAAAGAACCTGCAGGCCGGACTGAAGCCGAAGGTCAAAGCGGAGGGCGTCGCCAATTATGTCGAGAAAATGCGTAAAGACGTCGCCATGATTGCGCATTCCTGCGGCGCCGCGCACGCGCGGGGGCTGAAACCGTTCCATGTACGGATCGTCCAACCGGACGGGCGTTCCGCCCCGCTCGACGAATTGCGCGACCGCCTGTCGCCCTTATCGCCGAACGCGACAGACGTCTCTTACGCGCGCCGCGCCGGCTGATTGCGCCAGCTGCGCGACGGGGAGCGCGCGGTTTGACGGCGTGCAATGCGGCTGTCAGCTTCCGCAGCTGACGAATAATACCGACATCAAGGGGCTATTCATGGGGTCAAATGCTGGTTTGCGCGCGGCGTTCTTCGCCGCTTTTCTGGCCGTCGCCGGTTGCGGCGATGCATCGAAAGACGGCGCGGACGCGCCAGGCGCGCGGGCGACGGCCTCAGGAGAGACCGTTGCGGCGAACCGATCGGCGGCCGGCGCTACGATTGATGCGATCGTCGACGCCGAGGCGCTCCGTAAACGGATTGAAACCTTGTCCTCCGACGCGTTCGCGGGCCGCGCGCCGGTGACGCAAGGCGGGCGTAAAACCCGCGACTATTTGATTGCGCAGATGAAGGCGATCGGCCTCCAGCCCGGCGTCGGCGATAGCTACGAACAGGCGGTTCCGCTCGTTGAAGTCGCGTTGCGCCCGGAGCAATCGTTCTTCGCTATCGACGGCGAACGCTTAGCGCCCCGCACCGAAGCCGTTTACTGGACCAAACGCGTCGTGGACGAAATCGCTTTTGACGACAGCGACGTCGTCTTCGTCGGCTATGGCGTCGTTGCGCCTGAGTATGGTTGGAACGACTATGACGGCCTCGACGTTAAAGACAAAACCGTCGTGATGCTGATCAACGATCCTGGTTTCGCGACGGGCGACGACGACCTCTTCAACGGTCGCGCGATGACCTACTATGGTCGGTGGACGTACAAATACGAGGAAGCGGCCCGCCAGGGCGCGGCTGCGGCCATCGTCATCCATCAAACCGATCCCGCGTCCTACCCGTGGGGCGTCGTCGAGGGCGGCTGGTCCGGCCCGCAGCTGGACCTGGAACGACCGGACGGGGGCGCGGGGCGCGCGGCGCTTGAAGCGTGGATCCAGGAGGACGTCGCGCGCCGGCTGTTCGACAATGCGGGGCTCGACTTTGACGCCGTGCAGAAAGCCGCCAGGACGCGCGGCTTCAAAGCGATCCCGATGGGCGATCTCAAAGCGTCCGGAAAGGTCGTCAACTCCATCCGGCGAAACGCGTCGGCGAACGTCGTCGGCGTTCTGCCCGGCGATGAGCGGCCCGATGAATATGTCCTGTATATGGCGCATTGGGATCATTTAGGCCGGATGTTCGGCCAGAAAGGCGACGACGTCGCCAACGGGGCCGTCGACAATGCGACGGGTACGGCCGGCGTGTTGAGCGTTGCGGAGGCGTTCGCGAAGGCGGACGACGCGCCCGATCGGTCGATTCTCGTCGTCGCGGTCACCGCCGAGGAATCCGGCCTCCTCGGTTCCGCTTACTTTGGCGAACGGCCGACCGTCCCGCTTGAGAACATCGTCGGCGGGGTGAATATCGACGCGTTCTTGCCGACGCCGCCGTCGAAAGACGTTATCGTGGTCGGCTACGGCGCGTCCGAACTGGAAGATCTTCTCAAGACGGCGGCAACGGCGCGCGGGCGATATCTGCGGCCCGACGCAAAGCCTGAAGCGGGATATTTTTATCGCTCAGACCACATCTCGCTCGCCAAAAAAGGCGTGCCGATGCTCTACGCCAAGAGCGGCGTCGACTTGGTCGCCGGCGGCGAAGCCGCGGGCCAGGCGTTCGCAGCCGACTACACCGCCAATCGTTACCACAAGCCGAGCGACGAATACGATCCGTCCTGGGACTTAACGGGGGTCGCGGGCACGCATGATCTTCTCTACGAGGTCGGGGCGGGCATGGCGTATTCGGACGACTGGCCGAATTGGTACGACGGTAATGAATTCCGAGCCCTGCGCGATGCGATGCGCGCCGAAAGCCAATAGCGTCAGGGGGGCGGCCTCGCGCTTCAGGCGCCGGCTTTTCCGGCGTAATGCCAGGCGAGGGCCGCGAGCGGTTTGATCTGCTCGCCGATCTTTATGCCTTGTTCGGACGAAGCATTGCCCTGCAAGGCGCGGGCGTAGACGCCTTGGGCGATCGCGCAGAGCCGGAACATATTGTAGGCGAGGCAGACGTCGAGCGCCGGCAAGTCCGCGCGGCCGACGGCGGCGCAGTAGCGAGCGACGGTCTCGTCGAGGCTCGGTATTTGGAGCGCGGCGAGATCACGGCCGGCGAGGCCGCCGCGCACGGTCGGCGGGAAATGCCAGACCATGAGGTAGTAAGTAAAGTCCGCCAACGGATGACCGAGCGTCGACAACTCCCAATCGAGAACCGCCCGAACCGCGGGTTTGACGGGGTCCATAATGACGTTGTCGAACCGATAATCGCCGTGCACGATCCGTGTTTCGTCGTCCGACGGAACGGCGTCCGGCAGAAAGGCGATCAACCGGTCCATATCGTCGATCGGTTCGGTTTCGGCGGCTTTGTATTGCTTTGTCCAGCGCGCGACCTGGCGGGCGAAGTAGCCGCCATGTTTTCCGTAGTCGGAGAGGCCGGCCGCATCCGGATCGATCCGGTGCAGCGCGGCGAGCGCGTCCGTTAGCGCGTCGAACAAGGCGCGGCGATCCTCCGACGCGA
Organism: Pseudomonadota bacterium; assembly: GCA_039187035.1. Taxonomy (GTDB): domain Bacteria; phylum Pseudomonadota; class Alphaproteobacteria; order Caulobacterales; family Parvularculaceae; genus JAJFFW01. The sequence continues at coordinate 1,796 of JBCCZS010000077.1, read as the reverse complement.
CGGACGGGAGCGAGGCGTCCCAGAATATCCGTCCCTCGACATAGTCCATCACGAAAAAGGCCGTGCCGAGAACGTCCGGATCCTCGCAGAGGGCGTAAGTTTTGGGGGCGGGGTAGCCTTGCGCGCCGAGGGCCGTCATGACGCGGTACTCACGGTCGACGGCATGCGCGGAGGGTAGGAGATCGCCCGGCGGTTTGCGGCGCAACACGTATGAGCGCGTCGGCGTCGAAATCAAATAGGTCGGGTTCGACTGGCCGCCTTTGAACTTCTGAACGCGGGCGGGGCCCTCAAACCCCGGGATCGCGTCCGTCATGTAGCGTTCCAACCGGGCCCCGTCTAAGGCGAGATGGGCCGGCGCGTCGGCGACGCCCGCATAGTCCTCTTGCGTATCGGTCACGTTCGGATCCCGTCGCTTTGCGTTTAGGACGCCGCAAAATCCGAGCGCGGACCGTCGGAGAAGGCGTCGTGAAAGGCGAAAAAGGCTTCGGCGACTGCGGCCGGGGCCTCGGTGTGGGGGTAGTGACCGACGCCGTCGAGGCTGACCGCGCCGGCGTCCGGCGCATGCTCGGGAAACGCATCGTAGACTGAGCGCCCGGAGACCGGGTCGGCGGCGCCGCTAATCAAATGCAACGGCGCGCGCGTCGCCGAAAGCGCGCCGACCCAACGCGCGCGATTGGCGCGTCGTTCGACCATGTAGCGCAGGAGTTTGTGCATAACGGCCTTGCCGCCGCCCTCGGTGATGAGCCGCCAGTGGCCGTCCAGTTCTTCCGCGGACGGCGGGGCGTCGGGCCCGAAGACTTCGGCGAACGCGTCGGAAAAACGCGCCTTCGTCATCAGGAGGCCGACCAGGGGACCGAGCGGCGAGGCGGCGAGCTTTTGCAACGGGCGCGGGCGGTGCGCCTCCGGAAAGAGACCGCCGTTTAGAAAGCAGACGGATCGTATGGCGAAGCTCAACGCGCCTTCGTTTTCGCGTGCGAGCAATTCCTGCGCGACGGTGACGCCGTAATCGTGCGCCAAGATGTGCGCCGCGCCTTCGCCGAGATGCTCCAACAGCGCTTCCTGGAGGTCCGCTTGCTGAGCGATTTCATAAACGTGTTTGCGCGGCTTGGCCGAGAGCCCGAAGCCCAACATATCGAGCGCTGCGAGGCGGAACCGTCCCTTCAACGCCGGCCACAGCGCCGTCCAATCCCACGATGAGGTCGGATAGCCATGGATCAACAACAAGAGCGGCAAGTCCGGTTTGCCGCGGCTCGTCCAATAGGCGATCGGCCAGCCCTGAAACGTGAACCGGCGCGCGTTCGCGGCCCATTTGGCGACGGGCTTCATAGGGCCCCGGCGGCCGGGCGCGGCGCGGGGCCGCCCGCGGCGCGCCACCCGATATCGCGCCGGTGAAAACCTGCTGGCCAATCGACCGCGTCGACGCCGGCATAGGCGCGCGCAAGCGCCTCTTCCAGCGAGGCCCCGACGGCGGTGACGTTGAGGACGCGCCCGCCGGCGGCGCGCAGCGCCGCGCCGTCGCGCCGCGTGCCCGCGTGGAAAACGACGACGCCCGGCAGGGCCTCGGCGGCGTCAACGCCGCGAACGGTCGAGCCTTTTTCATAGGCGCCCGGATAGCCGTCTGCGGCGAGGACGACGCAGGCCGCCGCGTCCGCGGACCAGGCGAGCGGTCTGTCGACAAGCGCGCCGGCGGCGACGTCGCGCAACAGCGGCAAAAGATCTTCATCGAGGCGGCGCATCAGCACCTGGCATTCCGGATCGCCGAAGCGGACATTGTATTCGATCAGCTTGGGACCCGC
>JBCCZS010000076.1:0-14045 GCA_039187035.1 Pseudomonadota bacterium | reverse complement strand
GGGCGCGGCGCCGGGCGCGGTCAATTGGCCGGCCGATGCGATCGTCGATCCTGGCGGCCGGTTGCGCCCCGCTTCGGCCCTCGCCGCGGCGATTGCGGAACGCGGCGCCGACGCCCGGCCCGTCATCGCCACGTGCGGCTCCGGCGTGACGGCGTGCCTCGTCGCCCTCGCGCTCGCCGTCCTCGGCCGCGAGGACTGGCGGGTCTATGACGGGTCGTGGGCTGAATGGGGCCGTGAGACCAACGATCCCGACCGGTTCCCGGTCATCGCCGCCGCCATCGAAGGAGCTTCGGCATGACGCGCGTGTTCGACGTCGTCATCACTTACCTTGAACAGACGGCGCGGCGCGACGCGGCGCCGCCGGCCGCCCCGGTCGGCCGGCGCACAGCGATCCTGCGCGCGCTCAAGCCGCCCGTGCACTTTTACCGCTACCTCTACGCGCAAGTCGGCGACCCGCATTATTGGGTGTCGCGCAAGACCATGAGCGACGCGGCGCTGACGACGATCATCCACCACGACGACAACCACTTGTTGGTGCTCTACATCGACGGCGCGCCGGCTGGCCTCGCCGAACTCGACGCACGCCGCACAGGCGTCGTCGAAATCAAGTTTTTCGGGCTCGTGCCGGACTATCTCGGCCTCGGGCTCGGCCGCTTTTTCTTGCACCATGCGATCGATGCGGCCTGGGCGCTGGGCCCGGAGCGCGTCACGTTGGAGACGTGCAGCCTCGACCATCCGGCCGCGCTTCCATTGTACCAAAAATTCGGGTTCGCCGTGACGGGCCGGCGCAGCGGGCGCGTGGAAGTCCCCGGCGCCGCCGACGACCGCGCGACCGAAGCCGCCGAGGCGTAACGGCCGCTCCCGAGTAGCGGGCGTCGCGCGCATCACGTAGAACGACCCCCATGAAGAAGACGACGAAACTGATCGCCGCCGGCCGCCCGAAGCGCCGGCCGGCGCACCCGGTCAACACGCCCGTCGAACGGGCCTCGACCATCCTCTTTCCGACCTATGACGATTACCTGGAGGGCGCGCGGTCGATCGCCTACGGCCGGCTCGGCACGAGCAATCACCGCGCCCTCGAGCAAGCCGTCAACGTCCTTGAAGGCGCCCACGAGACGCGCCTTGCGGGGTCCGGCTTGCAAGCCTGCGTGATCCCGCTTCTGGCCTTTGCGTCGCCCGGCGACAAAGTGCTCATGACGGACGCGGCCTACGATCCGACGCGCAAATTCTGCGATCGCTTCCTCAAGCGCTTCGGCGTCGAGACCGTTTATTACGACCCGATGATCGGCGCGTCCGTCGCCGACCTCATCGACGACCGCACGACCGTCGTTTTCGCCGAAAGCCCGGGCTCGCTCACGTTTGAAGTCCAGGACATCCCCGCGATCGCGGAGGCGGCGCACGCGAAAGGCGCGCGCCTCGTCGTCGACAACACGTGGGCTGCGGGCCTGTGCTGCAAACCCCTCGCCCTCGGCGCGGACGTCAGCATTCAGTCCGCGACGAAATATATGGTCGGCCACGCCGACTGCCTCCTCGGCACGATGAGCGCGGCCGACGAAGAGGCCGCCAAAGCGATCTTCGACGCCCAATTGCAGCTCGGCGTGAACGTCTCGGCGGACGACGCCTGGCTGGCCCTGCGCGGTCTGCGCACGCTCGCCGTGCGGCTAAAGCAGCACGAGGAAACCGGCCTGAAGCTCGCAAAATGGCTGCAAAAGCGCCCCGAGGTCGACCGCGTTCTCCATCCGGCGTTGAAGGGCTCGCCCGGTCACGCCGTCTGGAAACGCGACTTTGCCGCGGCGAGCGGCCTTTTCGGCGTCGTCCTGAAACCCGTCCCTCTTGCCGCGCTCAAGGCGTTTTTCAACGCGTTCCGCCTGTTCGGGATGGGGTTTTCTTGGGGCGGCTATGAAAGTCTGTGCATCCACGCTCGACCGGAACGTTACCGCACGGCCAAACCGTGGACGGACGAAGGTCCCGTCTTGCGGATCAGCGCGGGGCTGGAAGACGCCGACGACTTAATCGCCGACCTTGACGCCGCCTTCCAATCGATGGCGGCCGCGCAATCGCGCGCGGCCGCCGAATCAGCCGACGCCGAAGCACGCGCATAGCCCGCCGCCGCGAAACCGAAGGAGCCGCCCATGACGACCGTCCGGATACGCCTTATCGCGATCGCCGCCGTCTTCGTCGGCGCGACGGCCTGCGCAAACACGGGCGGCGGCCCGCGCATGACGACCATCACGTCGGACCCGGCCGGCGCAACCGTCAGCGTCGACGGCTACGGGAAGTGCGAAACCCCTTGCACGCTCGCGCTTGCAGAGGACGCCGATATTCTCATCGCCAAAGCGGGCTTCGAGCCGTTTCGCATGACGGCCCCCGGCGCACGCCGTAAGCTGACGGTCAAACTCGAACTCGCCGCACCGACGGAAGACGTGGAAGAGACGTCGCTTCCGGCCTTGTAAAGCGCGACGTCGGCCCGCCGTCATCATCAGCGTGCGCCAGATAGAGCCCGTAAACCTGTTCACGCGCCGGCCCGAGGCGATCGGCGTGAGCAGCGATGTGCGCCCTCGTTCGGCCGGTTGATTGATTCGACCGCGTCAACCGCTTCTAGTTCTCCCTCCTAAGCGTCGCCCGCGAGGCCGTGGCGACGCGGGTCAGCGGCATCAAACGGAGGGATTTCATGACGTACGGATTATCGCGCGGCGGGCACGTCGCTTGGCTCTTGGCGGCGACGGGCCTGTTGGCGGCGACGCCGGCGGCGGCGCAGACGTGTTTGCTCGATAGCAACGGCGACGGCGTCGCCACCGACGGCGTCGACGGCGACGAGAACGCCGCAGCGCCCGGCGCGGATGCGATTGCATGCGGACCGGACGGCGCTGACGGCGACGCCGACGGCGCGGTCGCGTCAGGCGAAGAAGCCGTCGCCATCGGCGCCGACGCGGTCGCAAGCGGCGACTTCGCCCAGGCGATCGGCGGCAATGCCGCAGCGCTTGACGACGGCGGGTTGGCGATCGGCGATTTCTCGACCAGCGACGGCGTCGCCGCGGTCGCCATCGGACCCGGATCGAGCGTCGAAGGAACCGATTCCGTCGGCATCGGCCGCGAAGCGACGACGACGGCGCCCGGCGCGGTCGCCGTCGGGCCGGACGCGACCGTCGCGTCCGTCGCCGGCACGGCGATCGGCGCCGGCTCGGCAGTGACCGGCAGCGACGGCGTCGCCGTCGGCGTCTTTGCAGAGGCGGGCGCGAACGACGCGGTCGCGCTGGGCGGCAATTCCATCGCCTCCGCCGAAGGCGCGACGGCCGTCGGCGACGACGCGGAGGCGTCCGGCGTCGAAAGCTTCGCCGGCGCGGAAAATGCGCTCGCCACGGGCGACAACGCGATCGCGCTCGGATCGGATGCGGACGACGACCCGTCCGGCGTCGGCGCGACGGCCGGCGGCGCGTCGGCGATCGCCATCGGCGCCGACGCGTCGGCAAATTTTGATAACGCGGTCGCGATCGGCGCGGGCGCCGCCGCGACGCGGGCGAACCAGGTCGTCATCGGCACGGGCGCCGCCACGCTCACCGTATCGGGCGTGACGTCGGCCGCGAGCCGCGCCGCCCAGGCCGGGCCGATCGAATTCGTCACCGCGGACGCGGCCGGCAACCTCGCGACCGACGGCGGCGCGACGGTCGCGCAGATTTCGACGAACACGTCCGACATCGCCGCGAACAGCCTGGCGATCAGCGATCTCGACAATCGTTTTTCGAATTTCGACACCAATTTCGACGCGCTCGCGACGGCGATCGCGGCCAATGAGGACTTGATCCGTGAGGCCAATGACGGCGTCGCGCTGTCGATGGCGATGGCCGGCTCAACCTGGCTGCAGCAGAACGAGTCGTTCGCGGTCAGCGGCAATTGGGGGAACTACGCCGGATCGAACGGCATGGCGTTTAGCGCCGCGGCCCGCTTGTCGTCGAAAGCGAGCTTCAACGCGGGAGTCGGCGTTGCGACCCGCACCGGCCAAGTCGGCGCCCGCGCCGGCGTGCGTTTCGGTTGGTGACAGGTTCCGACGGATAGAGTGCGCCGCGCCCCGATCGATGCTTTTTTTCGGCGGTCGGGGTCATCGCGCTCCGTCCGCCGCCACACGCGTGCGGGCCGAATTTCTACAATCCGCCGTCACGTCGTCGAGCGGGGCGACGCCGCCGGATCGTCGTACACTGATAAAATCAGCGCCTTACGGCGCCGAATCTTCATCTGTTGTCGGACCCTATAGGCATAGCGCTGGAGAACCGGCCGGCCATGGGCGCGCGCCGCGCCCATACGTGGTCGACGAGCGCTTCGGCGGCAGCAGGCTTAGCGGCGTCCCGCACCGCCCGCCCCTATCGTCGATGCACGGCGCCGACATTGCTCGCGCCTAGGCAGACGTGCTCGTTCCCGGCACGCCAGGCCCCGCCTGCGCGGTAGAGGCTATTTCTCGACAAGTTCAACGCGCCGGTTTTTCTCGCGCCCGCCTTCGGAGCCGTTTGAAAACACCGGCACGAGCGGCCCGACGCCATGGGCTTCAAGCCGCTCGGCGGCGATCCCATAATCCCGGAGCAAGACCTCGCGCACCGACAGCGCGCGATCAGCGGAGAGTTTCCGATTGTAGGAAAACGCCCCGGTCGAATCCGTGTGCCCGACAACGTAGAAGGCGCGATCGGTCCCGTTCAGAAATTTCGCGATCTCGTCGAGCGCCGGTTTTGACGCCGGCGTCAGCGTCGCTTCGTTGTGGTCGAACATCAGACCGTACAGCACCGTCCGCCCGAGTTCCGCCATGTCCTCGCCCATGGCGTCCGCGTTCGCCGTGACCAGCCCCGTTTCCGCTTCCTTCGTCTCGACGATATCGATCAGCGTCGCGACTTCCTCTGAAGAGTGCTGCTTAATCGTCAGGACAATGTAGATCGTATCGTCGGCGCGCTCTTTCCTGGCGACGACGGCGCCCGATCCCCCCGATGACGCCGTCCCTGAGGTCATCTTGTTCGCCGCGCCGCCGCCGGACCATGGGTTCATTCGATAAACGACGCCGTTCCAAGTGCGGCCGCCGACGTCTTTGTTCACATTGCTCTCGGTAAAGACGCCTTCCCCGATGATCTCAAAACCCGCCTCTTTCAGCGCGTCGGCGTAATTCTTCCAGACTTCCGAATGGGTGCGCTCGCCTTTCAGCGAATAGAAATTTCGCGTCACCCGGCCCTCGGCGTCGATGACGTCGCCGATGCGCTGATAGCCGGTGACAGGGCCTGCGGGCACTTTATACGGCATATAATTTTCGACCGTGCACCATTCGAGCACCGAGCCGGGATAGCGAGCGATCGCGGGATGGTCGGCGCATCCGTCCGCATCCTGAGCGAAGCTCGGCGTCAGTCCGCCGGCGCCGATGAGAACGACGACGGCGAGCAAAACGTATTTCATGGTGTTGTCCCCCCTTTTTCGCCTTGAGCGGCGCTTTATCGTACGGCCGACGGCTATGCGTAAACGCCGCCGAACCGGATCCGGTCCGCATCGCCTCGGCCGCCTTTAACGGTCGGCTAAGTCGCGTACGGCGCTCGGTGTAAGCGATCGCCGACGGCGAACAACCATAACAAGCATTCAGGAAGCGAGACGTCGACGACAGGCGACGCAATCCCGTTGCGCCCGCCCCTAAGCTTTTGTTCCGATTGGCGACCCCGCCAGGACTCGAACCTGGAACCTACTGATTAGAAGTCAGTTGCTCTATCCGGTTGAGCTACGGGGCCGTCGCGGGTGCGCGCGGGACGTCAGTGCGTCCAGGGCTTGCGGCGTTTATAGGCGAAATTGTCGGCGTAGGCTTTCACAACCGGCTGCGCGGTTTTCGGGGCTTCGACGGCGTACGGAATGCCGCGCTCTTCGGCATACCGCACGGCCGCCTCGCGCGTTTCGAAGGTCAGCCGCACTTGGCCGGCGCGCGTATCGGCGCCGCTCGTCCACCCCATCAGCGGGTCGATGCGCCGGGCGGCTTCGCTCTCAAATTCGAGAACCCAACTGCGCGCCTTCGCCTTGCCGGATTGCATCGCGGTTTTCGCAGGTTGGAAGATGCGCGCGAACATCGTTTCGGGCCTTCGTGTCGCCGGCTCGCCGCGTCGGGCGAAATCGGATCGAACGGTTGCGTAGCGAGATTAGCCCGGACCGACAAGCGGCCCCCGCACGGTACCTGGATTGAGCGGCCCGGCGACGACCGTCTGGACGACACCGGCGCTGGGCCCTGGTCGGAGCGGCAGGATTCGAACCTGCGACCCTCTGGTCCCAAACCAGATGCGCTACCAGACTGCGCTACGCTCCGTTCCGGATATCCGTGTAGGCGCGGGCGGGCCGCCTGGAAAGAGCGCGCGACGCTGTTAGGGGGCGCCGGCGAACCACGGGTGGCGCACGCGATCGCCCACCGCAACCCCGCGCGCGGCGAAGGCCCCGCCGTTGACCTCCAAAACGGCGACCACCGGGGCCCCGGAAGAAATGCTCTCCAGCGACAAAGGCGTCGTCTCCTCGGCGATCGTTACGATCACGCCGGCCGCGTCGATGAACGCCATGTCGAGCGGAATGAATGTGTTGCGCATCCACATGGACGCGACCCGAGGCTCGGGGCCGAAGTCGAACAGCATCCCCGCCTCCGCAGGAAGCGATTTGCGATGCATGAGGCCGACGCGCTTTTCTTCGGCGGATCGGGCCAGTTCGACGGTGAAGCGCGCCTCGCCGGCGTCGGTTTCGATCACGACCTCGGTTTCGGCCGCCGCGCCGCCCGAACGCGGGGCCTCGGCGATGACGCCGCAGCCTGCGCCGGCGCATAGGACAAGGACGGCCGCCAAGCGAATAGCGACGTGGACGATTTGGGTCATGGGCGTTGCATCCCTCGGCGCGCCGGGCTGGCCGCTGCGGCGCGGTCAACCGTAACGGAGGAGCGCGCCGAACGCCATTAACGCGCGCGCGGTGCGGACGTCATCCCCACCAAGGGGGGCTGGCGTTAGTTCTGTTGGTCGGGGCGCACGTCGATCGCCAGAAGCCCCTTCGACCCGGTCGCGAAGCTCACTTGCACATGTTGGCCCTGGACGAGTTCGCCCATGCCGCACCGGCGCAACGTTTCCATATGGACGAAGATGTCTTCGGTCCCCTCGCCGCGGGTCAGAAATCCGAAGCCCTTGGCCCGATTGAACCACTTAACGCTCGCCCGCACAAAGTCGCCGGCGGGCGTCTGGCTGACCACGGGTTCGGCGGGCGTCAACGCCGCGGCCGTGCTTTCGTCGATCGTGAGGAGTTTCAGCGCTTGGAGGCCCTTGGCGCGACGGACGACTTCGCACTCGACGGTCGCGCCCTCGCGCGCGGTGGAGCGCCCCGCGTCGCGAAGACAAGACGAGTGGATCAGGACGTCGCCGTCGCCGGATTCGTTGATGATGAAGCCGTAGCCTTTGCCGGGGTCAAACCATTTTATGACGCCGCGAACTGTAAAGCTCTCCGGCGCGTCGTCCTCGACGCTGTTCTCGTCGTCCAACCGCTTAGTCATGCAAATCCCGTCCCCGTGACATAGGGTGGGAACGATTCGACGGCTTTTACAACCGCGATTGGGTTCGTTGAACGTCGGCGCAACCGGGCCCGTCCGACGCGGCAAAGTCGTATGCCGGTCGGTCCGGAGCCAAAAGGTTGTTCGTCGACGCGCAAAATTCCCCCGTCACGCTCCCCGGTGCGCTGCAATCAATCTGCGTACGGACTTAAACTGAGCCCGTCCGGCTAATGTCGTTCATGAATTTATCAACCAGCAACAAGAAGACGTCGAAGTCCGATTCGATATTTCGGATCGAAATGCCGCCAGAAGCGTTGCGGTCCATCTGCAATGTTACGTCGCCGTCACGGTCGATATAGGCCCGTCCGAACTTCACGTCGCGGTTGAAGTTGGACAGAAATTTGTAGCTGACCTCATTCGCCGTGACGCCGGTCGGGTAGGTCACGTACGAGATGTCGCTGTCCGGGCCGAAAACGCCGACGAGGATCGTGAAGTCGCCGACTTCCACCGCGACCATGTTCGGCTGGAACTCGCTGACGGAATAGCCCTGCATTTCCAGCGATTGCATGATCGACTCTTTGTCGATGCCGTCCGCTTGCGCCGGAAAACTCGCCGCCGCCGTTAGCGCCAAAGACGCAGCCAGTGCGCCAAAAAGGCCTCGCATAGATACTTCCCTCGCCGTTGCACCCCGTAAACAAAGGTTAATAGAACCTTAGTCGCCGGCGAAAATCAATCGTCCCGCACGCGCAGCATACCCGTGCGAGTATAGGCCGGGCGCACAACGCGCGCCGTATGGGCGATTTTCGCGCCGGCGCGGAGCCGAGCCGGCCGCGCCCATCAACGCGCGGCCTGTTAAAACGTGCGCCCGCACTAGGTGCGAAAGGGGCGCGCGCATCGCACGAACGCGCCGGTCGCAGGCGCGGCGACAATCTGCAAACGGATGGAAAATCCGGCGCGGCGTTGGCAGGCCCTAGGGGAATCGAACCCCTCTTTCCAGGTTGAAAACCTGGCGTCCTAACCGATAGACGAAGGGCCCGCGCCGACCGAGCCGCGCATATAGGCGAAAAGGCGGGCGCGTCGCAAGTCCCCGCCCGCCGCCTCCACGGCCGTCGCTAAGGCGCAATCGCGGCGTCGACGACGTGCAACTGCGCCGCGTCGCCGCCGCGCCAGTCGTCGACCCGGATTTTACCGACGAGATGTAGGCGCTTGCCCGCGCGCAAAATGCCGTCGAGCGGCTCCCCGGCGCACCGAAACGCGATGGCGCGGGCGCCCGCGCCGGTCGCATCGCGGACCTGAAACGCCACGTGGCCCGCGCCGACGGCGCGCAAATCCTCGACGGCGACATCGCGAAACACCGCGTTCGGCTCCGGCGCGCCGGGACCGAAGGGTCCCGCCGCCGCGATCCCGTCCGCAACCGCCTTATTGACCGCGCGAACCGAAAGAACGCCGTCGACGTCGAGGCCGTCGCGCGCGCGCGCCGCGTCGACGTCGGCCGCCAACCGCGCGTTCAGAAAATCGCACAACGCCTCAACGCGATCGGCGGCGACGGTGAGCCCGGCCGCCATCGCGTGGCCGCCGCCAGAGATCAAAAGCCCGTCCTCGCGCGCCGCGGCGATCGCGGCCCCGAGATCGACGCCGGAAATCGATCGGCCGGAGCCTTTGCCGACGCCGTCCGCAACGCCGATGACGACCGCCGGGCGCCCGAAGCGCTCTTTCAAGCGGCCGGCGACGATGCCGACGACCCCGGGATGCCAGCCCTCGCCGGCGACGACGCGCACCGCGCCGGTCTGGGCCTGCGCGGCGTGGATCGCATGCTCAAGGACGCCCGCCTCGATCGCCTGGCGTTCGGCGTTCATCACGTGCAGCCGATCGGCGAGCGCGGCGCAGCGCGCCGGGTCGTCGCTCGTCAGCAAATCGAACGCGAGGCGGGCGTGGCCGATCCGGCCGGCTGCGTTAATCCGGGGGCCGAGCAAAAAGCCGAGATGGTAGGCCGAGGGCGCACCGCGCGCGCCAGCGGCTTTCGCGAGCGCGCGCAAGCCGGGATTGCCGCGATTGGCCGACGCTTTAAGCCCTTGCGCGACGAGGACGCGCGTCAGCCCCGTCATCGGCATCACGTCGCAAACCAGCCCGAGCGCGGCGAGATCCAAGAGCCCCAAGAGGTCCGGCTCGGCGCGCGCTTTAAAATGACCGTCGGCGCGCAAACGGCGGTTGAGCGCGACGCACACCATGAAGGCGAGGCCGGCCGCCGACAGCCCTTCAAGGCCGGACGCGTCGTCCGCGCGCTGCGGATTGACGATCGCCGCCGCGCCCGAAGGCCCCGGCCCGTCCATTTGGTGGTGGTCGACGACGACGATCTCAAGACCGTCCGCGGCCGCTTCGTCGACGACCGCATGGGCGGCCGACCCGCAATCGACCGTGACGATGGACGACGCGCCTTGCGCCTTCAGCGTACGGAACGCATCGATGGAGGGCCCGTAGCCTTCCGCCGCCCGGTCGGGCAAATAGACGGGCGCCGCGACGCCGACGGCGCGCAAATACCGGTGCATGATCGCCGACGCCGTTACGCCGTCCACGTCGTAATCGCCGAAAACCCCGATCGTCCGGCCCGATAAGATCGCGCGCGCGAGCCGATCCGTCGCGGCCTCCATACCGGCAAGGACGAACGGGTCCGGCAAACTGTCGCGCAATGACGGCGCGAGGTGCGCGGCGGCGGCCGCCGCAGCGACCCCGCGCGAGGTGAGCGCGCGCGCGACGAAAAAGTCGACGCCGATCGATTGCGCAATCGCAAGCGCCGCGCGCTCGTCGGCGGGCCGCAACCGCCAGGGCCGCCCGCTCGCCGTCTCGCCGACGGGCGGCATGGCCGCGAGCGCCGAGGCGGCGGCGAGGAAGTCGTCAGGGTCGGCGAGCGCAAAGGCGACGGACATCCGACCTTTGTCGCCGATTCGCGGCCGCAGCGGGGACACTCCTTTTCCCCATGCGCGAGAGCCGGCACGCAGCTATTCATTTCCTGCCGGCGTTATAGTGTGACGGCGTCTTCCCGGGAGCCGTTATGGTCCGCGTCGTCACGATGGTCGCCGTCTTTGTCGCGGTCGCGCTTGCCGCGTTGCTTCTGTCCGGCGACGGATGGCGCGCTGAACGGCAGGCGCGCGCGCTGAACGTCGAGGGACGCGCCGCGGTCGTCGCCCCGGCGCCGACGGACCGGCGCGATTGGGCCCATTACGGCGGGGACGCCGGCGGCGCGCGCTATTCGTCGCTGACTGCGGTCACGCGGGGCAACGTCGCGTCGCTCGACGTCGCGTGGACCTATTCGACCGGCGACATGGAGACCCGGCCGGCGCGCGCGATCAATCGGATGGCGTCGGAAGGCACGCCGATCCGCGTCGGCGACCTCTTGGTTTTTTGCACGCCGTTTAACGAGATCATCGCGCTCGACCCGGGAACGGGCGCAGAGCGCTGGCGCTTCGATCCCCAGATCAATCTGGACGCCAATCCCGCGAACCAATTCGTCTGCCGCGGCCTTGCACAAGCCCCCATGGCGCAAGCCGCCATGACGAACGGCGAGCCGCGGATCTTTATGGCGACGGCCGACAGCCGGCTCATCGCCGTCGACGCCGAAACCGGACGACCGAGCGCCGATTTCGGCCAGGACGGGATCGTCACGATCGACCCCGGCATGCCGCTCGATTGGCCGGGCGAATTTCAGTTCACCTCCCCCCCTGCGGTCGTGGGCGACGTCGTCGTTATCGGCTCGGCGATTAGCGACAACGCCCGCCGCGTCGCGCCGGCCGGCGTCGTGCGCGCCTATGACGTCGCGACCGGCGCCTTGCGTTGGACGTTCGATCCGATCCCGCGCACCGCGCCCGAGACGGACCGCGATTGGCCCGCCGGGGACGCGCCGGTCGAAGGCCACGCGAACGCGTGGGCGCCCCTATCGGTCGACGCGGCTCGCGGCCTCGTCTTTGTGCCGACCGGCAGTCCGAGCCCGGACTTCTTCGGCGGCTTGCGCCCCGGCGACAATCGCCATGCGAACGCGATCGTCGCGCTCGACGCCGCGACCGGCGCGGTGCGCTGGGCGTTTCAGACGGTGCACCACGACGTGTGGGATTATGACGTTCCCGCCCAGCCGAGCCTTTTGACGATTACGGTTGACGGGCGCGCGCGCGACGTCGTCGCCGTCGTCGCGAAAACGGGCTTCGTGTTCGTCCTCGACCGTGAGACGGGCGCGCCCGTCTTGCCGATCGAAGAGCGTCCGGTTCCGCAAGGCGGCGCGCCCGGCGAGGCCCTTTCTCCGACCCAACCCTTTCCGACGGCGACGCCGGCGCTCGTTCCGACGAGCGTTTCGGAGAGCGACGCGTGGGGACTGACGGGCCTCGACAAGGCGGCGTGCAGACGCGCGATCAGGGGGGCCGAACGCGGCGGGTTGTTCGAGCCGCCGTCGATCGGCGGCACGCTTATTCGTCCGTTTACCGGCGGCGGCGGGAATTGGGGCGGCGCGGCGTTCGATCCGTCGCGCAATCTTCTCATCGTCAACGTTTCAAATCTCGTTCACCGCGTACGGCTTATTCCGCGTGCGGACTTCGCCGCAGAAGACGCCGCGGCGCCGGACGCGGAAGTCTCCGCCCAACGGGGCGTTCCCTACGGCATGCGCCGCGACGTTCTCGTCTCGCCTCTCCAACTCCCGTGCACCCCGCCGCCTTGGGGGCTGTTGGTCGGCGTCGACTTGGCCGACGGCGCCATCGTCTGGCGTCGTCCCTTGGGTACGCTGGAAGACCTCTCGGGCGGGGCCCTGGCGTGGAACACGGGTACGCCCAATTTCGGCGGGCCCGTGGTCACCGCGGGCGGGCTCATTTTCATCGGCGCGGCGATGGACGATTATCTGCGCGCCTTCGACGTCGAGACCGGCGCCGAACTCTGGAAAGGCCGCCTGCCGGGCGGCGGACAAGCGACGCCGATGACGTATGAATGGGCGGGGCGCCAGTTCGTCGTCATTTACGCCGGCGGCCATTCGCGCGCCGGGACGAGGCTAAACGACCGATTGATCGCATTCGCCCTGCCGGATGCGTCCGACCGATAGAATCGGGCGATTTCTGAGCGTGGGACCGGGAGGTCGCCGCCGGTCAGCCGCCCGACGCGCTGATCGAAAAGCTCACGAACGGTCTTGTCTACCAGGCGGAGGCCATTCTCGGGATCGATAAAGCCCTGCGGCGCAAAGGCATGCGCGTGCGCACGTCGGAACCATTTGAAAGACGCGACCCCGACTTCGACGGACTTTTATCGCCGCGCGATTTCGCCCGGCAGCTCATCAGATCGGCGCGCGCGCTGGCGGCCGATTTCAACGCGCCCGAGCCCCGCGCTTAGGCTCCCCGCCAAAGGCCGTGGAAGCCGATGGGCAAGGCGACGTCTGACCGCCACACGGCCAGCGGGCCGTCCGCCAGACGGGCGGCGTCAAAGACCGCCAGTTCGGTCGCCCGCTCGGCGACGTTCAGCCACGCGCCCACAAGCCATCCGTCGCGCTCGCCCGTCGCCCCCGGGCGCGGCACGAAGACGTGTTCCTCGGCCAACCGATCGGCCCCGAAAAAGAACCGATCGACGCCGCCGCTATTCCAGTCGGTGCGCATCACGCCGTTGAACGTGTACGGCGCGTCGCCGACGGCGCCGTCTTCGGTGACGCTCCAAACGGCGCCGTGCGCGCGGCCCTGACGCCGGCGATCGGTCACCGGGAACTCCGCCGGCTCGCCCGTTCGTTCGTAGCGGACGGTTCCGTCCGGACGCAGCGTCATCGCCGCCATCTGCGCCGTCGGCCCGGTCAAGGGCAGACCGCGGACGATCCGTGCGCCGTCCTCCGGTCCGAGCACCGGCCCGTCGCCGAAGCACGCGTCGAAGCGGATCGTGCCGTCGCGCTCCTCGTAGGCGTCGCCAGTGTGAAAGAAGAACGCCGCCGGCGCGTCGAAGATGCGGCGCTTGGAAAAGTCGTCCTTATCGACGACGAGAATTTGCATGCCGTCTTCGGGCCGCCATTTAAGCGAGGTGACGAAGGGCGGGCGCTGGCGCGCGGAGACCCAGGGCTGCAGCGGGAAGATCAGCTTCGTCTCGCTCACCGCCCAGTCGTGCAAATAGGACGTGCGCGGCAGGTCGATGAGCTCGGCGCGTTCCAGCGATCCGTCGGGCGCGAGCGCCCAAATGATCGACGACGGTCGGCCATAGGCGAGCCCGAAATTCCATACGCGCCCGCCGGGCTCAACCTTCGGGTGGGCGGAAAACGGCATGTGGCGCAAATCGTTGCGAAAGGTCACCGGTCCGCGGGCGGACAAATCCGCCGGATCGATCCGGTACGGGCTCCCGGCCTCCCACAAGGCCCAAATCTCGTCGCCGACGTCGAGGAGCGCGGTGTTCGCCGCGTTGACGTCGTCATTGTTCGCAACCGGCGCGTCGGGCAGCCCTCGCGTTCCGAAGCCCGACGCCGCAAAGGCGCCCGCCGCGTCGTCCATGCGGCGCTTGGGCGTGTCGACGAACCGGCCCTCAAGGC
>JBCCZS010000075.1:0-14128 GCA_039187035.1 Pseudomonadota bacterium | reverse complement strand
CTTCGCCGTCGTAGACCGAAAGACGAAGCGCGCCCGCGCTTTCCTCGCCGGCCGCCGGGAGATAGGGCGTGCGCACCGCCAGAACGACGCCGCCGGGGTCCGACAACGATACGAGCGCGCCGAGCAGCGGCGGCGCGCCGTCTTCGGTCCCGTCGTCGGCGGCGGCGAACGCCGCCGAAGCCGCCGCGAACGCTGCGGCGATCGCAATCGCCCTCGCAATCGCCAGTGTGTACATGCCGCCCATCGTAGAAGGCTCCGTTCCCCGCCGCGAGCGGTAACGCATCGACCGCCCATGGCAAGGCGCAATCGCGTGATGCGCCCGCGCGGCGCGCCCGGCTCAATGAAACGTGAGCCTAGCGTGTTTCACGCCGCCAGGCGAACGGGGGGAATTAGAGGCCGCGGATGATCCGATCAGGCGGTTTATGGCCGTCGGCGAACATTTTGATGTTGATGATCACGCGCTCGCCCATCTCGATCCGACTTTCCACGGTCGCGGACGCCATATGCGGCAGCATGACGACGTTCGGCGACGCCAGCAGCCGCTCGTCGGGCTGCGGCTCATTCTGGAAAACGTCGAGCCCGGCCCCGGCGAGCCGGCCTTCGGCGATCATTTCCGCCAGCGCGTCCTCATCGATGATCTCCCCACGTGAGATATTCACCACATAGGCGTGCGGGGCGAGACGCTCGAGCCGCCGCCGCGAGAGGAGATGATAGGTCGCCGGCGTGTGCGGGCAATTCACCGAGACGATGTCCATTCGGGCGAGCATCTGGTCGAGGCTGTCCCAATAGGTCGCGCCGAGCGCCTCTTCGACGTGCGGATTGATCGGCTTTCGGTTGTGGTAGTGGATCGCCAGGCCGAACGCTTTCGCGCGCGTCGCGATCGCCTGGCCGACGCGACCGAGGCCGATGATCCCGAGCTTTTTGCCGCGCACGCGCCGGCCCAACATCCAGGTCGGCGTCCAGCCTTTGAATGCGCCCTCGCGCAACGCGGTGACGCCTTCGACGAGGCGGCGCGGCACGGCGAGGATCAAGGCCGTCGCCATGTCCGCCGCGTCTTCTGCGAGGACCGACGGCGTATTGGTCACGGTGATCCCGCGCGCTTCGGCGGCGTCGAGATCGATATGGTCGACCCCGGCCCCGAAATTCGCGACCAACCGCAGGCGCGGGCCCGCCGCCTCAAAGAACGCGGCGTCCAAGCGATCGCCGAGCGTCGCCGCCAGGACGTCCGCGTCGCGCGCATGCGCAAGCAACGCGTCCTGCGTCAGAGGCGCGCCGGTCTGGTTCAAGCGCGTATCGAAGAGATCGCACAGGCGCCGTTCGACCGGCTCGGGCAGTTTGGCGGTGACCGCAACGGCGATCGGGGCGTGCGTCATGCGTCGGCGTTTCCGTCGGTTCGCGCGCCGCGTCGGCGACCGGCGTTCGCCCCATGGCGGAGCGAGGCGTAGCGTTTACGCTTTCTTAAAGGCCCCGTGAGACCGACGCAGGCGGCGCAAAGGATTTGTTAATCCTCCGCCCCCCGCTTCGTCGAGTCCGCCGCCATGAGAAACTGCGACCGCCGCCGCCTGCGCAGCCCCGCTTCGGCCTCTTTAGGGGCGCCCGTTCGGGCCCTCGCCGCGTCGGCCGTCGCCGCCGTTCTCGTTTGGGCGCCGTCGGGGCGCGCTTGGGCCGGCGATGCGCCCGCCGGTTTCGTCGCGGCCATCACCGACGGCGCGCCGGTGCCGCTGCGGCTCGACACGCCCTCCGGCCGCCCGGTACCGCGGTTCGTCAGCATGAAGTACCGCACCACCAACTGCCGCGCCGGCCCGACGTTCGAGCACCCGGTCCGCTTCACATTCATCCAACGGGGCGCGCCGGCTTTGGTCGTCGCCGAAACGATCGATCATTGGCGCAAGCTGCGCGACGTCGAGGGCGACGAGTGCTGGGCGCACCGATCGGTGCTGCGCGGCCCGACGCACGCCTATGCCCGCCGCGCGACGGCGTTGCGGGTTCGCCCGCGCGCGGACGCCGCCGAGCGCGCGGTGCTGGCGCCGCGGGCGATGGCGAAAATCGAAAAACGCCGCGGCGATTGGGTTCGCGTCGGCGCGGGCGCACGCGCCGGATGGGCGCGCGCCGACGATTTCTGGGGCGTCGAGCCGCCTGTTGCGTCGGCCGTCGCACCGGCCCCAATGTCGGCCCCGACCTCAGACGAGACCGCGCGCCCCGCCGGTCTTCAGTCTGCTGCAGCGCACGATTGACCGGCGCAGCGCCGGCCGATAACGCTCGCGCTCCTTTAACTGACGATGTGGTGCACGGCGCCTATGGGCGATTTCCAAAGCTTTTCTCGCGAAGAGCTTCTTGAGTGCGGCTATCACGGGCTTCGCGGCCCCGGCTCGGCGCAACTGCCCGTGCCGCCAATGTTGATGTTCGACCGCGTCACGGAAATTTCGACGACCGGCGGGGCCTACGACAAGGGCCGCGTCGTCTCCGAACTCGACGTCAGTCCCGACCTCTGGTTTTTCTCGTGCCACTTTCCGGGCGATCCGGTCATGCCGGGGTGTCTCGGCCTCGACGCGCTGTGGCAACTGGTCGGCTTTTTCCTGACCTGGAGCGGCTTGCCCGGCAAAGGCCGCGCCCTCGGCGCGAAGGACGTGAAATTCGCCGGCATGGTGCTGCCGACCGCCGAGCGCGTGCGCTACGAGATCGACATGCGCCGCGTGATGAACCGGTCTAACCTGATCCTCGGCGTCGGAGACGGCAAAGTCATCTGCGACGACAAAGAGATTTACGAGGCCGCCGACTTGCGGGTCGGCTTGTTTTCCGACGAGCAGTTGAAAGCCGACGGGGCCTAAGGCGAGAAGGAAGGGGGAACCGGACGCGATCGCGTTCGGACGGATCGCCGCCCCGATAAAAGAACGAGGCCCCTATGCGACGCGTCGTGATCACCGGCATCGGCATCATTTCTTCGATCGGCGACAATGTCGACGAGGTCGTCAAATCGTTGCGCGAGGGAACATCCGGCGTCGCGCGTTCGGAGAGTTTCGCCGAGCGGGGCTTTCGCTGTCAGGTCGAGGCCCGCCCGCGCTGCGACGTGGAAGCGGCGCTGAGCCGCAAACAGCGCCGTTTCATGGGCGAAGGCGCGGCGTGGAACTATCTCGCGATGGAGCAGGCGATCCACGACGCCCGCCTCGCCCCTGACGAAATCAGCCACCCGATGACCGGCATCGTTATGGGATCCGGCGGTCCGTCGACGGAAACGATCGTCACCGCCGCGCAATCGACTCTGGAACAGGGCGGCACAAGGAAGATCGGTCCGACGCAAGTTCCCAAGGCGATGTCGTCGACGAATTCGGCGACCCTCGCCGTGCCGTTTAAAATCCTCGGCGTGAATTATTCGATCTCGTCGGCGTGCGCGACGTCGATCCATTGCATCGGCGCCGGGGCCGAACAGATCCAATGGGGCAAGCAAGACGTCGTCTTCGCCGGCGGCGGCGAGGACCTGCACTGGACGCTCTCCAACATGTTCGACGCCATGGGCGCGATGTCGACGAAGTTCAACGACCGCCCCGAGACCGCGAGCCGCGCCTACGACAAAGCCCGCGACGGGTTCGTCAGCGCCGGCGGCGCCGGCGTCGTCGTTCTTGAAGAGCGCGAGCGCGCCCGGGCGCGCGGGGCGACGATCTACGGCGAAATCGTCGGCTATGCGGCGAATTCGGACGGAGCCGACATGGTCGCGCCCTCCGGCGAGGGCGCGGTGCGGTGCATGCACGGGGCGCTCGAGACCGTCCGTCAACCGATCAGCTACGTGAACACGCACGGCACGTCGACGCCGGTCGGCGACTGCCGGGAGACCGCCGCCATCAAAGACGTGTTCGCCGGCGATCCGCCGCCGTTCGGCTCCACAAAGTCGCTTACCGGCCACTCGCTCGGCGCCGCCGGGGTGCAAGAGACGATTTATTCGCTCCTGATGATGCGCGAGCGGTTTATCGCCGCGTCGGCGAACATCGAAACGCTCGACCCGGAATTTGAAGGCCTGCCGATCGTCCGCCAGCGGATCGACGACGCGTCGATCGAGGCGTTCATGACCAACTCGTTCGGTTTCGGCGGCACCAACGGTTGCCTCGTCGTCGCCCGCGACGACGGCTAAAGAGAACGCGTCGTGGCCGACACGCCGCCGTCCATTTTCATTATCGCCGCGCTTATCGGCGCGGTCGGCGTGTGGTGGTTTCGGCTGATCCTCAAAAAACAACTGTCGTCCTTGGGCGCGACGCCGCGCGCGGCGGTTTACGCCGTCGTCTTCGCCGCGTATTTCGCGCTGGTGGTGATCTTAGCGGGCGCCCCCCGCTAAGCCCCGCGACCGGCGAAGAAAGAGGGAGATAAGCGCCATGAGCGATTTTCCGACGGGCGATTTAATGAAAGGCAAGCGCGGCCTCGTGATGGGCGTCGCCAATAAAAACTCAATCGCCTGGTCGATCGCGCAACAATTGCACGCGCAAGGGGCCGAGCTCGCCTTCACCTACGTCAATGACGCGATGGAACGGCGCGTGCGCCCGCTCGCCGAGAGCGTCGGCGCGCCGCTGATCCTCGCGTGCGACGTTACGCAAGACGCCGACATGGACGCGGCGTTCAAGGCCGTCGAAGACGCCTGGGGCGGGCTCGACTTCCTCGTGCACGCAATCGCCTTCACCGACAAAGCCGCGCTTGAAGGCTCGTTCGTCGACAACACCACCCGCCAAATCTTCAAGGACACGATGGATATTTCCGCGTTTTCCTTCGTCGACGCGGCCGCGCGCGCCGCCAAGTTGATGCCCGACGGCGGCTCGATGGTGACCCTCACCTATTTAGGCAGCGAACGGACGATCCCGAACTACAACGTCATGGGCGTCGCAAAGGCCGCGCTGGAAGCCTCGACCCGCTATATCGCGCGCGACCTCGGCCCGAAGAACATCCGCGTCAACGCGATTTCCGCCGGCCCGATCAAAACGCTCGCCGCCGCCGGCATTTCGTCCGGACGCCACATGTTTTCGTTCAACCGCACGTCCTCGCCCTTGCGCGACGACACCGACCCGCGGGGCGTCGCCGGCGCGGCGCTTTATCTGTTGTCGGATCTGGGCCTGTCCTGTACCGGCGAGACGCACCATGTCGACGCGGGCTTCCACATCGTCGGCATGCCTGACGAAGACGCGCTCGGCGGCGCGTGACGGTCCCCATTCGTTGAACGACCAGCGCCTCCCCTCGGGTCGGGGCGCGCCGGCAGGTTAGTTGATCAAGCGCAAATCGCCGGTGCCGCCGCCGGCGACGCCCTGGAACGCCGCACGCAAGGCCGCCCGGTCGCCGGCGAGATAGAAATGATCCGGCGAGGTCGCGCAGTTTTCCATCGTCCGGCGCGCCGCGCCGCCGGCGTTTGCGAACAAAATCGTGTAGACCGTCAGGCCGTCAGCCTTCGCGCGCGCGCATACGTCCTCGAAGCGGTCGTCCGCGTTGCCTTCATTCTGCAGGTTTTCCGCCTGCGGCAACGCAAAGCCGGGCTCGCCATAGCCGGTGACGTGCGGCCCGTTGAAGTAGAGATCGCTCCATTTGCTTTGGCCGTCGCTCAACAACAAAATCGCCTTGCGCCCCGCGTCCGACGGCGTGCCCGTCGCGGCGGCCGCCCCCCAAAGACCGCGCCACTTCGGCGAAATCGATCGCCAGGACCACGCCATCGCCTGGCCGAGATTGGTGCCGCCGTCGAACGAAAAGGAATCGATCGCGCGGATATAGGCTTCCGTTCCAGCGTGATCATTGGTTAGCGGACGGATCGGCGCCATGCACCCGACATTCGGCCCCCAGGTGCCGACCGTCGCGACCCCGCTCAAGGAAGCCGGGGTTCCGGCCGGCGCTGCGCTTAACCCGTTCACGAACGCCGACGCCGGGCTCGCGCCCCAATCGTTGTAAGGCTCCGTAGACGAATAATCGCGACGCCACACGTAGGGACGCCAGCGCCCCGCCGTCGGCGCGTCGTCCGTTAAATCGAGATCGCCGGTCTGACGGGCGAAGACGCACCCGGCCCACGAGCCGGGTGCGAAGTCGGCCGCGTTTAAGCTGGTCAGCCAGGCGGTTTTATCGGTTCCGACATTCACGACGCTGGTGAACGGCACGATCGCCACATAGCGACTTGACGCGCCGGGGATCGCGCCGATCTCGGCGATGAAATCGGCCGCCTCGTCGATCAGGTCGAGATGCACGCCGCTCCACACCAGCGATCCCGTCAGATCAAGCGCGAACACCAATTCGTCGAACGGCGCGGCGCCGCCTCGCGCCGCCGTCGCGCGCGCCGACGCGTCGAGGGCGGTGACGCCGGCGATTTTCATGAACGCGCTTTTAACGCTCGCCTCGATCGTCACCGTTACGGCGTCGGCCGACGGCTGGGCGTTGACGGAGAACCCGGTGAGCCCGTTGACGCGGGCGCCGAGATCGGCGCGCACGAACGCGTCGACCCGGGCGTTGAGGCCGCTCGATCCGTATAGGTCTTGCTGACGCATCGCGGCGAGCGCGGCCGCGTCCGCGGCTTGTTGGACGTGGGCGCGCGCGTCGGCGCGCGCCGCAAAGTCGATCGCGACCCCCACAGCGATCACGAGCGGCGTCAACAAGAACGCCGCCATCATTGCGACGTTCCCGCTGCGTGCGGCTGCGAAGGCGCCCATGGCGATCGTCTCCCGTCGGAACGGGGTGACGATGGCGCGAAATGATTACAAGTCCGTAGCGCCGCGCGGCGCGAGCGTTAACCCGGCCGTCCCCGTTTGAGACGGATCAGCGTCGGAATCGAACGGGCGCGTTCGGCGTTTCCTTGGTTAAGAAACCGACGTCGCCGACGCTCGCGGTGCCGCCGTCCGGGCGGACGGCGACGAAGACGAGAATGTCGCCGACCCCGTCGGCGTTGAAGTCCGCGTGCGCCAATTCCTGGAGGTACGCCGATTGTCCTTCGGCCTTGATACGCCAGACGCCGGCGCGGATCTGGCGCGCGTCAGCGGCGTTCATGGGTCCGGCCGCGGCCTCCATAAAGCCAAAACTTGCGCCCTCGGCGAGCGAGGCGACGTCGACCGACGACAAACGCCCGCCGTCGAAATGCGTCTGGAAAACGCTTCCCGCCCGCTCAAGATAGGACAGCGCGCCGCACGCGCGTGAGAAGAACGCCTCGCGCCGCATTTCACGCGACGTCGCGGCGTACCATCCGTTTGCGGACCAACGCGCATAGTCGGCGCATGTCCGCACGCTGCGCGCCGGCTTGGACGGATCGCTCGGATGGAGCAACTCCATCGCCACCGCCGCGCCGCGATTGTCGATCACCGGCGTCGCGCGCATCGAATCGATGCGTTCTTTAGAGAGGCAACCGGACGCGGCCGCGGCGAAAAAAGAAAGCTCCGACGAGAGGCAAACGTCCCCGTCCGGCGCGTCGGCGATCAGCGACGCGGTCGGGCGGGCCGTCTCCATGAGCCCGCTTTCGAGCGGCAAGTCGCCCGGCGTGCCGATGACGATGGCGGCCGTCGCCAATCCCGTCGCCGTCAATCCGCCGATGATGGATCGCGCCCCCGCCATGCCGTATCACCCCGCTTCGCCGCCCGTTCGCTCGGACGACTATAGCAGCCCCAACGCCGCAAGTTCAGCCTTTAAACGCTCGGGCGCGTCGCCGCCGTCGCCCGCGGCGACGTCAGGCGGCGCGTCGGCGGCGGTTAAGTACCGCCAGCCCTGAAACGCGGCCTTCGGTTGCGCCTGCGTGCGGATTAGCGGCGGGTCGAGCAAGATCGCGCACCGTCGCACCCCGTCCTCGCCGGCGGCGGTTTCCAGGCCGAGGAGTTTCTGGCGGACGCTAACGACGCCCTTGATCACCCAATAGAGCGAGCCGCCGTCGAGCAGCTCGTCGCGCCGGCGGGGCGTCATGCGCGTGACGTGGTCGTGCACCGGGCCAAGCCCGCGGCGCTTGTTGAACGCGACGCGGCGCGCAACCCACGCTTCGAGGTCGTCGATCGACGTCGCGCCGACGCAGAGTTTAACGAGATGCAACGCCAAGCCGCGTCCTCCGAATGGACCGCCGTGCCCCGAACCGTGTCGGTGCGGACGGTCGCCGGCCGAAATGTCGACGGGAAACCGTCGCGACGTCGCGTGAAAATTCGCCTGGGGCCCGCGCGCTAAACGCCGACGCGCACGCGCGCCACCTCGCGCGCCCGTTGCCGTTTGAGGTCATGGCGCGCGACGCGTTTTACGAGAATGTACACGATGAAGTACGACATCGCCGCGCCGGTCCCGGCGAGCCACATCGGCAAATTGCTGAACAGCGCCGAGAACCGATCGTACGTGATGCCGACCGTCGCGGCGAGGTTCGGAGCTTCTTGTGCAAGCAACAGCGCGCCGCCGAGCCCGGTCAGCCCGAGCGCCAAGACGCACGCCAAGACGGCGCCGACCGTGACGCCCATGTCGGCGTGTTCTTCGGCTTTGGAGATGATCATCTTTGTCGGGTCGCCGCCGATCGCTTGGGTGGCCGCAAAAAGCGCCCGTGTGCGCGCGATTTTCTCTTCCGGCGACAGAATGGCTTTGGAGGCGTCTTTGTCCGGTTCGAAGTCGAGAACCGGCGCGGCTTTGAGTTCGGCGTCGGAGACGAAGGCGCGCTCGCACTCGGCCGCAGGCTGCACGTCGGACGTCGGAACGACGAGCGAGGCGTCCGTCGGCATCAAGAACAGCGACTTTTCCGCGGCGCGCCGGCGCACCAGCCCGTCGAGCGCGACGAGTTCGCCGTTGACGCGGGCTTTCGTCCACATCTCGAACGCTTGGGCCGCGGCGAGCTTATCGCCCTCGTTCAGCTTGCGCAGGACGGTCGAGCGCCGCCAATTGTCTTCGCCGATGTTGAAAACCAACGACGCGACGGCGTCATGCTCGTTCTGGTTGAGGGGCGCGCGGACGGTCTCCGCGATCAGGGATTCGATCGGCGCGACGTCGTCCCGCAACAGCCGTTCGGCCTCGCCCTCGGTGACGGCCATGCCGTGGCGCGCGGTGTCGGTGTGGCCGTAGCCGACGGTCCACTGCTCGCTCGGCGCATAATGGGCCGACATGCGCAGGCCTTCATCGCCCTTGATCAAATTCAGGCCGGTTTCACCCGTCTTCATACGATCCGCCTTCCCCTCGCGGTCCGCGGCCGGCTGACGCCGGTCGGTAGAGTTAACCTTGACGCTAGCATGCGCCGTCGACGTTGTGTAGGCGCGCGGCCGGCCGCCCCGACGCCCCTTGCGCGCAAGTTGCGGGCTATGTCGTTACGGCCACAGGGCGCCGCTGCAGGATCCCTCGCACACGACGCCGTCGCTCCCGCATTTGGGGTGTTTCCCGGTCCCGACAGGGCCGCTAGGGAATTATTCGCACGCGGCTTGCATACTGATCCGACGCCGGCGGCGCATTCAGGCGGTCGATAACGGCGAAAGGGTGAACGCATGGGCAACGGATTGGCGAATATCGTCGCGGCGTTAATCGTCGCGGGCTCCATTATTTGGACCAACGGTGTCGGCGGAAATTCGGACGCACAAAAGGCGCTTTCAGGGCTTTCCGAAGAACGCTTAGCCGAAATGATCACCGAATTATCGACGGCGCGGCGCGAAGACATCGTCGTCAGCTGCGGCTGTTGCGGCGACGACGATCTCCAAAAGGACGCGTCGAACCGTTCTTTTTAGGAGCCCGTCGCGGGCCCGGCCGCCTCGCAGGAGGCGGACCGAGCGGCGCGCGGCGGGCGACCCCGACACCACCTCCGGCCCGCGCGGCGCAAGGCCCTGCAACGGTCCCCGGCGGCGACGAGCGCCTCGCGCTTGCGCCGGCCCCCGTAGGCGCGCCGCTGAGCCCCGTGCCGCCGCCCGTGCGCCCGATCAACCCCGGTTTCCCGGTCGTGGCGCCCCCGACCCCGATCGTGCCGGCGGATCCGGACGACCCGGTGATCGATCCGGACGACCCGGTCGTCGATGACGACGATGACGATAATGGCGGCGCGCCGCCGACCGACCCGCCGACGGACGTTCCCGAGGCGACGACGATCGGCGTGTTGGCGGTCGGTTTCGCGCTGCTTGCGTTCTTCTTCCGCCGCCGGCTCTAAAGCAGGACGGCCGCCGCGAGCCCGAGAAAGACGACGAAGCCTACAATATCAGTGACGGTCGTCACGAACACCGCCGACGAGACCGCCGGGTCAGCCCCGACCCGTTGCAGACCGATCGGGATCAAGATCCCCGCGAGCCCGGCGATCAACAGATTCACGACCATCGCGACGCCCACGACCGCGCCGAGCGCAAGCGCGCCGTCCGGTCCTGCGGTCGCCGCGTAGTAGATCGCCGCCAAGAGGCCCATGATGACGGCGAACAACGCGCCGTTGACGCCGCCGACGAGCGCCTCGCGCCAGATGATGCGTGCGGCGTTCGACCCCGTTAGATCTTTCGTGGCGAGCGAGCGCACCGCGACCGTCAACGTCTGCGTGCCCGCATTGCCGCCCATGGACGCGACGATGGGCATGAGCACCGCGAGCGCGACGATCTGTTCGATCGCGCCGCCGAACATCGCGATGACGAGCGACGCCGCGATCGCCGTCGCCAAATTGACCGCAAGCCAGGAGAACCGTGAACGGACGGTTTGCGCGACCGTGTCCGACAGCCCCTCGTCGCTTTCGACGCCGGCGAGCGCGAGCATGTCTTCGTGGGTCTCGGAGTGCACGATCTCAACGACGTCGTCGACGGTGATCATGCCGACGAGCCGCTCGTCCGCGTCGACGACGGGCGCGGAGATGAGATTGTATTGCTCAAAGAGGTACGCGACCTCTTCCTGGTCCATCGTCACCGGGATGCGGCGCATCTCGCGCGCGGGGATGATGTCGTTGATGACCACTTCGCGTTGCTCGCGCAGGAGGGTCGACAGCGGCACCTCGCCGATCGGGTGAAATGACGGATCGACGACGAAGACCTCGAAGAACCGGTCAGGCAAATCCTCCGAGCCGCGCAGCCGGTCGATGATCTGGCCGACCGTCCAGAACGCCGGCGCGGCGAAGACGTCGCGCTGCATGAGGCGCCCGGCGCTCTCGGGTTCATATTCGAGCGCGACGTGCAGCGCCAGACGGTCCGTTGTCGGAACTTCCGCCAAGATCTCGGCGCGCTTTTCGTCGTCAAGGTCTTCCAGGACGAACGCCGCGTCGTCGGTGTCCATGTCGACGACGGCTTCTGCGACCTTTTCGGCCGGCATCGCGCCGACGATCGTCTCGCGCAGGTCGGGCTCAAGTTCCGCGAGCGCCTCCGGCGGCAAGGCGCCGCCGAACAGCGAAACGAGGCCGACCGCGTCGTCTTCGCCGAGAAGACCGAGAAGGTCGGCCAAGTCGGCGGGATGGAGATCGGCGCACAAAGCGCGCACCCGCTCGCCGTCGGCCTGCGACACCGCCTCGGCGACGCCGCGCACGAAGCTTTCCGAAAGGGCCTGGTCGTCCCCGAAGAGGTCTGCGGCCGCATCGTCCGTAGGCGGCTCGTCGGCGGGCCCCGGCGCGCCGGGCGGCGCGGCGACGGGATCGGGAACGGCGGCCTTATGCGCGGCGTCTGCGGTCGGTTCGCTCATCGTTCCCTCCTTTCAAGCGGCATGTGGCCGCGCAATCCTTCGTCTTTCCGGCCGCGCCGGACCGGCGCGTGCGCCGACGCGGCGCGTCGGGCCGACGATCGGCGCGCCGGCGCTGCGCGCCGTCGGGCGGTTCGCGGCGTCCCGGTGTACGGCGCCCGTCGACCGTTGAGGCCGTCTCGCCGCTTTATCGCCGTACGGCGTTGTCGCCGGGCCGCGTCGTCGACGCGCCGCGATAAGCAGAAGTCGCTAGATCGAGTTTTAGTTGAGTGCGATCTTTATAAAGGGCGCGCACGGAATGATCAAGCGCGGCAAAGGGTTTGCGCGCAACTTTGTTGCGCTATTCCCGAAAATTAATGAGGTCGCTGACGATGATCGCACAGGTGACCGCGGTCAAAACCGCCGCGGCGAGGCTCGCGCGCACCGCTTTGCGTTTTAAATCAGGATTGACCGGCGCGCCGGGGTCCGAGCCTTTGACGCTCTCGCCCTCTTCCCATTGGCCGCGAACGCCCGTCGGCAACAGCGCGAAAAACGCCAGCCACCACCAGATAACGAAAACGACGACGACGGCGCCCGGATTCATCGCGATGCGGCCCCTCAAACCCGGTGGATCAAGACGGCGACGGCCGGGCGTTTGCCCCACGCCTCGTTAATCAGGGGACGAACGGCTTGGCGCACCAAAATCTCGATCCCCTCCGCATCGTCGCGGCGCCCCCGAGGCGAGGTGTCGAAGGCGTCTTCAACGGCGTCCTGCACAAGGGCGGCGACGTCCTCGCCGTCGGCGCCGATGCGCGGGCCGCCGACGAGCGCGACGGCGGGATCGCTCGCCAAGCGCCCTTTGTCGTCGACGACGACCGAGACGCTGACCGCGCCGGTCGCCGCGAGCCGCCGGCGCTCGCGCAAGGGTTCGGCGTCGGCGACGAGAAGGCGGGCCCCGTCGAGATGCAAACGGCCGGCGGGAACTTCATCTTCGACGACCGGACCGTCCGCGTCGATGCGAATGAGATCGCCGTTGCGGGGGGCGAGCGAGTCCGCAGCGCCCAGCGACAACGCGTAATCCGCGTGCTCTTCCAAATGGCGCGCCTCGCCGTGCACCGGGATCGAGAAGCGCGGGCGCACCCAACCGTACATGCGTTTCAGCTCGTCGCGGCACGGATGGCCGGAGACGTGCACGAACGCGTCTTTCTCCGTGATGATGAGGACGCCGAGGTCGACCAGCTTATTTTGTAGATCGTAGATTTCGCGTTCGTTGCCCGGGATGATCTTGGACGAGAAGATCACCGTGTCGCCGTCCGACAAGGTGAGATCCGGGTGGTCGTCGCGGGCGATGCGCGCGAGCGCGGCGCGCGGCTCGCCCTGGCTGCCGGTGCACAAATAAAGCACGTGTTCGCGCGGCAAATAGCCGGCGTCCTTCGGGTCGACGAGGTTGAGGGTCTTGGGCGCAAGACCGACCTCCTGCGCGACGTCGACGATGCGCAGCATTGAGCGCCCCAGAAGGCACACGCTGCGGTCGTTCGCGCGCGCCGCATCGCATACGGAGAGAACGCGCGCCAAGTTCGACGCGAACGTCGTCACCGCGACGCGGCCCTTTTGTTGGGCGATTACCTCGACGAGATTGTCGCGGACCGCCGCCTCCGAACCGGATTCGCCGGGAGAGAACACATTGGTCGAATCGCAGATCATCGCGAGGACCCCCTCGTCGCCGAGCGCCGTCAGCGTCTTCGCGTCCGTCAGCGGGCCGTGCGCGGGATCGGGGTCGATTTTCCAATCGCCGGTATGAAAGACGACGCCGGCGGGCGTGCGAATAACGACGCCGTGCGGCTCGGGGATCGAATGGGTCAGCGTCACATATTCAAGGTCGAAGACCCCGAGGGAAAACCGCGCGCCGACGTCGATCACGTGGAGCGGGACGTCGTCGATCCCGCGTTCGGTGAGTTTGCGTTGGACGAGCGCGGCCGTGAAGGGCGTTGCGTATAAAGGACAACCGAGGTCGCGCGCGAGGATCGCCGTCGCGCCGATATGGTCTTCGTGCCCGTGGGTGAGGACGAGGCCGAGAAGGCTCTCTTTGCGCTCTAAAATATAAGCCGGGTCCGGACAGATAAGGTCGACGCCCGGCGTTGCGGCGTCGCCGAACATGACGCCGCAGTCGATCATGATCCATTGACGCGCCCGGCCCTCGCCGTAGGCGTACAGGTTCATGTTCATGCCGATTTCGCCGGAACCGCCGAGCGGCAAGAAGTACAAAGGCGTGTCGCTCATGCGGTCTCCGCGGGGGCGGCCCCGTCGGGGGCGGCGCGTTTATAGATTTCGATCAGCCCCCGGATCGTCACGTCGGCGTCGAAAACGTCGATCACGTCGGTGGCGCGCTCGAACATGGCGGTGATGCCGCCGGTCGCGACGACTTTCATCGGTGCGCCGTACTCTTCTTTGATGCGTCTGACGAGCCCTTCGATGAGCCCGATATAACCCCAAAAGACGCCCGATTGCATGGCCCCGACGGTGTCGGTGCCGACGACTTTCGCCGGGCGTTCAATGGCGATCCGCGGCAACCGCGCCG
>JBCCZS010000074.1:0-14231 GCA_039187035.1 Pseudomonadota bacterium | reverse complement strand
GGCCGTCGGTCCTTGCAGCATCGCCTGAGGGTCTCGCTCTGGTTCGGGAAAGAATGGTCCCCGCGCATTGCGGTCGGCCGGCGCGCCGCGATATGTCGGCCCCGATGAGCGACCCCGGCTGCCGCCTTTATTTGATTACGCCGCCGCGCGTCGACGACGTCGACGCCTTCGCCGCCGCCGCGCGCGAGGCGTTTGCGGGCGGCGACGTCGCCTGCCTTCAGATCCGCCTCAAAACGCCCGACGGCGTCGCCGCGCCGGACGCCCACGTCGCGGCGGTCTACGGCGCGGTCGCCCCGCTCGCTCGCGACGCGGGGGCGGCCGTCCTTATCAACGACCGGCCGGACCTCGCCGAGGCGCTGGGCGCGGACGGCGTCCATATCGGGCAAGCCGACGCGTCCTTAAAGGACGCGCGCGCGCGCCTCGGGCCGGAGGCGAGCATCGGCGTCACCTGTCACGCCTCGATCGATCTTGCGTTCGCGGCGGGCGAGGGCGGCGCCGACTATGTCGCCTTCGGCGCGTTCTTCGACACCGCGACGAAAGCCGCGCCGACGCGCGCCGAGCCGGATCTTTTGGCGCGGTGGTCGGCGATGACCGTCGTGCCGTGCGTCGCGATCGGCGGGATTACGCCGTCGAACTGCGCGCCGCTGGTTCAGGCGGGGGCGGATTTCCTGGCGGTTTCCAGCGCGGTCTGGGACGCCCAAGAGGGGCCGCGCGCGGTCGTCGCGGCGTTCGCTGCGGCCGTTGATGCGGCGACGCGGGCGTAGCGCCGCCCTGCGTCGGCGGCCGTCTTAGGCGGCTTGCGCCGACGAGGACGCCGCGGTGTTGCGGCCGCCGATCGCCTCGGCGAGCGTCGCCACGAGCCCTTCTTGCCGGATCGGTTTGGACAGGAACCCGGAAAAGCCGGCCTCAAGAAGCGCTTCGCGCTCGCCCGTCATCGCGTCGGCCGTGCAGGCGACGATCGGCAAGTCGGGCGCGAAGCGATCATCGGCGCGGACGGCTTTCATCGCGTCGACGCCGTCCATGACGGGCATATGCTTGTCCATGAGGACGACGTCGAAATCGGCGGGGCCTGCGCGCAGGCGCGCGAGCGCTTCGCGCCCGTCGGACGCGGTCTCGAAAGCCGCGCCGACCGATTTCAAGAAGCGCTCGGCGACGAGCCGGTTGACCTCGTTGTCTTCGACGATGAGGACGCGCACGCCTTCCAGCCGCGCCGCCGGCGCCGGGCGCGCGACGCTTTCGGGTTCGGCCGCTGCGACCTGGTCGATCGGAACCTCGAACGTGAACGTGGCGCCCTCCCCGGCGCGCGAGGACAACCGCACGTCGCCGCCCATCAGGCGCGCAAGGCGGCGCGAGATCGACAGGCCGAGGCCCGTGCCGCCGAATTCGCGCGTGGTGTTGCGGTCGGCCTGTTCGAACGGATCGAAAATGCGCGCCGCGGTTTCCGGCGCAATGCCGGGCCCGGTGTCCGTAACGGCGATTGCGACGACGTCGACGTCGGCGCCGTCGCGGGCGCATCGGTGATGACGGACGCAGACGGACAGCCCGCCCTCGGCCGTGAATTTTACAGCGTTGGAAATGAGATTGCCGACGACTTGCCGGATGCGCAATTCGTCGCCGACGACGCGTTGAGGCACGGCGGGGTCGACGTCCAAGTGCAGATAGAGATCCTTGGCGCTCGCCGTTTCGCGCCACGTGTCGGCGAGGCCCGTCAACAGATCATGGAGGGCGAAGGGACGGGGCGCGATCTCAAGGCGGTCGGCGTCGATCTTCGATAGATCAAGCACGATCAAAACGATTGTGACAGACACCTAGCTTGATTGCCGAGCGATCGCGCGGGCCTTGACGATTTCGTATAGCTTACTGTCCTCGCGATTAACCTCCGCGATGCGTTGGCGAACGCTTTCAGGAACATGTGTACGGTCGTTCTTCTGAGTGACATTCACTCGGGGAAGATCAAGCTTTGTTTCAATGAAGGCCTCCAGTTGGGCTGTTTGTGAATCAAGTTGGCTTTGATCCAGGGCGAGTATGCGGCGCTGCTTAATCATGGATAGAGCTGCTTCGGCTGTCCCGGCATGATCCAGGCGTCGGCACATACCATTAATGGCTTCCCTCGCGTTCATGCCTTGCGGCGACGTGTCGCCAGACATGACGGCCTCATTACACTTTTCGATAAACGCCGCAGCGTCATTTAATGCTGCCCACTCATGAAGCGCTATTTCTTCTCGGCGTCTGAGATATCCATACCAGCTAAGCACACGGTCAACGGGATCGCGCAAAACGGTGAAAGTTTTCCGGGGTCCAGGCACGCTACGGATATCATTAATCATGAAATGGCCGGCGAGCACCGGTGTGTCGGCGTGAGATTTGGCATTTTTTCGGAACTCCCGCCACGGTTCGTTCAAGCCGAGCACATAGCAGTTATCAGGGCCGAATGCTTCTTGCAGTGCGACGCGGATGCTGGTGCCTGCCGTTTTTGGAATGTGCATGAATGCGATGCGCAATTGATATACTCCAATATTTCCCGCAACTTTATAAAACAAAATGCCCCGGGCCGTAATGGTCCGGGGCATTTTTTATTTGACCTTGGAAATGGCCGCCCAAGCGCGTTGGTCTTTGGCGTCCATCGGCTTTGCACGTTGCTTCAGGACGATGACGTTGCCGCTTTCGGTGGGGGCCGTTGGCTTCGGCGCTCTGCCCATGCAGGCAAAGAAGATGCTCAGCGCGATCTGGATCAGGCCCATAACGATTCCCACGTAGAGCAGGGGCGTTTCAGGCGTTTGCAGATCCTTCAGCTCGTTCTTGGCGGTGGTGAGGCGCGCGGTCAGCGCGGAATTCACCGTTTCCCATGTCGACGCGCGCCGGATCTCGCCGGTAGCGCTCGGTGTGGGCAGGTCATCGACCGCTTCCTGGGCGGCGGTAACCCGTGCTTCGGCGGCAGTCAGTTCGGCCGAGATCGTCAAACTTTTGAAGGTCTGCCAGCCTTGTGCGTTCTGGTACGTGTCGGCGAGGAAGAAGATCGCCACAGCTATGACCAGGACGAAGCCGCGCGAGCGAATGAAGTAAGCGCAGACAGGCGTCATCACTGAGACGCAGACCGAAGCTGCGATCGCGACGGTCATCTGCCAGGCCGGTTGGCCAGAAAGCTCTTCAAACCAGTACGAGCCGGAAATCGCGGCGAGGCATAGCGCCAATGTCGTTCAATATCGCCAGGAGCGCGTCGCCGGACGAGCCGATCGTTCGTACAAGGTGTGACTGCTCGTCGTTTAGTCCGGTCGTCTGCAACGATTGGGTCAAGCCGAGGACGCCGTTGAGGGGCGTGCGCAATTCATGGCTCATCGTCGCGAGAAAGCGCGCTTTGGCGTCCTCGGCGCGCTCGGCGCGTCGTCTCGCGCCTTCCAGCTTCTCAAAGGCGTGGAAGATTGAGGCGCTGAACGCGCAACCGACGACCGTGCCCATGATGAGGGCGTAAGTCGCCTGGCAGGCGCGCTCCAACATCTTGGCGTCGTAGACGTCCCACATCGGATCGGGGTTTCGCACCGAAATTCCGTATAGCATCCAAATCAGCGCCGCCGAAATAACGCCGGCGAGGAGCGTGAGCCGCGGGCCGCTGACAAAGCCGCATATCAACGGGGCGAGGATGATGAAGGGCATCAGCGACGAATTAATGCCGGCCTCGGAGGGGCCGGCCGACAAGTATACGCCGGATAGCATCAGGACGAGATGAAAGATGGCGTAGCCCGTAAACGCTTTGGTGAAGCGCAGTGCGATGATCGACGTCACAATGGCGACGCACACGGCTGCAGAGATGAGATGATAACGCGACCAAGGGCCGTAGGTCTGCGTCATTACGAAGATGTTGGCGGTTTGTACAATGACGAACGACCAGCCGAAGGCGTAGATCGCGCGCGCGCGAACGACGACCCCGGTGGGCCCGTCGGGGTCGATCCTTAAAAATCGCTCGTACTGATCGAGCCAACGCCGCAACATCAGCCGCCCCCTCCCGTTCGGCTACGATTAGAACGAAGGAGTTAAGAAATGCGGCAAGGTTTCGTGCGGGCTCGGCGCGGCGCTAGGGACGGCGGCTGCGCGATCCGTCCGATTATCGATCCGAACGCCCCGTTTCGGCACATGTCAGGGCGACGGGCGCGCCGCGAAGGCCTCGGCCGATACGCCGGTGCGCAAAACGTCCGTAACGATCCCTGAATTCTCCGCATAGAGCGCCGACCCCCTGCGCCATACGTCGCCGTCCCGCCATTCCTCGCGCAGCCGGGCCGCCCATTCGGGGTTGACCGGGCCGGCGCCGAAATACCGCTCAAAGAGCCGGTCGCTGGTCCAATCGCGGTCGAACCGGGACTTCTCTACGCGTTCGCCCGTCACCGCGTTCACGGCGATCGTCCGGTGGAACATGAATTTGGCGCGCCCCGAGGCCGCCCGCGTTTGTCCCTGCAGAAAGATCGGCACGCACATCGACAGGCAGCGTCGCGCGCCGACGACGATCGTATCGAGGCGGCGCGTGCGTTTGATCCGCCTCAGGACGTCGATCGCGGCGCGGCCCTCCGCGACGGCGCCGCCGGGGGAATCAAGCGACACGACCACCCGCGTCACGCCCGGGTCCAGTGTGTCGGCGGCCTTTTTCAACGCGCGCGCCATCGGCGCCTCGACGCGCCCGCGCCAGGTGAAAATCACCGCGTCGGGCGCCCCGTCGACCTGCTCGACGATGAGTTCCGCACGCTCTGAAAATTCGCGGTTCTCGATGCCGCGGACGATTAAAAGGACGATGAAACCCATGGCGATTAGCGCCGCAGGGGCGAGCCAGCGCGGTGCGGTCATGCGGTTTTCGCGGCGTCCTCGACGGCGAGGACCGCGTCGATCAGGTGATAGAGGATGCTCGCCGGCACGGTGTCGGCCGCCGGCGCGCCGGCGGCGTCGAAACGGTCGCACCAAAGCCCTTCTACAGGCTGCGCGAAATAGGTCTCAAAGCAGGCGTCGATCAGGCGTGCCGCGTCGTCGAGCGCGTCGGCGCTTCCCGCCGCATGGCGCGCGCAGAGCGCTTTGATATGTTCCGTCTGCGGCCAAAGCCGCCGGGCCCCGGGGGCGGGGGCGGCGTGCATCGACATCGCGTCGACCAGGAACGGCGTTCCGGGCGCGTAGCCGACGGCGACGGCTTTGTCGTAGAGGCGCGCCTTAAAGGCGCCGGCGTCGACGCCGCGCGCGCTTTCATAAACACGTAAAAGCCACACCCACTCGACCATATGGCCGGGCTCGATCGTCTCGCCTTTTTCGCCCGGCGCCGGCGTCCAGTCGGCGTTGAAGAATTCGCGCAGGACGTCGTGCCCGGGATCGAAAAAGCGGTCCCGGAAGAGCGCGAACATCGCGTCGGCGCGTTCGGCGAAGCGCTGCTCGCCGGTCAACGTGAATATCGCCGTCGTCGCCTCGAACAGATGCATATGCGGGTTCTGTCGGCGCGGCGCGCCGTTGCGATCGTTTTCCTGAAAGCCGCCGGTCGGCGCGGCGAGTTCGCGATCGAGAAAGTCGAGCGTCTTGTCGATAAGCGCGAGGGCGCGCGCGTCGCCGCTCGCCTTCCAATGCCAGCCGCACGCAAGGAGCAAGAACGCCTGGTCGTAAAGATCGCGCGTGTCGTCCGTCACGGTTCCGTCGCGCCCCAGCGTATGGACGCAGCCGCGCGCTCCGTCGTCCGGGCAGCACCGTTCGAGGAAATAGTCGAAGCCCGTTTCGGCGAGCGCCGCCGCGCCGTCATGCCAACCCAAGAGCGCCGCACGAGATAGCGTATAGATTTGGCGGGCTTGAACGCGCACGCGTCGCGGCATGTCGACAAGCGGGTTCGCCTCGAAGTCAAGCGCTTCGACGAAACCGCCGTCGCCATGGGCGTAACAGCGCTCAATCCAGAGCGGCAAAACCTTGCCGCGATACCACGACGACAGGCGCGCGGCGGCGGCGGGAAAGGCGGACATAGAGGCGACCCTTCGATGACGAGGCGGGCCCGCGACCCGCTTAGCGAGCCGCCGCTATACCGAAATTTCGCCGGGCCCGCCATCGTTCACGGGGTTGCGCGTTGAATGCTTCGGACCGCTGTGAAACCCTGCGGTCGGCGCGGCGTAACGCGTCGTCGTCGGACGGTCACGGCCCATGGGCCAGGCAGCGCGCACCCGCACCGCGTCGCGCGGACGGCCCGTCCGCCGCGGCGCGTGGCGCACCCCCCTTTTGGGACCGGCAGCGTTCGCGCTTTGGCGTATCGACGCGGCGCGCAAGGTGACATGGATCGAACCGCATTTGCCGCCGTCCGCCCGCCTGTTGGAAATCGGATCCGGTCCGGGAAGCGTGCTGGCGGCGCTGCGCGCACGTGGTCGCGTCGTCACCGCCGTGGACGTCGCGGACGGCGCCTATACGGAGCGGTTACGCGCGACGCTTTATGACGGGACGACGCTGCCCTTCGCCGCCGACGCGTTCGACGCCGCGCTTTTGTTGACGACGCTGCACCACACGCATGACCCCCTTGGCGTCTTGCGCGAAGCCGCCCGCGTCGCGCCGCGCGTCCTCGTCGTCGAGGACGTCTACCGATCCGCCTTCCAGCGACGCCTGACGAAGATCGCCGACGCGGTCACCAATCTCGAATTCCGCGGTCATCCGCACAACAACAAAGACGACGCCGGGTGGCGCGCGGCGTTTAACGACCTTGGCCTCGTCGTCCGCCATGCGGATGAAAAACCCTATGTCGGGGCCTTCCTCCAGGCGCTTTATGTTTTGGAGCGTGCGCCATGAGCGTCGATGCGGGCGAAACGCCGAGCGTCGCGATCGTAACGCCAATCTACAATGAGGCCTCGACCATCGCGCGCTATATCCACGTCGTGACGGGGCTCGATCCCGCGCCGACCGAGATCGTCGTCGTGGACGGTGCGAGCGAGGACGACGCGCCGGCGCGCGCCCGGGCGGCGGGGCTCACCGTCGTCGAAGCGGACCGGCGCGGCCGGGCCCCGCAGATCAATCAAGGGGTCGCCGGCGTTTCGGCCGACTATATTTGCGTGCTCCACGCCGATACGGAAATTCCGCATGACGCCGTGAAGACGATCCGCACGACGCTCGGCGATCCGCGCGTCGGACTGGCGGCGTTTACGCCGTTGATCGCGGGGCCCGATGCGGTGCGCTGGGCGTCGAGTTTCCATAATTGGGCGAAATGTTGGTATGCGCCGTTTTTCTTCCGGCCGCGCTTTTTCTTTAAGGGCGGGCGGCTTTTGTTCGGCGACCAGGCGATGTTCTTCCGCAGGCGCGACTTTCTCGCCGTCGGCGGCTTCGACCCGGACATTCTCGTTATGGAAGAGGCCGACTTATGCCTCAAAATGATCGCGCGAGGACGCCAGCGCGTCGTCAATCGCCTTGCGGTGACGTCCGATCGTCGGTTTGCGGAGAAAGGCGAGCTTCGCCAAAATCTCCTTCTGTTTGAAATCGGCCTGAAATGGGCGTTCGGCTTCAAAAAGGGCCTAGAGCGGCGCTATCCGCCGGTCCGGCGCGCCGATCAGTAAACGCTTTCGATCTCGTCGATTTCCGCAACGACGGCGCCGCCGCAGCGGATGACGACGCGTTCCGGTTCGGGGCCGGCCAGCCGCTCGCTAAAGCGCGCGCCGCTTTCGCCCGGTTCGCTTGGCGGCGCGTCGGCCAGCGGCGCCAAATCGAACGTGCGCGTCGCGTCGCCGCCTTCCGCTTCGACCAGCTGGAAAGACGCCTCCTCGGAGGTGAAATCGACGACGACATGGAAACGCGTCGTCGCGTCGGGACCCGGCATTTTATTGAACCACGCGGCGACGCGGTCGATTTCCACCGGACAGGCGGACGCCGCCTCGGCGTCGTCTTCTTGGGCGGTCGAACAGGCGGCGACGCTTGCGCCGGCGATCATGGCGAGGGGGGCGAGGGCGCGTTTCACAATCTGCGGTCCTTCAAAACGGCGAGACGAACGTCTCGAACGGCGGCGCGGCGCGATCTTTCTCCGACAAGGTCGCCGCCTCCGCACCGGCCGGCCAGTCGATGTCGAGCGATCGCCAATGGACGGCGCCGTCGCTCGGCGGATCGTAATAGGAAGTGACTTTGTAGGACAGGACGGTGCCCGGCTCCAGGGTCATAAACCCGTGCAAGAAACCCTCGGGGATGAGAATTTGGCGTCGGTCTTCGGCGGTCAGCGTCGCCGCCGCCCAGCGCCCGTAGGTCGGCGACGCGCGGCGAATATCGACCGCAACGTCGAATGCCGCGCCGCGCAAAACGCGCACAAGTTTCGCTTGCGCGTGCGGGGGCGCCTGATAATGCAACCCGCGGACCGTAAAGGCGCGCTCGGAAACGGATTCGTTGTCCTGGACGAACGCAACGCCCGGCGCGACGGCGTCGAGGCGTCGACGCACATAGGTCTCGCTAAACGAGCCGCGCGCGTCCTCAAAAATCTTCGGTCTGATGAGCTTCACGTCCGGGATGGCGAGCGCCTCGACGTCCATGACGGTCCCCCTAAAAGATGCGGTCGTCGACGACGCGTAAGAGATACGATCCGTATCCGCTCTTTTTGAGCGGTTCGGCGAGTGCGCGCAGCGCGTCGGCGTCGATAAAGCCCATGCGATAGGCGACTTCTTCCACGCAGCCGATTTTCAACCCCTGGCGCTGTTCGATGGTCTCGACGAACTGAGCGGCCTGCAACAATGAAGCGTAGGTGCCCGTGTCGAACCACGCAAAGCCGCGTCCCATGACTTTTACCGCGATTTCGCCGTCGCGCAGGTACATTTCGTTCAGCGTCGTGATTTCAAGCTCGCCGCGCGCGGACGGACGCACGGCTTTGGCGCGTGCGCAAACGGTCTCGTCGTAAAAATAGAGACCCGTTACGGCGTAGTTCGATTTTGGCGCGGACGGCTTTTCTTCGATGCTGACGGCGCGGCCCTCACCATTGAAGGCGACGACGCCGTAACGCTCGGGATCTTGAACGTGGCTGCCGAAGATGACGGCGCCGTTCTCCAGGCTCGCCGCGTCGATGAGGATGTCGCCGAGATTATGGCCGTGAAAGATATTGTCGCCGAGGACGAGCGCCGCTTTGTCGCCGTCGATGAACGACTCGCCGATCAGAAACGCTTGCGCGAGCCCTTCGGGTTTGGGCTGTTCGGCATAGGATATGCTTACGCCCCAGCGGTTCCCGTCGCCGAGCAGACGCTCGAATTGTTGGCGTTCCGTGGGCGTCGTAATCACTAAAATGTCGCGGATGCCGGCGAGCATCAACGTCGATAGCGGATAATAGATCATCGGTTTGTCGTAGACGGGCAGAAGCTGTTTGCTCACCGCCTGGGTGATCGGAAACAAACGGCTGCCGGTGCCCCCGGCGAGGATGATCCCCTTCATAAGCGACAGTCCCCGCGCGCCCGCATCGTCATTTGCCGAGGCCGAGCCGCGCGCCGTCGTGACCGCGCGCGCGGCACGCGCGCCACCACCAGTCATTGTTGAGGTACCAATCGACGGTGCGTTCGAGCCCGTCGGCGAGGCTCGTTTTGGGCGTCCATCCGAGTTCGTCGCGGATGCGTGCGGCGTCGATGGCGTAGCGTCGGTCGTGTCCGGGGCGGTCTTCGACGTACTCTATGAGATCGGAATACGGGGTTTTCGCGGGCGCCAGTCGGTCCAACGCCGCGCAGATCGTCCGCACGAGGTCGATGTTCGCCATCTCCGCGTCGCCGCCCACATTGTAGGTGCGACCGAGCGCGCCTTTTTCGGCGATCAACAAGAGCGCGTCCGCATGGTCTTCGACATACAGCCAATCGCGGACGTTCGACCCGTCGCCGTAAATCGGGATCGGCGCGCCTTCGAGCCCCGCGAGCACGACCACGGGAATGAGTTTTTCCGGAAACTGGTAAGGGCCGTAATTGTTGGAGCAATTCGACGTCACGACCGGCAGGGCGTAGGTCTCGCCCCAAGCCCGCACGAAAAAGTCGGACGCGGCTTTGGACGCCGAATAGGGCGAATTCGGCCGATAGGGCGTTTCTTCCGTGAACCGCCCCTCCGGGCCGAGCGATCCATAAACCTCGTCGGTCGACACGTGCAGCACGCGAAAGGCGTCTTTGCGCGCGCCCGGGAGCGCTTCGTAATAGCGCCGCGCCTCTTCGAGGAGCGTGAACGTCCCGACGACGTTGGTGCACAAGAAATCCGCCGGCCCGTCGATTGAGCGATCGACGTGGCTTTCAGCGGCCAAGTGGATGACCGCGTCCGGCTGGTGCGTGGCGAAGGCGTCTGCGACCGCGGCCGCGTCCGCGACGTCGGCCCTAACGAAGGTGTAATCCGGTCGGTCGTCCCACCCCTTTAGATTGTCGGGGTTCGCCGCATAGGTGAGTTTGTCGAAATTGACGACGGCGCAGCCGCGATCGAGGGCGGCGCGCACGAGCGCCGATCCGATAAAGCCCGCGCCGCCGGTAATCAGGTACTTCACGCTCATGTCGTCCGATCGATCCCGCGACCGGCTCGACGGGAGCGATACGGACGCAGCGCTTTTCGCGCGACCCGAATTAGGCGAGAAAGGGCCGGCGGTAACCGTTTGCAACCGCTTTCGCGCTATGAAGTCAAGCGACGGTTGAGGACTCGGCGCTGGTGCGCAGCCGTCGCCCGGGCCCGCGGTCGCGGCGGCGCGCGGCGGAACGGCCGTTCAACATGGGTTGGTGCGTTATGCGGATCGTCATCACCGGCATTGCGGGCTTCGTGGGGTTCCACGTCGCGCAGGCCTTGCGGGCGGCCGGTCACGCCGTCTCAGGGGTCGACAATCTCAACGACTATTACGATCCGGCGTTGAAACGCGGGCGGCTTGCGGCGCTCCAAGAGGTCGGCGGCGCGCTGGACTTCGAACCGATCGACATCGCCGACGCGCCGCGCTTCGCCGACTTCGTCACGAGCCGGCGGCCCGAGGTCGTCATTCATTTGGCGGCGCAAGCGGGCGTTCGGTATTCGCTGGAAAACCCGTTCGCTTACGCACAATCCAATCTCGTCGGGCATCTGTCCGTTCTCGAAGCGTGCCGCCACGCCGACGGACTGACCCATCTCATCTATGCGTCGTCGAGTTCCGTTTACGGCGGCAACGATATCGTGCCGTTCTCCGAAGAGCAGCGCGTCGACGCGCCGGTTTCGCTCTACGCGGCGACGAAGCGGTCCGGCGAACTGATGAGCGCGGCCTACGCCAAGCTCTATGGCTTGAAGCAAATCGGTTTGCGGTTCTTCACGGTTTACGGGCCGTGGGGCCGGCCGGACATGGCCTATTGGATCTTCACGGAAAAAATTCTCCGCGGCGAGCCGATCCGCGTATTTAACCACGGCGATATGCGGCGCGACTTCACTTATGTTGGCGACGTCGTCGAATCAATCCGGCGCATGGCGGAAAGCGCGCCCGTTTTCGACGATCCGTCGCGCCCTCACAAGCTCTACAATATCGGCAACCACACGCCGGAGCCGCTGCTCGCCATGATCGAGACGCTTGAGACGCTTCTCGGCCGGACGGCGGAGAAGCGCCTCGAGCCGATGCAGCCCGGCGACGTCCAACAAACCTTTGCGGACGTCGATCGGCTCGCGGCGGACTACGGCTTCAATCCCTCGACCCCGTTGCGCGACGGGTTGGCGACGTTCGTCGATTGGTACCGTAGCCGCGCGGACGCGGCCGAGGACCCCGCCCGGGACGTCCTGCAAGACGTCGATCAAGACGACGGGGCTTGACCGACCGCGCGTCGGACGCGGACTGGTTCAACCGGCGCGGCGGCGGTATGACCGGCCGCCTTGGAACTGCGCGGTGGCGTTTTGGGTCAGCTGATCAGAATTGCGTTCGGACTGCTCGCGGCGTTGGCGTGCGCGCTTGCGCCTGCGCGTGCGGACGATGCCGCCGTCTCGGGCGCACGCGCGGAAATCGCTGCGGAAGCCGAGCGCCTGCCCGACTTGGAAGCGGCGGTTAAGGACGCCGAGGACGCCGATCTTGAGGGGCTTCGCGACGCCCTCGCCGAGCGGCGCGCCCGCCTCGACGCGATCATCGAACGCCTGGAGGCGGTTCGTCCCGCCGCCGAGGCCGCCGCCGGGCCCGCCGACGGCCTCTCGTCCGACGAGGCGGACGACGCTGGTACGCCCGATGACGGCGCGGCTGATGACGGCGCGGCTGGGGACGAGGCCGGGGCCGAGCCCGATGCCGACGACGCCGAAGCCGCCGCGCGCACGGCCTTGGCCGAAGCCGTCGACGCCGCCGTCGTCGAGGCGCGGCGCGTGCGCGGCCGGGTCGATCGCCTGGCCGCCGACGTCGCCGCGCGCCGCTGGATCGCCGAGCGACAAATCGCCGTCGATGATCGGCGTAATGAAATCGGCGCGATCGAAAAGGCGCTCAATGAAGCCGGCGAGGACGCCGACTTGGTGGACAAGCGCGGGCGCCTGCGCGCCTTGCGGGCCGCGGCGCAGGAGGAAATCGCGCCCGTCGTCGAGAGCCGCGACGCGATCGCGAAGGACCTCGGCGATCTCGGCGATCCGCCGGCGGAGGACGCCCCGCCCGAAGCCTTGGAGCTTCAACAAAAGCGCGCGGCCCTAAACGAAGCGCTCCTGCGCGAAGACGCGCTCGTGCGGCAATCGACGCTCAACGTTTCGGAAATCGATCGGCTGCTGGAGGAAATCGCCGCGCAGCGTCGGGAGCGGTTTTACGGGCAGATTTTCTCGCGCGGCCGCTCGCCGATCGAACCGGCCCTTCTGGGCGCGGCGTTGGACGATTTTCTGGCCGGCGTCGGGCAGATCCTCGTTGAAGGCGCGGCCTGGCACGCCGAGAAGGTCGCGGCGGGGGAAGCGGCGCGCGCCTACGGGGCGATCGCTTTCGGTCTTCTATTGGGCGTTATCCTGTTCGGCCCGACACGGCGTTGGATCAATCGACGCCTCATCGCCAGTCTGGAGAAGCTGGAGCCGACGCCCGGCCGGCGCGCGGTCGTCGCCGTGTTGCGCGTCGCCGCGCGGCTCATACCGGGTATTCTCGGCGGCACGTTGATCATGCAGGCGTTGATCGACGAAGGCGCCGTGACCGCCGCGAACGCCGCCGTCGCGCGCAATATCTGGTTCGGGTTTTTGGCCCTTCTGGCCGTCGACGCCGGCGCGGCCGCAGTCTTTTCGCCCAGCAATGCGCGGTGGGGCCTTGCGCCCTTGACCCCGACGGCCGCACGCGTGGTGCGCGGCGGCTTCATCGCCTTCGTTGCGGTTCTCTTTGCGGACCGCACGCTCGGCGCCGGCGCGGAAGTTTATGGCGGGGGCCAAGAACTCGCCGTCGTCCAAAGCGCCCTCGTCGCCATGTTGATGGCGATGATTTATTTCGGCCTCGCGCGGCGCACGTTTTGGCGGCCCCACGAAGAGGCGCCGGCGCTCCCGCCGCCGGCGCCCGCCGTAGGGCCCTCTGCAGGGACCGACGAAACGGCGGACGCGGTCGTGCGGTCGCCGGGCCCGCCTTGGACGACGATCCGCCGGTCGACCCGGGTCATCGCCATGGCGATCGTCGCGGCGGCGCTCTTCGGGTACGTCGC
Source organism: Pseudomonadota bacterium (assembly GCA_039187035.1). Classification (GTDB taxonomy): domain Bacteria; phylum Pseudomonadota; class Alphaproteobacteria; order Caulobacterales; family Parvularculaceae; genus JAJFFW01. The sequence continues at coordinate 687 of JBCCZS010000074.1, read as the reverse complement.
GCTCGCGCACTACGTGGCGACGCGCATGTTCATGCTCGAGGCGATCGCGGCGCTCGGCGTTTTCGTGCGCCTGATCGGCCACGAAGCGTTGCGCGCCCTTGACCAGTCCGTAGGCGGAGACAAGCCGGCGGACGATGAAGAAACGCCGCAAGAGCGGATGATTTTCTTCTGGCTCGGCGCTTTTCTGGACCTCGTCATCATTCTCGCCTTGGCCCCGCTCGCCTTCCTGGCGCTCGGCGCGGAATGGCAGGACGTGCGCCATGGCGTCGCCGACGCGCTGTTCGGCTTTAAGATCGGCGACTTTGAAATTTCGCTGGCGAAGATCGCAACCGCGATCGGCGTCTTTATCGTCATCCTGACCGTGACGCGCTTCGTGCAACGCACCGGCGAACGGCAGTTCTTTCCGCGCACGCGCCTCGACAGCGGCGTTCCCAGCCGCGAGTCCAAGTCCAGTCCAGTCAATCTCCGCTTCAGCCAGCCGTCTCTCTCAGCCACATCCTATCAGCTCCACTGCTCCCTCTACTGCTCCCCCTGAACGCCGGCAACTGCCCTCCTTATATAGGTGTGAGGGTGTGATTCTGGAATCTGATTGGCTGAGACCACCTCATTAGCAGCTGTGTTTGATGAACAAGCTCATTATCCTAATTAACTTAATCAATCTAATTAAACTAGGAACCTGTGTCTGCC
>JBCCZS010000073.1:0-14299 GCA_039187035.1 Pseudomonadota bacterium | reverse complement strand
TGTTGCTTTTCTGGGGCCAGATTTTCACCACCAAAGGGAGCCGGCTGCATGTTTGGCAGGGCCGGAGTTACTACGCAGCCGGTTGCCTCGTTGCATTGTCGGCGGTGTTCTCGACGTTTTTGCGCCTCGGCACGGCCGTCGTCGACGGCGTTCGACCGCAAGACCGGCCGGCGGAATTCGCCTCGGTGGTCTTTCTCGGTTATCTCGGCGTCGTCGTGTTCATCGTCTTGCAACGCGCGGTGTTGGCGATCGCGTCGCGCAAGGGTCGGCCGTTTTTGTGGCGCGCCGTCCAACTCGTCTTGGCCGCGATCGCCTTGTCGTCGAGCGTCGCGCTCGTCACTTACGTCGCGGTATTCACCCCGCCGAACGGTCTGTTGCTCATCGCATTGAGCCCGCTCGGATTTTTGTTATCCGCGGAAATGGCGACGTTTGCGCTGCGCCGGACGGTGGAGGACTACGCGTGGCTGCTCGAACATATGGATGCGATGCTCGGCTCCGGGATCGCGTTTCACACCGCCTTCGCCGTCTTCGGCGCGCGCAGCGTGATCGATCCCCTTTTCGCCGACACCGGCTGGGAATTGGCGCCGTGGCTGGCGCCGGCCGCGATCGGCATTCCGTCGTCCGCGATTTGGAAGCGCATCCAACGGCGCCGGTTCGAAGCCGCCGAACGGCGCGGTTGACGGCGAGCCGCGCGGGATGAGCTTGCCGCACATTTTGCTCGGCCTCCTGTCGCGCCCCCTGAGCGGTTACGACATGCAGAAAGAGTGCGAGGCCTCGCTCAGCTTCTTTTGGTCGATGAACTTGTCCCAGGTCTATCCGATCCTGCGCAAACTCGAAGACCAGGACTTCGTGCGCAGCGAGCTCGTCGATCCCGGCAAAGGGCCGGCGCGGCGCGTCTACCGGCGCACCGATCGCGGCAAAGAAGAATTGGCCGATTGGCTGACCTCCGGGCCGCAGGTCGCGCTGGAGCGTCGGCATTACCTCGCCCAAGCATTCTTTCTCAACGCGGTCGACGACACCGACAAAGCGCTGACGTTCTTTCGCGATCTCTACGAGATCATGAGCGGGCGGCGCGACCGCCTCCAGGAAATCGAGCGGGGTTGGGCGGCCGAACAAGGCCCGCTTTTTCCAAACGATCTGTCGGACGAGGAGTTTTTCCGCCATCTCGTTTTCGACGCCGGGCGACGCATGGCGGACGTCTATGTCGAGTGGTGCGCACGCTGCATCGACCGGCTGGAAGCGCGCCAACGCCGGTGACGCCGCGACGCGCGTCGTCCGGGAATCGCTAGAGGTCCCGCGCGCCCCCCGGCGGCGCGGCGTCGTGGGACGGCGCGCGCACCCCGAGCGCGTCCATCGCCCGGCGCCGGAACGGCGCCTGTTCGGCCGTCGATAGCGTGTCGAAGGTCGGGAAGTACGCGTCTTGCGCGGCGGGCGGCACGGCGGCGTCCTGCGCGACGCCTTGTTCGGCGGACCAGCGACGGACCGATGCGCCCCAATCCTCGCCGGTGTCGGCGGCCGCGAACGCCTCAGCGAAGAGGTCGGCCGCGACGCGGTCGACCATTGCGCGCTCGTCCGCCGTCAAGGTCAGCCAGCGTGCGTCGCCCGCAAGGACCGGCGTCGCCGCAAAGGCGAGCACGGCGACCGCAAACGCGGCGCGAATTCTCAATCGACACACCATACGCAACACAGGCGCGGACACTAAACCGGGCCGGTTGCCGGGCGGTTTGACCGTTGCGTTCAATTGCCGCCGATGCGGCAGGACCCCATTTTCCTTAACCGCGCACGAACCGGCGACGACGGGCTTGCCGGCGCCGCGCCGTTCGCTTATTGACGCGCCTTCCCGCACGGCGCGTCGGCGTTGTGCGCTGCGCCGTTCGAACAGCCGGAGACGCCCCATGGCGGTACCGAAGAGTAAAATCACCCCGTCGAAACGGGGTATGCGCCGCGGTCACGACCGCATCGCCAGCGACACTTATATCGAGGACAAAAAGACCGGCAATTTGCGCCGGCCGCACCACATCGATTTGAAGTCGGGGATGTATCGCGGTCGTCAGGTTCTTGAGCCGCAAGACGACTAACCCTCTGAATTAGAACGACCTTTATTGCATCGCGTCGTCGTTGGGGCCCGCGTGCTCCTTCAGTGCGTGGCACGTGCCGATGACGGCGCGCGCACGCAAACGACGATTGTCTCCGCGCGTCGGCGGCCTATAAACGCGCCGAAAGACGCCCTCCGGCGTGCGCCGCCTTTTCGCGCGGACCGGGAATCCAGGAGACCGCCCCATGACCGCCATCGTCGACATTATCGGCCGCGAGATCCTCGACAGCCGCGGCAACCCGACCGTCGAAGTCGACGTCGTGCTAGAAGACGGCTCCATGGGGCGCGCGGGCGTGCCCTCCGGCGCGTCGACCGGCGCCCATGAGGCGCACGAGCTGCGCGACGGCGGCGATCGCTACGGCGGCAAGGGGGTGCGCAAAGCGGTCGAAGCGATCAACGCGGAAATTCTCGACGCGATTTCCGGGTTCGACGCGGAAGACCAAGTCGAGATCGACGAGACGTTGATCGACCTTGACGGCGAGCCGAACAAATCGCGGCTCGGGGCGAACGCTATTCTGGGCGTCTCGCTCGCTGTCGCCAAAGCGGCGGCGGAGGCGGCCGCCATGCCGCTCTACCGCTATGCCGGCGGCGTCGGCGCGCGCGTTCTGCCTGCCCCGATGATGAACATCCTGAACGGCGGGGCGCATGCGGACAATCCGATCGACATTCAGGAATTCATGATCATGCCGCTGGGGGCCGGGCGTTTCGCCGACGCGCTTCGGATGGGGGCGGAGGTGTTCCACGCCCTAAAAGCGGGCCTGAAAGCGGCCGGGCACAACACGAATGTCGGCGACGAAGGCGGTTTCGCCCCCAACCTGTCGTCCACGCGCGAAGCGCTCGATTTCATCATGAAAGCGATCGAGACCGCCGGCTTTAAAGCGGGCGACGAGATGTTCATCGCACTCGATGCAGCGTCTACGGAGTTTTTCCATGACGGCCGATATATTCTAGACGGGGAAGGGCGCACGCTCGACGCCGCCGGCATGGCGGCTTACTACGGCGAGCTCGTCGACGCCTATCCGATCATTTCCATCGAGGACGGCCTCGCCGAGGACGATTGGGCCGGCTGGCAAGCGCTGACCGACGCGATCGGGGACAAATGCCAGCTTGTCGGCGACGATCTTTTCGTGACGAACGCGGAGCGCCTCGTGCGCGGGATCGACGAGGGGTGCGCCAACTCAATCCTCGTCAAAGTCAATCAAATCGGCACGCTGACGGAAACGCTCCATGCGGTCGAGACCGCCCATCGCGCGGGCTACACGGCCGTCATGTCGCACCGGTCGGGCGAAACCGAAGACGCGACCATCGCGGACCTGGCGGTAGCGACCAATTGCGGACAGATCAAAACCGGTTCGCTCGCGCGTTCCGACCGCACGGCGAAATACAACCAGCTTTTGCGGATCGAAGAAGAGCTCGGCGTCAGCGCGGTTTACGCGGGCAAATCCATCCTCAAAGCGTGACGGGGCCGGGGGCGGCGTGACGGCGGACGAGCTCGCGCTTCTGATCGACCTCCATAAGCGCCAGGCGCGCCAGGGACCGGGCGGCGACGCGCAGACCCGGCTGGCGATTACACTGTCCGGTCTAACGCCCTCAGCCGATCTACGCGTCGCCGACGCTCTAGGCTGCGGCGCGCCGCATGGCGCGGCGGGCCTTAAGCAGCGGCTCAAGAACGTCCCGCGCCAGCGCGCGCACGACGGGCGGCGATACGCCGTCGCCGAGTAGTTTGTAGGCGTCGTTATAGCGCGCCGGCAGACGGTATGTATCGGGAAGACCCATCAGCCGCGCCGCTTCGCGGGCCGACACGAGCCGCGTGCGAACGGCGTCGGGCTCGACGATGATCAGGCGCTGGCGGCTCGACCCGCCGGCGGGCGTGCGCAGGCATCCCGCGAGGCCGTCGAAGCGCGCTTCGGCCCGTTGAACCCGCCGGCCGTCAGGGCCGGGCCGCGTGCGCCGGTAGAGCGCGCCGACGACCGGCCGACCGGCGCGGCGCGCCTCCTCTTGGGCTGTGTCGACGCGCGCGCGGTTCACCGGGCTCATCATCGCGAGGAGGCGGGCGGTCTCGTTGGGCGGGTCGGGCGCGACGTCGTTCGGTGCGCGCTCGATAAGGTCCGCCAAATGCGGCGAAGCGTCAGGCGGGGGCGGCGCGACGAGCCATCGCCACGCCCGCGCCGTCGCGGGCTCGAACCGCGCGACCGCACGGCGCAGCGCCGGCGGCGGCGTCGCCGGGTCCGGATCGTCGTTCGCGCGCGCCGACAACGGCGTGTCCGCGTCGGCCGCCACCATGAAGAGGCGCGGGCGCGATTGCGCCGTATACGGCGCCGCGTCAAGAACGAGCGCGCCGACCGACCGGCCGTCCGCCGCGAGCGCGCTGACGAGCGCGCCGAAATCCGCGCCGCCGCGAGACGTCAACAGGCCGCAGACATTTTCGAGGACGATCAACCGCGGCGCGCGGCCGTTTGCGCGCAGCGCGGTCATCAGACCGTAAAACGCCCAAAAGACGCCGGAACGCGCGCCTTTCAGCCCCCGTCCGCCGCCGGCGAGCGAGAGGTCCTGGCACGGAAAAGACGCCCAGGCGAGATCGACCCGACCGGGCAGATCGCCGGGCGTCAAGGCGGCGACGTCGCCGAGCGAGAAATGGTCCGCATCAAAATTGTCCGCATAGGCCGCCGCTTTTTTGGGGTCGACGTCATTGGCGAACGCGCACCGCCAGCGTGCGCCGAGCCCGATACGGGCCATCCCGCCGCCGGCGAAGAATTCATAGAACGTGTACGGTCTGTCCGTCATCGCGCGGACGATAGAAGCGTTCGCGGCGCCACGGCAACGGCGCGCCGATGCTGAGCCGCGCTTCGGCCTAGAGTGCGGCGCGGATCTTTTCGGCGAGCGGTTCCAGGACGTCGGCGCCCGCCGGTCCGCCGCTCGCATGGGCGCCGAGCGCTTCGTCCGCGTAGATCGGAATGATGTGAAAATGGAGATGAAACACCGTTTGCCCGGCGGGTTCGCCGTTGAATTGGGCGATTCGCACGCCGTCGGGCTTTAAGCCGTCGCGGACGGCGCGCGCGATGCGCTGCACCTCGGCCGTCACGGCGCCGAGCGTCGCCGGGTCGACGTCGAAGAGATTGCGCGCGCCCCCGGCTTTCGGAATGACGAGGCAATGGCCGCGGCTCTGCGGGAACACGTCCATAAAGGCGAGCGTCGCGTCGGTTTCTGCGATCACCGTCGCCGGCGCCGCGCCGCGCACAATCTTGGCGAAAGTGTTCTGGTCGTCGTAGGCGCCTTCAAGGCTCATGGCGCGTTTCCTTCGTCGTTCGGGCGGTAGTAGGCCGCTTCGTCGACCGCCGCCTCGCCGGCGTCCGCTTCTTCCAAGAGCGCGAGCGCGCGCCGCTCCTGCGCGTCGGGCACCGCGATTTTGGCCGGGCCGGCGACCGGCAATTGACGGCGCATCTCGCCGTCGATCAGCTGTGCGTCGACGCCGCCGGCGCGAAGATAGCTGACGATGACGCGCGCTTCCATGACGTCGAAACACTCGCGAACGACGATCATTCGGTTTCTTTCTTGAAGGGCGTTTCGGCGGCGAGAAAGTCGATCTCTCGGCGCACCTGTTCGCGTTCGTTGTCGAGATAGCGGGCGATCGCCTCGCGAAAGCTCGGCTCGACGATCCAGTGCGCCGAGCGCGTGGCGACGGGCTCGTAGCCGCGGGCGATTTTGTGCTCTCCTTGCGCGCCGGCTTCAACGCGCGACAGGCCGCGTTCGATCGCGAATTCGATCGCCTGGTGATAGCACACCTCGAAATGCAGAAATCTCGCCTGTTCGCTGCAGCCCCAATAGCGCCCGTATAGCGCGTCGGCCCCAATAAAGTTGAGCGCGCCGGCGACCGGCTCCCGGTCCCGTTCGGCGACGACCATCAGCATTCGGTCGCCGGCGGTGCGGGCGATGTCGTCGAAGAAAGCCCGCGTTAGGTAAGGCGTTCCCCATTTTCGCGCGCCCGTGTCCTGGTAGAACCGCCAAAAGGCGTCCCAATGGCGCGGCTCGATCGCATCGCCGACCAATCGGCGAATCGTGACGCCGGACGCGTGCGCTTCACGGCGCTCGCGTTTGATTTGTTTGCGCTTGCGCGAGGCGAACGTCGCGAGGAAGGCGTCGTAGTCCGCGTAGCCGCGGTTGAACCAATGGTACTGGACGCCGAGGCGGCTCAAGAAACCGACATCCTGCAAGGTCGCCGCATCGCTCTCAGTAAGGAAATTTACGTGCACGGACGAAAAGCCGACCTGCTCGGCAAAACCGGCAAGACCCGCGGCGAGGGCGCGTCGGTCTTGGGGCGTCGCGCCGAGGAGCCGCGGGCCCGTCGCCGGCGTGAAGGGCGCGGCGACCGTGAGCTTGGGATAATAGCGCCCGCCGGCGCGCATATACGCGTCCGCCCAATGGTGATCGAAGACATATTCGCCTTGGCTGTGGGTCTTGGCGTAGGCCGTCGCCGCCGCCGTCAACGTCCCGTCGACGTCGAGGCCGAGAAACGCGGGTTCCCAGCCCGAGCCCTCGCCGACCGACCCCGAGGCTTCAAGCGCCGCCAGAAAAGCGTAGTCCGCAAACGGATCGCCCTCCGCCTCGGCGCCGGCCGCGAGTTTGGCCCACACGGCTTCACCGATATCGCGCGCGCCGCCGACGACGCGCAAAACGCGCCCGTCGGCGGACGGCTCGGCTGCCGTCTTCGGGTCCGCGGCGACCGGTTTCATTGAACCTCGAACAATCCGTCGATCTCGACCGCCGCGCCGAGCGGCAAGGACGGCGCGCCCACGGCCGCGCGGGCGTGCCGGCCGCGTTCTTCGCCGAAGGCGGCGACCATCAGATCCGACGCGCCGTTCGCGACCGCGGGGTGGTCGTTAAATCCGGGCGCGCAATTGACGAAGACGCCGAGCCGGACGACGCGCGCGACGCGGGAGAGATCGCCGTCGCACGCCGCGCGCGCCTGGGCGATGAGGTTGATCGCGCACAAGCGGGCCGCCGCGACGGCCTCGTCCAGGGACAAATCCGCGCCGGCGACGCCCGTGACGAGCCCGTCCGGGCCGATCGACACCTGGCCGGAAACGGTCAAGAGCGACCCGGCGCGCACATAAGGCGCGTAATTGGCGAGCGGGACCGGGGCGTCCGGCAGGGTGACGCCGAGATCGGCGAGGCGGGCTTCAACGTCAGTCATAACGATCTTCCTTACGGCCGGCGGCGGCGGGCCGATCTGCTCCGCCCGCGGGGCGATCAAAACGCGCGCGGCCGATCGCGTCGTCGCCGAAGCGCGCGCGCACCGCGTCCATGACCTGTTCGTGTTTGCCGGGCGCGGCTTCGTCCGCCGACGCGTCGGCGAAGAGATCCGGCTGCGGCGCGCCGCCGGCGGGCGCAAGGCCCGAATAGCTGACGCCGATCAGCCGATAGGCCGCGCCGCCGGCATGCTCGCGCAAGAGGGCGCGTGCGGCGTCGTACAACGCGCTCGCGCCGTTCGCCGGGCGCGCCAAGGTGCGCCGACGGGTGACGATCGAGAAATCCGCGCGCTTTAATTTCAACGTGACGACGCGGCCGACGAGCGCCTTGTCTTTCATGCGGGCCGACACCCGCTCGGCAAGCCGATAAAGACGCGCTTCAAGGGCGCCCAGATCGCGAATGTCGGCGTCGAACGTCGTCTCGGCCGACACGCTCTTGGCGGCGCCGCGCGGGCGCACGGGCCGCGTATCGCGCCCGAACGCGAGGCGATGGAGCCGCAGGCCGAGGGCGCCGTAGCGGGCGGCGAGCTCCGCCACCGGGCGCGCCTGCAAGTCGCCGATCGTCGCCAACCCGTCGGCGGCGAGCGATTTGGCGGCCGCCGGCCCCACGCCCCAAATAGCGGTGACGGGCAGCCGCGCGAGGAGGCGCTCGGTTTCCGCCCGACCGATCACGAAAAAGCCGGTCGGTTTGTCCATCTCCGAGGCGAGCTTGGCGAGGAACTTGTTCCAGCTGAGCCCGATCGAAACCGTCACCCCGACCTCGCGTTTGATCGCCTGCTGGAGCCGCACGAGGGTTTGCGCCGGCGCAGCGCCGTGCAAGCGCGTCGTGCCCGATAGATCCAGAAACGCCTCGTCGATCGACAAGGGCTCCACCAAAGGCGTCAGATCGTTCATCAGCGCGCGGATTTGACGGCTCGCCGCGACGTATTTCGCCATATCCGGCTTGACCACCACGGCGTCCGGACAGGCCGCGCGGGCCTTGAACATCGGCATCGCCGATCGCACGCCGTAGGAACGCGCAATGTAGCAAGCCGCCGCGACGACGCCGCGCCGCCCGCCGCCGACGAGCACCGGCCGGTCCGCAAGCGCCGGGTCGTCGCGTTTCTCGACCGAGGCGTAAAACGCGTCGCAATCGACATGCGCGATGGCGAGCGAATCGAGTTCGTCGTGCGCGAGGAGCCGCGCGCTGCCGCAAGACGGGCACCGCGCGCGCCCGACGACGGCGGTTGAGCACTCCCGGCAGATCGATGATCCCATCGTTAATTCAATCGCTTAGCGCGGCGATCTTCGGCCGCCGACCGGCCGTGCGCCGGTCCCGTCGTTCTAGCATAAACAATCAATTAAGACCTTTGCGTCGATATGAACGAACCGGATCGACGGCGGGCCGTCGCCGGAGCCGTCAAGCGGCTCCGTCGCGCGCCGGCGCAGAAAAGGTTACGTATGTCCGCAATGGAGAAGATCGACCCGTCGGCCGGCGTGAAAACGGTGCTGATCGTTGAGGACAACGATCTGAACATGAAACTGTTCCACGATCTTCTCGAAGCCCACGGCTATGACACGCTCCAGGCGCGCACCGGGTCGCACGCCGTCGCGCTCGCCAAAGAACATCGGCCGGACTTAATTTTAATGGACATTCAGCTGCCGGAGGTCTCGGGCCTTCAGGTGACGGCTGAAATTAAGAATGATCCCGAACTTACTGATATTCCAGTGATTGCGGTCACGGCGTTCGCCATGAAGGGCGACGAAGAACGGATTCGGGCGGGCGGCTGCGAAGATTATGTGGCCAAACCCATCTCCGTTTCGAGCTTTCTTGAGAAAGTAAAAAGGTATCTCGATTAGCGTTACGCCGAGTTTGAACCTGCGGCGGACACTGACGGAGATCCTATGACGGCGCGCGTGTTGGTCGTCGACGATCTTGAGCCCAACGTAAAGCTCTTGGAAGCGAAACTGCGCGCGGAGTATTTCGACGTCGCGTGCGCGCTGTCCGGGGCCGAGGCGCTTGAGAAAGCGAAGGCGGACAAACCCGACATCGTCCTTCTGGACGTGATGATGCCGGGGATGGACGGCTTTGAGACGTGCCAAAAATTGAAAGCGGATCCCGAAACGGCGCACATCCCCGTCGTTATGGTGACCGCGCTCGACCAGCTGCAGGACCGCGTGGCGGGCCTGCAGGCGGGAGCCGACGACTTCTTAACGAAGCCGGTCGAGGACGTGGCGCTGTTCGCCCGCGTGCGCAGCCTGACGCGCCTCAAAATGATGACCGACGAGTTACGGATGCGGTACGCGACCGGGCGCGGCATGGGCGCGGTTCAAGAAATTCCGTTCGAAGAAGATCCCAACGAGACGACGCCGCGCGTCTTCGTGATCGACGATCAGCCGGAACACTGCGCGCGGCTGACCGCGATGCTGGAAGACAACGCCGAGATCGTCTCCGAGGCCGATCCGGACGCCGCCCTTGAGCGGGCGAAAACCGGCGAATTCGATCTCGTCGTCGTCAACATGTCGCTCGAGGCCACCGATCCGCTCCGGTTGTGTTCGACCATTCGCTCGTTTGAAGAAACCCGGCTGACGCCGATCCTCGCCGTCGTGCGCCAGGGCGACACCCGCAAGCTCGTGCGCGCGATCGACATCGGCGTGAACGACTACGTGACGCGTCCGATCGACCGGTCCGAATTCCAGGCGCGCGTCGCAACGCAAATCCGCCGGAAGCGCTATATCGACCATTTGCGCTCGTCCTTGCAGGCGAGCCTGGAAATGGCCGTCACCGACCAGCTCACCGGTCTTTACAATCGTCGGTATCTCGCGAGCCACCTGTCGGCGATGTACGAGCGCGCGCAATGGACGGGCCGACCCTTGTCGGTGATGGTGCTCGACATCGATCACTTCAAATCGGTGAACGACACCTACGGCCACGACGCGGGCGACCGGGTCATCCAAGAGTTCTCCGAACGCATCCGCAGTTCGATCCGCAGCGTCGACCTCGCGTGCCGATATGGCGGCGAAGAGTTCCTCGTCGCGATGCCCGACACCGACCGGCGGTTTTCGGCGATGATTGCGGAGCGCTTGCGCCAGGAAGTCGAAGCGCACGAGGTTACGCTTGACGACGGACGCGATATCAGCGTGACCGTCTCGATCGGCATTGCGTCGTCCGCGGATCCGGACGCGCAAAACGGGGCGCAAAATCTGATTAAGCGCGCCGACGAGGCGCTCTACCGGGCCAAAGAGGGCGGGCGCAACCGGGTGATCGAAAGCGCGGCGTAGGCCGCTACTTGATCTTCCCTTCTTTAAATTCGACGTGCTTTTTGGCGACGGGATCGTATTTCCGCTTCACCATTTTCTCGGTCATCGACCGGGTGTTTTTCTTCGCTACGTAGAAAAAGCCCGTCCCGGCCGTCGAATTCAGCCGAATTTTGATGGTCGTCGGTTTCGCCACAGGTCAAGGCTCCGGCCGGTTCGCAGGGCGTTTCCCGCCCGCACGCTGAAAGACTGCGCGTGATAGCGGCGCCCCGCTCGGTGTCAAGGGCCGGCGTCGGCAGGCGCGTCATCGCGGGAACGGACCGGTTCAACCGCTCGTGATGGGGTTTTTGCTGCACGCGCCATTAAACTCGATTAGGTCATGGAGCCGCGCGGCGCCGTACGGCGTCAGCGCGCCAGGAGACCGATCCGCGCCATGCACGCCCCCACACGCCCGACCGCCGCGGCCCTTAAACGCCCGCTCGACCCGTTGGCCCGCTCGGTCGGCTATTTCCAGGACCTGCGTTTTGAGCGCGACGGCATCCACGTTCCGCAGACCGGCGCGCGTATTCGGTTGAACGGCGCTTTTCTACGCAGCGCGCTCTCCGTCATCGAAATCTACTCTTACATCGTCGGGCTCGGCCTGTTGCGGCTGGCGCGCGGGCGCCGCGCGCACGCCACGATCGCCTTTCACCCCCGGGCGGCCGCGCCGTGGTACAATATATGGTCCGTCGCCCAGCTTGCGGGCTTGCGCACGATTTCCGACGTCGCGGCCGCCGATCACGTCGTCGTCTTTGAAGACGCGACCTATACGAACGCCGCGCAGACCTTGCCGGAAGGGCTCGCCGCGCGCGCCGTCAATGCGCGCGTCGACAATATCGCCAAGCAATATGTCGCCGACCTTTTTGAAGACGTCTTCGGCTATGCGCTCGCCGTCGATCCGACGCGCTTTACCGGGCGCGCCATCCGAAAATCGCAGGCCAACGGCGTCCATGACGGCGTTGAAATCGATTGTCCGATCCCCGCGAGCGCGGTCCGGCCCGGTTACGCCTATCAGCGTCTCGTCGACAGCACCGTCGACGGCGAGACGAGCGAGGATTTGCGCGTCGCCGTCGCGTTCGGCGCGCTACCGGCCGTCTTCCACAAACGCAAGTCGCTCGAGAAGCGTTTTGGTACGGAGTATCTAAGCGTTGCGTTGCGCGACGCCGAGACGGTGTTTTCGCCGACCGAAATCGACAAGCTGGTGACCTTTTGCGACCGGATCGGGCTCGATTTCGGCGCGATCGACGTCATGCGCGACAAAACCGACGGGCGCATTTACGTCGTCGACGTCAACAAGACTTGCATGCCGGTTCTGACCTTGCCGTTCGGCAAACAAATCGCCGCTTACCGGCGCATCGCCAAAGCGTTCGCCGAGGGGCTCGCGGCGCGATCGTCCGGCGTTTGAGCGGCCCGCACGGCGAGCGCGACCGCGAGGCCGGCGTGCAAAAGCCAAACGGCGGCGGGAATTAGCGGCCAGCCGATCATGCTCGGTGCGAAGGGCGCAAACCAGGCGGCGAGGAGCGCCCACCACAAAGCCGCGCCCGGCGGGCGGGCGAGCGTCCAGAGCGCGACGCTTCCCGCGGCGACGATCAACGCGTCGTAATACATGAAGTAGGGCGCCGTGGCGGCGGCGGCGAACGCCGTAAACGCAAAGGACAGCGCCAGCGGGGCCCGCCGCGCCACCCAAAACACCGCCGCGGCGGCGAGGGCGAGGAGCGGGCCGTAGAGCACAAGCGCGGGCGGCGGCGCGACCCCAAGCGCTTTGAGCGCGTCGGACGGCGTTGCGCGCGCGGTATGCCCGCCGGTCTCATAATACATCGCATGTCCGCCGTCGGTGATGGACGCAAAGAAGAACGTCCACTGATCAAACCCGAAAAGGACGCCGGATAATGCGATAAACCCGAGCGCGCCCAAGGCCGCGGCGGCGAGCGCACGATACGCGCCGAGGCCGAGCAGAAACGGAATGGCGAGGAGCCCGTATTGCGGTTTCATCGTCAACAAAGCGAGACAGAGCCCCGCCGCGATCGGCCGTGTGCGCGCGCCCAGAAGACCGTAAACGAACAAAAGCGCGAACAACGGCGTTACCTGACCGATAAACAACGCGCCGAAGAGGGCGGGCGAAAAAAGACAAAGCGCGGCGATGTCGGCCCGCCCCGCCGCGACGCGCCGAAAGAGCGCGAAAGAGGCGGCGAGATTGAGCGCGGCCAACACCGCTTTCGCGACCGGCAAGGAGACGAGCCCGAGCGGCGCGAGGGGAAGAAGCGCCGTCGGCGGATAAAGCCAAAGGAGGCCCGTCGGCCCGCCGATGACGTCGGCAAAGGCGGGCGGATCGTAAAGGTTCGCACGCTCGCCGCCGGCCGCCAGCGCCTCTAACGCGGCGCGCGCCGCCGCGTGAAACGCGACCGTGTCGAGGGGCAGGGCGTCGGGCCCGAGGACCACGGGGAAGAAGATTCGAACCAAATGCGCGGCGTAGAACTTCGCCGTCACGAGCGAGGCGGCGAGAAGCAACCACAGCCGGCCGTTCGGCCCCTCAAACGGGGACGCTTTTAGAACGGGCGGGAACCGCCGGGCGCGTGTCGAACTCATGGGGGTCTTGTCGCCCAAGAGCGTTGACGACCGGTTGCCGTTGTTGAAATCCGACGCCGTCTAAGGCGTCAGTTGCACGCCTCAAATGGGGCTGCGGCGGCGCGCCAGGCCGCCGGGAACGCGGCTAGCTGAGACGGCGGACGAGAGCGCTGCGTCGCCGTGAGGCAGCCGCCGACAGCCGCCGCCACCAGCTGATCGTTCGCGGCGTCGATGCGCGGGCGCAGCGCGGCGACGAGGTCAGGCGGGTCGGCGACGACGGCCCCGTCGCGCGACCAGTCGGCGATGAGCGCGGCCTGAACGCGTTTGGCGGCGTCCATCTGCGCACTGATAATCCGTTCGGCGTCGGTTCTGTCGAGGCCGGCCTCGACGGCGCGCATGACGAATGCGGCGGTCACGGCTTCCTCGCGCGCAAGATCTTCAACCGGGCGGTCGTTCGCGTACTTCCAACGCGCGACGTCCGGCATAATTGCAAGACGGGCGGCCACGGCGTCGTAAAGCGCATTGGACGCGGCGCCGGGCGTCTCGGCGGCCCGGTTCGCGCAGCTCGCCGCGAAAAACAGTGTCGCAACGGCCGCCGAGCGCACCAAAACAAGTCCGAACCCGGTCGGTCGAAGGCGTTTTCGCCCGATCATATCTTAATCTGCTTGGCGAGTTTCAGGGCCGCGCGTTTGTCGACGCCGAGATACTCCGCCGTCGAACCGATACTCTTATGGCCCAAAAGATGCTGGCAAGCGCGCAGATTTTTCGTTTTGTCGTAGATCACCGTCGACTTTGTGCGCCGCATGGAGTGGGTCGAGAACCGCCGCCGGTCCTGGCGCGCGAGCGTCGCCCAATCCTTGACGAGGCGCGAATACTGCATCCGCGAGAGGGGCTTGCCGGCGCTGCGCCGATTGCCGATCGAGGTCCACAAGTACGCCTCCGGGTCCTTGGCCGTCCCGTCGATCCAGGCTTGCAGGGTGCGGCGCGCCTCGGGCCCGAGCGTCACGGTCTTTGATCGGCCGGTCTTTTCCTGGAGGATTTCAAATTCTTCGACGACCGCGTTGAGATGGTCGGTGACGTCGCGCACGCGGAGCGCCAACAGCTCGCCCGCGCGGCA
>JBCCZS010000072.1:0-14378 GCA_039187035.1 Pseudomonadota bacterium | reverse complement strand
CGGCCTCCCGCGCGCCGTTTATGTCGCCGCCCGCCGCAGCTGGGCGGCGCCCTGTCGCACCGAGATTGACGCCGCGGCGTGTCACTATAAAAACATATAGTAACGTATTGATTTTTTGATGCGAGTGACCAACTCGCCCCGTAAAGCCGTATGTTTAACCGGTCTTGATTTTTGCGCGGCTACCAACGGCCGCGTAGCGCAGAAAGCCGAACGACCATGAAAGTCTCCTCGTCCGTCCTCACGGCGCTCGCCATTTTCGGGGTCGTCGCCGCATACTTCGTCTTTCGATCCCTTTTCGCCGGCGGCGGCGCGACCGACGACGGGGCCGAAGCGACCGCACCGTTGTTCACCGTCGTCGTCGACGACGTCGCCCCGACGCCGTGGCGCGACGAGATCGTGGTGCGCGGGCGCACCGAAGCCTTGCGCAAAGTCACCGTGCGCGCCGAAACGCCGGGCGCGATCGCTCAGACGCCGGCGCGCGAAGGCGCGGTCGTCAAGAAAGGCGACATCCTCTGTCAGTTGCGCGTCGACGCGCGCCGCGCCGCCGTAAACGAAGCCGACGCCTCGGTCGCCAAAGCGTCGCTGGACTACGACGCGGCGCTCGCGCTCGAAAAAGACGGTTTCCAAGCGGCGACGGCCGTCGCGACCCGCAAGGCCGCGCTCGACCAGGCGCGCGCCGCGCTCGAACAGGCCCGCTTGGAATTGACGCGTACCGACATCGTCGCGCCGTTCGACGGCGTCTTCGACGAACGCACGGCCGAGGTCGGCGATTTCCTCAAGGTCGGCGAGCCCTGCGGCGTCGTCATTCAAAACGAACCGTTTCTCGTTTCCGGCGCGGTCTCCGAACGCGACGTCGCGAAAATCAACGTCGGCGACAAGGGCGCGGCGACGCTCGCCACCGGCGAACGCATTGAGGGCGCCGTCCGCTTCGTCGCCGCGTCGGCCGACGCGCGCACCCGGACCTTCCGCGTCGAATTGGAAATCCCGAACCCTGAGGGGTCGTTGCGCGACGGCGTGACCGCCGACTTCACCGTTTTCGCCGCCCGCCGGGAGGCCTACAACGTGCCCCGTTCGGCGCTAACGTTGAATGATAATGGCGTTTTAAGCGTGCGCCATGTCGTCGGCGGCGATACGGTCGAGGACGTCGCCGTGGCGATCCTCGGCGAGGACGCGCAAGGCGTCTGGATCGACGGCTTGGAGGGCACCGCCGCGCTCATCACGCGCGGACAAGACAATGTCCGCGACGGCCAAAAGGTCGCCGTCGCGAGCGGCGCGGCGGGGGCCGCGCGAACGGAGAGCGTTCAATGACCGGCATCATCGACGCCGCTTTCTCGCGCACGCGCGTCGTCATGACGGCGCTGGTCGTGTCGATTTTGTTCGGCTTGGCCGCGTTTCAATCAATCCCGCGTGAAGCCGAACCCGACATCGCCGCGCCGTTCGTCTTAGTGCGCCTGCCCTTGCCCGGCATCTCGCCGGAAGACGCCGAGCGCTTGCTCGTGCGCCCGACCGAATTGGAAATCCAAGGCATTGAAGGCCTCGAACAGATGGACAGCCTCGCCTATGACGGCGCGGCCCAAATGGTCCTTCAATTCGCCACCACGACGGACATCACCAAGGCGGTGAACGACGTGCGCGAAGCGGTCGACCGGGCGAAGGCGGATTATCCGGCCGACGCCGAAGAACCGGTCGTCGAAGAGTTCAACGTCCAAAACCAGTTCCCGATCCTGACCGTGATCGTTTCCGGCGACGCGTCCGAACGCGCGCTTTACGGCGCCGCGCGGCGCCTCAAAGACCGTCTGGAAAGCGTCGGCGGCGTTCTTGAGGCGCGTCTCACCGGCGCGCGCGAGGAACTCTTGGAAGTCATCCTCGATCCGGACGTGTTGGAATCCTACAACCTCACCGAATTGGAAGTCGCAAACGCGATCACCGGCAACAACCGTCTGATCACGGCCGGGGCGATGGCGCTCGACGACGGGCGCTTCGCGGTCAAAACGTCCGGGCTCGTGAAAACCGCCGCCGATCTCATGGCGATCCCGGTGCGCGCGAACGGCGACCGGGTGGTCACTATCGGCGACGTCGCGGAAGTCCGCCGCACCTTCAAAGACCGCAACGGGCACGCGCTGTTTAACGGGGCGCCGGCGATCGGCGTTGAGATCACCAAGCGCGCCGGGGCCAACATCGTCGAGACGATCGAGCAGGCCCGCACGATCGCTGAGGAAGAGGCGCAGTTCTGGCCGCCGTCGGTGCGCCCCACCTTCATCAACGACCGGTCGGTCGAGGTGCGCGACAATCTTGAAGGCCTGACGGCCTCCGTCGTCACCGCGATCGTCCTCGTCATGATCGTCGTCGTCGCCGCGCTCGGCACGCGGTCCGCCGTCATGGTCGGCATCGCCATCCCGACCTCGTTCTTGATGGGCTTTTTGCTCCTGGCGCTGAACGGCTACACGCTGAACATGATGGTCATGTTCGGCCTCGTTTTGTCGGTCGGCATGCTCGTCGACGGCGCCATCGTCATCGTCGAATACGCCGACCGCCGCATGGCCGAAGGCTGCGACCGCCGCAACGCGTATATGGAAGCCTCCAAACGCATGTTCTGGCCGGTCATCACCTCGACCGCCACGACGCTCGCCGCGTTTTTGCCGTTCCTGTTCTGGGACGACATGACCGGCGAGTTTATGAAGTTCCTACCGCTGACGTTGATTTTCGTCCTGCTCGCCTCTTTGCTGGTGGCGCTGATCTTCTTGCCGGTCCTCGGGTCGGTCATGGCGACGCCCGCCTGGCTGAAAAAGCGCGTGCCCGGGCTCGCCCGCACGCCGGCGACGCAAACGCGCGACCTCTCCGAAGTCGACCCGACGACGATCAACGGCGTGCTCGGCGTCTATGCGCGGTTTTTGAAAGGCGTCATTCAACGCCCGATCGTCACCGTCGCGGCGTCGCTCGCGGTCGTGGTCGGCTGCGTCGGGGCGTTCGTCGCGGCCTCGCCGGAGGTCGAATTCTTTATCCGTACGGACAATGAAGAAGCGTTGCTGGTCGTTTTGGCGCGCGGAAACTTGTCGGCGGACCAGAAAATCGAGATCGTCCAGGAAGTCGCCGACCGCGTCGCCGACCACCCGGCGATTGAAAACCTCTATTTGCAAACCGGGCCGCAATTTTCGCGCAATACGGACGATTATCCGGCGGAGACCATCGGCCAGGTCAGCGTCGATCTCGTTTATTACTCCGAACGCGACCATTCGCGCATTATTCTCCAGGAATTTCGCAAACGCGTCGCCGACGTCCCCGGGGTCGTAGTCGAAGTGCGTCAACGCGAAGGCGGCCCGCCGATCGGCAAAGACGTGCAGGTCGAAATCACTTCGGCGAGCCTCGACGACATGTTCGCGGCGGCGCGCACGGTGCGCGACTTTGCGCAAACCGCGACGACGACCGTCAACGGGCGCGAGGTGCTGACCTATATGGACGCCGAAGACTCCTTACCCCTGCCGGGCGTCGAATGGTCGGTCGAGGTCGACCGCGCGCTCGCGGGCCGGTACGGCCTCAACGTGCAACAAGCCGGCGCGGCGCTTCAGTTCGTGACGAGCGGTCTTCTCGTCGACCGCTACCGGCCGGACGACGCCGAAGAAGAAATCGACATTCGCGTGCGCTACCCCGAAGATCAGCGCACGATCACCGGCCTTGAGACCGTCCGGGTCCAGACCGAAGCCGGTTCGATCCCCCTGTCGAACTTCGTGCAAGCCAAGCCGAAAGCGCAGGTCGACCGCGTGACGCGGCGCGACGGCCGGCGCATCGTCGAAATCAAAGCGAACGGCAATACGCGCGTCGACGGCCACGAAGTGAGCCAGGACGTCGCAATCGCCGAGATGCGCGCGTTCCTGGAGAGCGGCGCGCTCGGCGACACCGTCAGTTGGGCGTTCCTCGGCGCGGACGAAGAGACCGCCGAGGCGCTCGCCTTCCTTCAGGGCGCGATGGCCGCGGCGATGTTCCTGATCGCCATGATCCTGTTGTTGGAGTTCAACAGTTTTTACCACGCCTTTTTGACGCTTCTTTCGGTTATTTTGTCCGTGTTCGGCGTACTTCTCGGGATCGCCCTCACCGGCCAGTATATGAGCGTCATCATGACCGGCGTCGGGGTCGTGGCGCTGGCGGGCATCGTCGTGAACAACAACATCGTGTTGATCGACACGTATCAATCGTTGCGCAAAAAAGGCCTGCCGGTCGAAAACGCCGTCCTGCGCACCGCCGCGCAGCGGGCCCGCCCGGTTCTTCTGACGACGGCGACCACGATCCTCGGTCTCCTGCCGATGGTCTTTGAGCTGAACGTCAACTTTGCGGACGGAACGATCTCGCGCGGCTCGACGACGTCCGGCTGGTGGGTCTTGTTGTCGTCGGCGGTCTGCTACGGCCTCGCTTTCGCAACGCTCCTGACGCTGATTTTAACGCCCGCGCTCCTCGCCGCTCCGGCGGTTTTGGGCCGTCGGTTCAAGAAGGGCGACGCGGTCGACGACGCCGGGGCCGCCAACGACCCGGCCCGTCCGGAAGAAGACGAGCGCTACGCGATCGCGGCGGCGGAATAGGACCGTCGCCACACAAGCGCAGGCCGCGGTTCGCGCCTCGGGCCGCGTTTCAGTAAATGATCACGCTGCGCACGCTCTCGCCGTTGCGCATCAAGTCGAACGCGTCGTTGATGCGCTCGAGGGGCATCGTGTGGGTGATCATCGAATCGATGTCGATCCGCCCCTCCATGTACATGTCGACGATTTTCGGCACGTCCGTGCGTCCCCTTGCGCCGCCGAACGCCGTGCCGCGCCAAACGCGCCCCGTCACGAGTTGAAACGGCCGCGTCGAAATCTCCTGCCCGGCGCCCGCAACGCCGATAATGACGCTCTCGCCCCAGCCCTTGTGGCAGCATTCAAGCGCAGCGCGCATCGTCTCGGTACGGCCGATGCATTCGAATGAGTAGTCGGCGCCGCCTCCGGTGACGTCGACGAGATGGCCGACGAGATCGCCCTCGATTTCATTCGGATTAACGAAGTCGGTCATGCCGAATTGCTCGGCGAGCGTGCGTTTGCTCGGATTGATGTCGACGCCGACGATCTGCCGCGCGCCGACCATCCGCAAGCCCTGGATCACGTTGAGGCCGATGCCGCCGAGACCGAACACGACGCACGCCGTGTCGGGCTCGACTTTCGCGGTGAACATGACGGCGCCGATCCCCGTCGTCACGCCGCAGCCAATATAACAGACCTTGTCGAACGGCGCGTCCTTGCGGATCTTCGCGAGCGCGATTTCGGGCAAGACCGTATAATTCGCAAATGTCGACGTCCCCATATAATGGAGGACGGTGTCGCCTTTGTAGGAAAAACGCGACGTCCCGTCGGGCATCACCCCGCGCCCTTGGGTTTCGCGAATTGATTGGCAAAGGTTCGTCTTCGGATGAAGGCAATAATCGCATTCCCGGCATTCGGGCGTGTACAGCGGAATGACGTGGTCGCCGGGCGCGACGCTCGTCACGCCGGGGCCGACGTCGACGACGACGCCGGCCCCTTCATGCCCGAGGATCGCGGGAAACGCCCCCTCCGGGTCGGCGCCGGAGAGCGTGAAATCATCCGTATGGCACACGCCCGTCGCTTTAATTTCGACGAGGGCCTCGCCGGCCTTCGGACCTTCGAGTTGCACGGTGTCGACGACGAGCGGGCGCCCGGCTTCGACGGCGATGGCGGCTTTAACGTCCATGGGGCTGTCCTCCGTCGCACATGCGGACGGCGCGCCCGCATCGGTTAGGTCGCGATCGGCGCCCCGTCGGGGCCGAAGCGATACTCGGTTCGGCAAAATTCGCACGTCACGCGAATAACGCCGTCCTCGAGCATGTCTTCTAGATCGTCTTGGGGATAGCGCGAAAGCACCGCGGCGATCTTGTCGGCGTTGCAGCCGCAGGCGGCGCGGACCGGCTGGGCGGGAAACACCCGCACGCCGTCCTCGTGGTAGAGCCGGTACAGCAACGTCTCCGGCGCGACGTTCGGATCGATCAATTCATCGTCGCGGGTCGTCTCAAGGAACGCCGCCGCGCGTTCCCACGCGTCGCGGTCCGACGCTTCCATGAGCGCCGCCTCGCCGCGCTCGCGCGCGCCGCCCTCGCCGGGGACGAATTGCGCGATGATGCCGCCGGCGCGCCATCGGTCCGGCGCCCCGGCCCGCGCGATCTTGCCGACGGCGAGCCGCACGGCGGTCGGAATCTGTTCGGACTGGGCGAAATAATTCACCGCGACGCGCGCGAACGAGGCCCCCTCCAAGGGCGCGACGCCCTGGTAGCGGTCCATTTCCGGCCCCTGGTCGACGGTGACGGCGACATGGCCTTTTTCGCCGACGAGCGCGGCGAGACCGCGGCCCGCGGCCGCGTCGAAATCATCGGGCACGCTCGCCGTCGCGCGCAGCGCCCCGTCGCTCGCGTAATCGCTGATGAGCATGCGCAGCGCGCCGTCGCCTTGCGCTTGCAGGACAAGCCGTCCGTCGAACTTCAAGGACGAGCCCATCATGGCCGTGAGGACGAGCGCTTCGCCTAGGAGCTCGTTCACCCCGTCGGCGAAGGGATGGCGCGCCAGGATGTCGTCCGCAGCGCCGCCGAGGCGCACGACGCGCCCGCGGATCGGCGCGGCCGACGGGTCTTCGCCCACTTGAAAGGGTACGATCACGTCGTCGGGGCTCGGCGGCGCGTCACGCGCGTCCCTCGCCATCGGTCAGCTCTTTAGCTTATAGCCGGCGCGGAACATCGCGTAGGACGCCCCGACCGCGGCGAGCGACAGCGCGAAAACGACCGTCGCGCCAAGCGCCGGGTCGGCCTCCGCGCGGCCGGTGAACCCGTACCGGAAACCGTCGATCAGATAGAACACCGGATTGAACCGGCTCGCCGTCAAGAACGGTTCGGGCAAATCGCCGATCGCGTAAAACGTGCCCGATAAAAACGTGAGCGGCGTGATGACGAAATTCGTCACCGCCGCCAGCTGGTCGAACTTTTCCGCCCAGATGCCGCCGACGACGCCGAGCGCGCCGAACAAGACCGCGGCCGCGACCGCAAAATAGATCGCCGCGAGCGGCGCGGCGGGCGCCGTCAACCCGTCCGGCGACATCGCGACGAACGCCGCGCCGGTGCACGCCGTTATCGCCCCGACAAGAAGGCCCCGCGTCGCCGCGCCGGCGACGTAGGCGGCCGTCAATTCGGCCGGCGACAAAGGCGGCATCAAAACGTCGACGATCGAGCCTTGGACTTTGCCGATGACGAGCGACGACGAAGAATTGGCGAAGGCGTTCGTCATCACCGCCAGCATGACGAGCCCCGGCGCAAGAAACGCGACATAGGGCGTTTCATTCACAAACGCGCCGTCGCGGCCGAACGCCTGCAGAAAGACGACGAGAAAAAGCGCGGTCGAAATAACAGGCGCGAACACCGTTTGGAAAACGACTTTCACGAAGCGGCGCACCTCTTTGAAATAGAGCGTGCGCAGGCCGAGCCAATTGACGGCGCCGAAACGACGTTTGCCCGGCGCGGGCGCTGCTGCGGCGGCGGGTCGGGCTTGTGCGGGGGCGGCGCCGTCCATCATCGGGGCAATCAGTCTCCATCGGCCGAACGCCCGGGCGCGCTCACGGCGACGCCGCGGGATGTGGCGCCGGCGCCCCGACGGGTCAACCGTCGCCGCCGACCGCCGGGCCTCGATCGACGTCGCTACTAGATGTGGTGTGCAAAAATTCCGGACGGCGCCATGTTGTATTTTTCTAGCATTGGGCTACCATATTTTGGCGTACGAAACGTTTTACGCGAATATTTGTCTAGATATTGGGGGTCGCTGGAACGGCGGCCGCGGACGGGAAATCGAGGGAGCGAGGGCGATGGCCTGGAACGAAGAACGCGTCGAAATGCTCAAGCAGCTGTGGGCCGAAGGGCTCTCGGCCAGTCAAATCGCCGGCAAAATGGGCGGCGTGACGAGAAACGCCGTGATTGGGAAAGTGCATCGCCTCGGCCTTTCAGGTCGCGCAGCGCCGGCGAAACCGCAGCGCGGACGCACCTTCTCCGATGAGTCGGCGCCGCCGCAAACCGCTTCCGCCGCCGAGCCCGAGGCGCCGGCGATTACGGAGCCGGAGTTCATCGCGCCCCTGCAACTCGACGACGGCGAGCTGACGACCGTGGCGTCATTGTCGAAGAACATGTGCCGTTGGCCGATCGGCGATCCGGCGACGGACGATTTTCACTTTTGCGGCAAACCGACGGCGGTCGGAAAATCCTACTGCGCGTACCATGCGCGCCTGGCCTTCCAGCCGTCGCAGCGCCGCCCGGAGCCCCGCAAAGAAGCGCCGCGCCAGATTACGGCGGAAAACGGCGCGCGTCGACGCGCGGGTTGACCCCGGCGCGCCGCCCCTCCCCCCGGGGGCCGGCGCGGTCCGCCTACTCGGCCGCGTCCAGGGAATAGCCGGCCGATCGCACGGTGCGGATCGGATCGCCCTGTTGAAATTTGTTGAGCGCTTTGCGTAGCCGCCCGATGTGCACGTCGACGGTGCGCACCTCGACGAAGACGTCCGAGCCCCACACCGCATTGAGCAATTGCTCGCGCGAAAAGACGCGGCCGGGGTGCTGGATCAAATGGTCGA
This sequence comes from Pseudomonadota bacterium, assembly GCA_039187035.1. Classification (GTDB taxonomy): domain Bacteria; phylum Pseudomonadota; class Alphaproteobacteria; order Caulobacterales; family Parvularculaceae; genus JAJFFW01. The sequence continues at coordinate 5,744 of JBCCZS010000072.1, read as the reverse complement.
GCAGCCGAAACTCGGTCGGCCCCAAATGGATTTCTTTGTCGTCGCGCCACACTCGATGCGCGGTGCGGTCGATGCGAATGTCGCCATGGCTTGCGACGTCCTGCACGAGACCGGGGCGAATGCGGCGTAGGACGGCGCGGATGCGCGCGACGAGTTCGTCCGTCGAAAACGGCTTCGTCATGTAGTCGTCGGCGCCGGTCTCCAGCCCGCGGATGCGGTCGGTTTCTTCCGAACGCGCCGTCAGCATGATGACGGGCAAATTGCGGGTTTCCGGTTTGGCGCGGATGCGCCGACAAATCTCGATGCCGGAGATGTTCGGCAGCATCCAGTCCAACACGACGAGGTCCGGCGGATCGTCTTCGATCTTCAGGAGCGCCTCGTCGCCGTCGCTCGCCGACGCGACGTGGAAGCCCTCTTTTTTGAGGTTGTAATCGAGAAGCGTCACGAGCGCTTCTTCGTCTTCGACCAGCAAAATCTGCGTGTTCGCCACCGCCGTCGCGCCCTAATCATCCCGCCGCACGCGCCGTGTGACGCCCGAAGCGGATCAGCCGGGCGATGGCGCCGCCACCGCCGTCGTCGACGTCTCATCGCCTTTGGGCCGGTCGATGGCAAGGGGCGCGCCCGTTACGAAATAGTGCAACGCCTCGGCGATGTTCGTCGCATGGTCGCCGACGCGTTCGAAGTTCTTTGCGATGAACGTCATGTGCGTGCACGCGTTGATCCGTGTAGGATCGTCCATCATCGCCAGGAGCGTTTCCCGGAAGACCGAATTGTAAAGCTCGTCCAAATCGTCGTCGCCGCCCCAAACTGCGACGGCCGCCTCGACGTTTTTGGCCTCGAAGGCGTTTAAGACGTCGGTCAGCTGTCGCAATGCCGCCCGCCCCATGTTTATCAAGCCGAACGAAATGCGCGCGTCGCTTTCTTGCGCGATGACGTGCATGCGTTTGGCGACGTTTTTGGCGAGATCGCCGACGCGCTCCAGTTCGCCGCTGACCTTCATGCTCATGACGATTTCGCGCACGCGCCGTTCGTCGGCGCGGGCCCTGACGGCGCGCTGTTCGGACAGGGCCTCGATGGCCTTGCGTTCGATGGTCGCCTGCGCCTCGTCGACCCGCGCGTCCGCCTCCATCACACGCGCCGCGGCGGCGAGGTCCCGACGTTCGAGCGCGACGACGACGTCGGCGAGTTGCGTTTCGACGACGCCCGCCATGCGCGACAGGTCGATGTCGAGCGCCTGCGCGCCAGTCCGTGTCGGATCTGCCTTTTTCGGATCCGCCTTTGTGGTGTCCGGCGTAATGCGGTCGATCATGTCGGCCACGCCCTCCTCGGCGTTGCGGCCCGTAAGGGGAGCAAGCACTCCCATGTTTTTATGACATTTTCATGCCGGGCGGCCGCACATACGCGCACATCGTGCGCGAAAAAGCCAGACGTTGCGTCTTAAAAGACGGCCGCGGGCGTTTCGACCCGAGCGGGAAAATAAAGCGTGAACGCGGTTCCGCCGGCGAGGCGACTTTCGATGTAGAGCGCGCCTTTGTGCCGGGTCGCGATGTGCTTCACGATTGCGAGACCGAGGCCGGTCCCGCCGCGCTTACGGCTGCGTTCAACGCTGACGCGATAGAAGCGCTCGGTAAGGCGCGGAAGGTCGGCGCGTTCGATCCCGGGACCGAAGTCGCGCACCTGCACGTAAACGACGTCGTCGAGGGCTATCGATTGCCGGGCGGCAAGCTGCGCAGCGTCGTCGCCGATGCGATTGGAGGCCGCGCCCGCCCCTTCAAGCGCCGGCGCCGCGCCGCGCCCGACGCGCACGGTCACCATCGGGGGGTCGCCGCCATATCGCAGCGCATTGTCGACGAGGTTTTGGACGGCCTGGAGCACCTCGTCGCGGTCGCCGACAACCCGGGCCGGCGCGTCGCCGTCGGCGCCGTCAAAGGTGAGCATCGCGTCCGATTGCGCCGCGATCGGCGCGGTCGCCTCGATGACTTCTTGGGCGACGAGCCGCACGTCGATCGTGTCGCTCGGCGGGACGTGCTCGTTCAGCTCGATGCGCGAGAGCGACGTCAAATCGCCGACCAGGCGCTGCATGCGTTCGGCCTGCGCCCGCATCACGTTTATGAACTTCTCGCGCGCCGCCGCATCGTCGCGCGCATGGCCCTGCAAGGTGTCGAGAAAGCCGATGAGCGACGCCAACGGCGTGCGCAGTTCGTGGCTGGCGGACGCGATGAAATCAGCGCGCATTTCTTCAACGCGCCGCTCATTGGTGAGGTCGCGCACGTAAACGAGAATGCGATCCGCCGCGCCGGCGTTTTCTTCGTCCCGCAAGGGCGCGACGAACGCCCGGCAAGACCGCGGGACCGACCCGGGTAACGAGAAATCCGCCGTCTGCGCCGGCGCGCCGGCGGCCACGTCTTCAACGACTTCAAAGACGTCGGGCGCGCGGACCGTCGCGGCGAAGTGGCGGCTTTCGACTTCCGGCATGGCGACGAACGCGGCGGCGGCCGGGTTGGCGAGCGTAATGAAGCCTTCGCGGTCGAGGATGAACAACGGCTCCGGCAAGGCCTGCGCGACGCCGCGCAGAAGCCGTAGTCGCGACAATTCCGCTTGGCTCGCGTCAATTTCGGTCTCAACGGCGCGCCGCACCGGCTCGGCCCAAACGCGGCCCGAGGAGAATTGGTAGCGCACCGCCAGCGAGACCAAAAACGAGCCGAACGCGATCAGCGCCAACCAGTAGGACGGGATCGGCGCGAACGTCGCGGAGAACAGGATGATCGCCATGACGACGCCGGCGCCGATCGCGATCGTCCACACGAAATCGCGCGACCGGACGCGCGTCGCGGTGGACGTAATGAGCGTGGCGAGATCGTTCCGTTCCATGACGGCGGCCGGCCCCCGCGCGTCAGCGCCCGCGCGGACGCAACAGCGTGAACACGACGCCGCCGACCGCGCCGGCGAGACATTGCAAGGCGAGACCCAGCGGCGTGCGCGCCCCGCCGATCGCCCCGACGCCGGGGAATTGCCGGTCGATCAACGTGATCGTCGCATAGAGCGCGGCGGCCCCCGCCAGCGGATAGGCGATCGGGGCCAGCGGACGCAAAACGCGTTTTAGCCCGGCGGCGACGGCGAACGCGATCGCAAGCCCGCCGGCGACGGCGAGCCCGTAGCCGCTCGCGAGGCCGGTGAAATTCTGCGCGAACGCCGCCGCAATTTGGTCCGGCTCATATTCGGCGCCGATCGCGACCTGTGCGGCGACCACCTGGCGCGTGTAGAACGCGACCGCGAGCGCGTAGGTCGCTGCAGCGGCGATGAGAAAAGCGCCGACAAGACGGACGATCGTCATGGGTTTCGGGCTCCTCCCGTCAGCGCCGAACGCCCGCGGCGCCGGTCGGTCGGCCGCGGACGCCGGAAACTGTCACGTCGCCCCGCCTACGTCGAGCCTGCGCCGCCGTGCGCCGGCGTTGACCTCGCCGGTCCGGGGCGCCTAGGTGCGCGGGCGCCGCCGACAGTTAGGGGATCGCCCATGCACCGCATCGTTTCGCCCGTTCGCCTCGCCATTTTCGCGCTGTTGGGCGCCGCGGCCGGGGGCGCTGCAGTCGGGGGCGCCGCACAGGCCGCGAAAGGCGGCGGCGACGCCGCGTTGCAGACGACGCTCGCGCAACCCGCGCCCGAGGGCGCCGTCGCCGTCGCGGTTGAAACGCTCGCCGACGGCCTCGCCAATCCGTGGTCGCTCGCCTTCCTGCCGAACGGCGACGTTCTGGTCACCGAGCGGGCCGGCCGCCTCCGGATCATTCGCGACGGCGCGCTCGTCGACGCGCCGGTCGCAGGGGTCCCGGAGATTTACGTGGGCGGGACGAGTTGGAGCCAGGCCGGCTTTTTCGACGTCGTCGCCGACCCGGACTTTGCTGAAAACGACACGGTGTTCATCGCCTACGCGCACGGAACCGCACGCCGGAACGGCCTGCGCGTCGCGCGCGCGCGGTTCGTCGACGACGCCCTCGTCGACGTCACGCCGATTTACGACGCCGCGCCGCCCAAAGACACGCCGTTGCACTATGGCGGCCGGCTCGCAATCGGCGCGGACGGCATGGTTTACGTGTCGATCGGCGAAGGCGCCCGCTACAAAGAACGCGCGCAGGATTATGCGACGAGCTACGGCGCCGTCGTGCGGATCACCAAGGACGGCGCGATCCCGGACGACAATCCGCCGTTCGACAAATCGGACGCGCGGCCCGAGCTCTATTCCAAAGGCCACCGCAATCCCCAAGGGCTCGCCTTCGATCCCGAAACCGGGACGCTTTGGGAACATGAACACGGCGCCAAAGGCGGCGATGAAATCAACCGCGTCGAACCGGGCGCCAATTACGGCTGGCCGCTCGCGACCTACGGCGTCGACTATAACGGCGCGCGTATTTCTCCGTTTACGACCTATGAAGGCACGGTTCAGCCGGTGAAATATTGGACGCCGTCGATCGCGCCGTCGGGCCTCGCCGTTTATCGCGGCGATCTGTTCCCGGAGGATTGGGCGGGCGATCTTCTTGTCGGCGGTCTCGTCAGCCGCGCCCTGCACCGCGTCGATATGGACGGCGCGGCGCCCGTCGGCGAAGAACGCTATCTCGCCGACCTCGGCGAACGCATCCGCGAGGTGCGCGTCGGCCCGGACGGCGCGATTTACGCAACGACCGAAGAACGCGGCGGCGAACCGGTCGGCAAGGTGCTGCGCATCACGCCGGCGCAGTAAAAGAGCGCTCCCCATGCGCTTCGGGCCGGGCGCGCTCGCCGCGGCGGCGTTCGTCGGGCCCGGCACCGTCACCACCGCAACGCTAGCCGGCGCCGGGCACGGCTATGCGCTCGTCTGGACGCTCGTTTTCGCGACGATCGCGGCGATTGTGTTGCACGAAATGGCCGCAAAGCTCGGCGTCGTCGGCCGCATCGGTCTGGGCGCGGCGCTCGTCGAGGCGACGGCCGGCCGCCCGACGGCGCACGCGCTCGTCCTCGGTTTGACGATCGGCGCGCTGCTCGTCGGCAACGCCGCTTACGAAGGCGGCAACCTCGCCGGGGCGGGCCTCGGCGTCGAGGGCGCGCTTGAGGCGGCCGGCGCGTCCGCGCCGCGGATCGCCGTTACGCTGACGATCGCCGCGGCCGCGGCGGCGCTGTTGTTCTTCGGCGGCTACCGGACGATCGAACGTGTGTTGATCGCCATGGTGCTGGTCATGACCGCCGGTTTCGCCGCGAGTCTCGCGATCGTGCGGCCCGATTTCGCCGCCTTGGCGCGCGGCCTCGTCCCGACGCTTCCTGAAGGCTCGGCGCTCGTCGCGGCCGGCCTCATCGGAACGACGATCGTTCCGTACAACCTCTTTCTGCATGCGGCGACGGCGCGCGACAAATGGGCGGGCGGGGCCGCGGCGGATCTGGCCGAAGCGCGCACTGACGCGGCCGGCGCGATCGGGCTCGGCGGGCTCGCCTCGATCCTCATCCTCGCGACCGCCGCGGCGAGCCTTTTCGGGTCCGGGGCCGAGATCGCCTCCGCCGCCGACATGGCGGGCGCGCTCGCTCCGGCCTACGGCGATGCGGCGCAGCTTTTATTCGCAGGCGGACTGTTCGCCGCCGGCTTGTCGTCCGCCGTCACCGCGCCGCTCGCCTCAGGCTATGTCGCGGCGGAACTCTTCGGCTGGCGCGCCGACCCGCGCGGGACCGGTTTTCGCGCCGTCGCCGGCGCCGTGTTGATTGCGGGCGTCGCGGCGGCGACGTCG
>JBCCZS010000071.1:0-14476 GCA_039187035.1 Pseudomonadota bacterium | reverse complement strand
TGACCGGGCCGACCGGCGCGGTCGTCGCGGCGGGCGCAGGGGCCGGCGCGACGGCGCGCGCAAAGCTTACGTCGGCGAACTGGAAGTCCGAATTGTTGCCGAAGGCTTGCACGCCCGCGCCGTCGCCGTACGCGGTCGGCGTGATCTGCAGCCACGCGAACGGCGCCTCGGCGTCGATTTCGAACCGGCGCGCCGCGCTGGCTCCGGCGGCCACGCCGTTTTCCGGCGCGAGGACGCCTTCATCGACGACGCCGCCTTGGGCGTCGAACGCAGTCCAACGACCGGTTTCGCTCAAGCCGTTGAATTCGTCGACGACCATCATTTGCAGCGTCAGGTTTACGTCGTCGACGGCGCCGCCAAAGTTGATGACGAAGCTCTCGGCGGCGCCGGTGGCCGCGTCGAAGTCGGCTTGCATGTCGTAACGACCGCCGTCGACGCCCCAGCCGCCGCGCGACTGGACGAGCGCGGCGGCCGCGCCGTCGAGGCCGACGCCGAGAATTGATGCGCCGTCGGACAAATCGACTTGTTCGGCGCGACCGGCGCTAGACGCGAAAAGCGCCGCCGGGTCGACCGTCGCGTCCGCGACGACCGGCGCGATGAAAACCGGCGTTGCGACCGCATTGGGCTCGGGCGCCGGCGCAGGCTCGACGACCGGCGCCGGAGCGGCGGGCGCTTCCTCGGCGCGTGCATAGTCGACGCCGTAGAATTGGAAGTCCGAATTGTTGCCGCTCTTGCCTTGCACCGCGCCGTCGCCATAGGCCGTCGGACGGATCTCCAGGGCGGCGATGGGCTCGCCGGCGTCGATATCGAACGCAAAGCGGCTGGTCGGGCCGATCGACCGACCGGCGCTCGGCGTCAAGACGCCCGATCCGACCTCAGCGCCTTGGGCGTCGAACGCCACCCAGCGGCCGGTCTCGTTTTGCCCTTGATATTCGCGAACGCCCAACATCTGAAGGTTGACCGTCACGTCCTCGACAAGGCCGTCGAAATCGAGGCGGAAGGCTTCGGAGCGGCCGGTGACGCCGTCAAAGTCCGCTTGCTGATTGTACCGTCCGCCGCCGACGCCGAATCCGCCGGAGATGCGCGTGAGCTGCGCGGCTTCGCCGTCAAATCCGAGGGCCGACAAGGTGACGCCGTCGCCGAGGGACGCGGCGGCGTTGTCGCCGTTCGCCGGCGTCGACGCCGCTATCGCTTGCGGCGCGGGAGCCGGCGCAGGATCGGCCGCCGGAGCCGGGGCCGGCGCGGGCTCGTTCGCGTCGTCGTCCGCATCGTCGTCGCTTTGCGGCGCGGCGCTCATCGACACGCCGTCATAGTCGACGCGGCCGTTGCGCACGGTGTAGCTCAGCGTGTCCGACGCCGGGCCGCGCACGCCGTCATTGCTGAAGAACGTGCGCAACTGATAGTCGCCGTTACCGAGGTTCGGCAAATCATAGAGAAGGTCGCCGATCGGCCCGACGCCGTTCTCGCCCGTGTTCGGGATCTCAACTTCCTGCCACGGTCCGCCGTTGCGCGACACTTCGACCGTGATCTGATCGAACGAGGTGTCGAAAAAGTCGCTCTCGTCCGGCAACGGATTTTCGTCAAGCCGCTGAACGTTGCGCAACACCTCATTCCGATTGCCCTGGAACACGCTGATCAAGCTCGGGTCCGGATCGGGCTGACCGTTCCACGTCGTGTTGTAGTAGCTGACGCGCGAAGAATTGTCGTAGAGCCAGATCAGCGATTCGCCGTTTTGAAGATTGATCTCGCTATTGACCAGAACGACGTGCGAGTCGTTCCACACGCGCAGAATGCGGTGCGCATTCTCCAAGGTGGCGTTCATGATGTAGACGGTGTCTTTGGTGTCGATAATCCCGTCGGTGAAGTTGCGCGCGGTGACGTCGCGCAAATACGTGTAACCGTCACCGCCTCTCGACACGCTGCGCGAGCGGCCGCCGTCGAGAAAGTCTTTGTTGCCGTTGCCGTAGTTCTGGCCGGCGAACCGCATCGGCTCAAGACCGCCGTCGGCGTGCACGCGCTGGACGGTGAGCGGCTCGTCGATCGGGCCGCGCAGGCCGAGGCCGATGACGCTGGCATGCCCGTCGCCGCGGTAGATGCCGTCGACGGTCAGGTCGTAAATGTTGACTTCTTGGGTGTTGGAGAGCCCGAAGCCGTAGCGCGTGTTCGACAGGTCGATATTACGGTATTCGTACGTTTCGGCTTCGCCGGCGAAATACGTGTTTCCTTGACCGCCGCTATTGGAACGGTTGCTGACGCTGTTCTCAGGGTTTCTCAGCGAATACTGCTGCTCTTCGACACGCAAGTAGGCGCGGCCGTCGTGCTGTTCTACATAGATGGTCGGCTTGTTGATCGGGCTCATGGTGACGCAACTCCAAAACGCAACGCGAATGATTACCGTGCGACGCCTCCCGCATGGACGCAGAGAACCGGGCGCGCCGGCGGGGATCGCCGGCTCGTTCGTTTCTCAATCCGTACACGGGGTTTCGCCGCTCGCGTTGGGAGTACGTCTCCAGGTCTCAACAAAACCTTTCTTGGGGGGTGTGCGGACGATTACAAACCCTCTAGCTTAATGCGCTTTAGGCCTTTTCGCGGAGCGGTCGTTTCGGCGTTAACGGTTAACGCGCGCGAGGCGCACGCGGGCCTTGGCGATCGCCGGGGTCGGCGTGCGCCTATGGTTACCGCGACGGGTGAAAACGCTTTTGCGGCCCTAGCCATAAGCGGCGGGCCTTGGGGCGCGCGCGCGGCCCCAATTATGAACGCGCGCTTACAATCCGAATTGAATTGCGGGGGATTTCTCCGCCGTCGCGGTCGCCGAGCCCCGCGATTTGCGGGCAAGGCCCTCTAAAAGCGGCGATAGGCGCTCCATGTGCGGACCAGGGGCGTAGACCTCACGGGCCCGGCGCAACGCGCCTTGGGAAAGCCGCGCGTGAAGGGCGGCGTCGTCAAGGAGTGCGAAGAGGCGGCCGGCGAGCGCCTCGTCGTCGCCCGGCGCGAAGGTCAGCCCGTCGACCCCGTTTTCGACGGAGGCGCGCAAGGACCCGATGTCGCTGACGACCGGCGGCGTCGCGCACGCCATGCTTTCGATCAGCGTGTTGGGCAGGTTTTCAAACCATAAGGCCGGCGAGACGTAGGCGATCGCGCCGCGGTAAAGCGCGGGCAGGTCGTCGGGCTCTATATAGCCGATAAAGTCGACGCGGTCCGCGACGTCGAGGTCCGCGGCGAGCGCTTGCAGCCCCTCCGCATAGCCGCCCGTGTGCGCGGCGCCGGCGAGCTTGATCGTCGGGGCCTTGTCGCCGAGCCGGTCTTTTAGGCGGCGGGCCGCGCGGATCAGCGTTTCGACGCCCTTTGGCGGGTCGAGGCGGCCTGCGTAGAGAAAATACGTACGCGGCGCGTCCGCCGGCGGCGGCGTGAAGCGTTCAATGTCCGTAAACGTCGGAATAACATGGATTTTACGCGCGTCATAGCCGGCGTCGATCATCATGTCTTTCATGAACGTATTGGTCGCGACGAAGGCGTCGACGAGATCAAAGTAGCCGCGCGCCCTGTGGAAGTAGTTGGCTGCGGCGTCGAGCGCGGAAATGGGCAAGCTGCCTTTGACGCAACGGTGGCGCACCGCATGAAGAAAGTTTCCGTTCACGCACAAGGTGCACGGTTTGCCGTCCCGCAGCGCATGGTGCTCGGCGCAGAATACGCCGTAGTCGGAGATCCGCATAACGATCGGAACGCCTTGCTTATGAAGCCCGGCGAGGAGCGAGGGCGACATTTTGCGCATGAAGTACAAAATGTAAGCGACGTCGGGGCGAAAGTCCCGCGCAAGGCGCGTCACCGACGCCTCGACTTCCGGCGAATAAAAGAGCCGCGCAACGCCCTTGGCGACCATGGAGGGCGTCTTTTTGTGTTCCTCAAAGTAGACCTCGTCGTCGGCGCCGATCGACGAGACGAAATACTTCGCATACGGCGTGTCGAGGTTGCGGGCGTAGCGCACGGAGAACGGCGCGACTTCATGGCCGCGCCGTTCAAGCTGGCGCGTGATATTGAAGAGGTATCGCTCCGGGCCCGACGAGACGAAGTAGCGATAGTTCGCAATGAGCACTTTCATGGCGTCGTCCCGATCGAACGGCTGGCGTGCGGGCTCAAGCGTCTTTGACGGACGCGCCGGCGGGCGCGGCGAGGTCGGCTTTGCGCCCCTTGGCGACAGCGTCATAGACGCCGACCCAGCGATCGGCGATGCGGTCCCAGTCATATTCAGCGCCGATATGCGCCCGCGCGCGCCGCTGATAGTCCGCTTGCAGGTCCGGTTCGGCGATCAGCCGCGCGAGCCCGTCGCGCAACGCCTCGACGCTGCCCGTCTCAACGACGAGCCCGGCGTCGCCGACGACGTTCGCGTTCGCGGGAATGTCGCTGACGACGACGCATGATCCGTACGCCATCGCCGTCAGCAGGCCGAGCGACATGCCTTCGATCTGCGAGGGCAGTACGAAGGCGTAGGCGTTGGAGAAGAGCTCGTCGAGCTTTTGGTCGAGCGCCTCGCCGGTGAAGATGACGTTCGGGTCGCCGTCCGCAATCGTCCGCAGCCGCTCGGCATAGTCTTCGGAATGCCAGGTCGGCCCCGCGATGACGAGCTTCTTGCCGCCTTTGTCCGCAAGCTGACGGTAAGCGTCGATTAAAATGTGGGCGTTTTTCTCCGGCACGAGGCGCGCGAGATAGAGAATATAGTCGCCCTCGCCGAGACCGTACTCGCGGTTGATGATGTCGGCCGGGCGCCGTTCGAGGAGTTCGGCGCCGTTGGCGATGAACGTGACGTCGGCGTCGTGGATGGCGTCGAGCGTTTCTTTCAGGTCCTGCCCGACGACGACCGTCGCGTGCGGGAGCTTCACGGCGGCCCATTCGCCGAACTGAAGCGCGGCTTTGCCGACCGCCCCCCACTTGGCGCGCTGGAAGTCGCGGCCGTGAATGGTCGTGACGACGCGTTTTCCGGCGAGGCGCGCAAGGAGCGCGAGCGGCGCCGACCCGGCGGCGTGAAAATGAATGATGTCGGTGTCGCTGAAGATTTCGCGGACCGTCGCGAAGAGCGAGCGGAAGAGCGTGTCGAAATGTTTGGTGCGCAGGCTCGGCGCATATTTCAGGGTGACGCCGCGCCAGGCGCGCGGCCGCTCGCCGTCGCGCTCGGCGCAATAGACGGTCACGTCATGGCCGCGGGCGACGAGCCGCGGGGCGATCGCTTCCAGGACGCGTTCGACGCCGCCGCTGACGTTCGGCACGCCCCGACCGCCGATCTGCGCGATCTTGTAACCCGTCCGTGCGTCGCTCATGAGGCTCGGCTCCCGGCTGCGTCGACGGCGCATTCCGTCCGCGCAGAACCATGGCGAACGATGCAAAATCCGTGCACGACGGGCGCGGCGCCGGCGCCTGACGACACGGGGTTTCATCAGGCGTAAATGCGCCGGGGACGGCCTACAAGGGGATTTTACGTAAGGCGGCGCTTACGCCGCCGCGCCGCCGACGGTGAGGGCGTCGATCTTCATGCTCGGCTGGCCGACGCCGACGGGCACGCCCTGGCCGGCCTTGCCGCAAACGCCGACCCCGGGGTCGAGGCTGAAGTCGTCGCCGATCATCGACACTTTTGTGAGCACGGTCGGCCCGTCGCCGATCAGGGCGACGTTCTTGAGCGGCGCGCCGACCTGGCCGTTTTGCACCCGATACGCTTCCGTGCAGTTGAAGACGAACTTGCCCGACGTGATGTCGACCTGCCCGACGGAGAAATTGACGGCGTAAATCCCGTCCTTGACCGACTTCAACATGTCCTCCGGCGCGGCCTCGCCCGCCAACATAAACGTGTTGGTCATCCGGGGCAGGGGCGCGTGGGCGAAACTCTCGCGCCGGCCGTTGCCGGTCGGCGCCGCGCCCATGAGCCGCGCGTTCATGCGGTCTTGCATGTAGCCTTTCAACACGCCGTCCTCGATCAAGACGGTGCGGCTCGTCGGCGTGCCCTCGTCGTCGACGGTCAACGATCCCCGGCGCCGGTCGATCGTCCCGTCGTCGACGACGGTGACGCCGGGCGCGGCAACGCGCTCGCCGATGCGGCCGGCGAAGGCTGACGAGCCCTTGCGGTTAAAATCGCCTTCAAGGCCGTGGCCGACGGCTTCGTGCAAAAGAACGCCCGTCCAGCCGGGCCCGAGCACGACTTCCATCTCGCCAGCCGGCGCCGCGACCGCTTCGAGGTTGACGAGCGCTTGGCGCAGCGCCTCGTCAACCTGGCCGCGCCAGGCGTCGGGCGCGATGAATTGGGCGTAACCTTCGCGCCCGCCGGCCCCGTGCGAACCGCTCTCCTGGCGATCGCCGTCCCCGACGGTTACCGAAACGTTGAGCCGCACCAGCGGGCGCACGTCCTGAATGACGACGCCGCCGGGCCGCACGATCCGAACCGCGACATGGCTTCCCGACAGGCTCGCGGAAACTTGGCGCACGCGGGGGTCTTTGGCGCGGGCGTAGGCGTTGATCTCTTCGAGGAGCGCCGTTTTGGCGGCGAAATCGACTTCGGCCAGCGGGCTTTCGTCGGGGTAGAGGCGCGCATTGGTCCGCGCCGGCGGTTCGGCGGCGACGCCCGCGCGGCCCCCGTAAACGCCTTTAACGGCGTCCGCCGCGCGCACGAGCGCGGCTTGCGACAACTCCGCGGCGTGGGCGTAGCCTGTCGTTTCGCCGCTGACCGCGCGCAGGCCGAAGCCCTGGTCCACGCTGTAACTCGCCGATTTCAGCCGATTATCGTCAAAAACGAACGATTCGGAGCGGCTGTTTTCGACATAGAGCTCGCCGTCGTCGGCTTGCCCGAGCGCGTCGTCGACCGTCGCCTGAGCGGCGGGCGAGAGGCCCTCGTCGGTTAAAATCTCAGCGTCGTTAAATCCCATGCTTGCGACTTAAGCGCGCCGCGCGGGTCTGGCAATGCGGCGGCGCGGACCGTTGCGGTCATGCGACTCTTTTTCCGGCGCCGCGCTAATGGTCTGTAGAGCGCGCTTTCCCTATACCGAAAGCACGATAGTGTCGGCGGGACGAACAGGTTCATGTTGCGTCGCATCATGGCATTCAACGATAACGCCGGCGAGCGCAGCGCATGTCGCGCCGGTTCGGCGGGTCGCAGACGATAAAGACGGGTTTCATGGGTTTTCGAGACGAATTCGGACGCAAAAGCGCGGCGGTCGCCGCCGGCGCGGCCGCGTTGGCGGGCGCGATGATCGGCACGGCGGTCGCGCAGACGCCGGACAACGGCATTTCACTCCTGGAGGCGAAATCGCCGCTCGCCGAGGAAGTGCACTTTTTCCATAATTGGGTGCTGATGCCCGTCATGGTCGGCATTTCGTTGTTGGTGTTGGCGCTCCTGATCTGGGTCGTCATCCGCTACAACGCCAAAGCGAACCCGACGGCGAAAACGTTTAGTCACAACACGACCGTGGAAATCGTTTGGACCGGCGGGCCGATCCTCATCCTCCTATTCATCGCGTTGTTCTCGTTCGACCTTCTCTACAAAGAAGACGTGGTGCCGGACGGCAAGCGGTTCGTTTTCGAAGGCGACGGCGCGCAGGCCGCGTTCGTCATGGCGAACGACTTCGCGCCGCGCCGCCGCCTCGTGCGCCGCGACCATATCGAGGCGCGCGTCGTCGGGCGCGAAGGCGCGCGCGACTTGGCGTACGGCGAAGACTACACGTTGGCCGGGCTCGGCGACGACGCCGTGACGATCGAATTGAAAGCGCCGCCGGCGATCGACGAGGCGCTCGTGGTGACGGGCGGGCGCTCGCGCGTCGGGCCGGGGAAGGTCTTCGGCTTGTTCGGCGAGGACCGGTCGGAAATTGCGCTGGCCCCGACGGTCACCGTCAAAGTCCTCGGTTTCCAATGGGGGTGGACCTATTCGTATCCGGATTACGGCGACTTTGAAGTGACCTCGCTCATGGCCGATGAAGATAAAACGTCGCCCGAGACCTACAAGCTCGCCGTCGACAACCCGATCTATATTCCGGCCGGCGAGACGATCCGCGTCGTCACGAGCGCGAGCGACGTCATCCATTCTTGGGCCTTGCCGAACTTCGCGTTGAAAATCGATGCGGTGCCGGGCCGATTGAACGAGGCCTGGTTCTCCGCGCCGGAAGAGGGCGTTTACTACGGTCAGTGTTCGGAGATCTGCGGCGTCAAGCACGCCTTCATGCCGATCGAGATCCGGGCGGTGAACCGCCAAGACTTCATCAAATGGGTCAACGAGCAGCGCGAGGCGAACGGCATGGAGCCGGTGCCCGCGCCTCAGGCGACGGCGCAGGCGCTGCCGACAGGGGCGGCGCGCGTCGCCGCCGCGGACTAACGCACACGGACTGACGACACGCGGAATGACGGATTAGGTAGAGGGCGAACGGACGATATGGCCGACGGACAACCGCAAGCCGATATGGCGGCTGAAGCGCACGATCATGCGCCGAGTTTCTTCAAACGTTGGTTCTGGTCGACCAACCATAAAGACATCGGTACGCTCTACTTGTTGTTCGCGATTGCGGCCGGCACCGTCGGCGGCGCGATGTCGGGGCTCATCCGATGGGAGCTCGCCGAACCGGGCGTCACGATCCTGACGATGTTCTCCAACGGCGACCCGACGGCCGCCGCGAACTTTTACAACGTGCTGATCACCTATCATGGGCTGATCATGATCTTCTTCATGGTCATGCCGGCGATGATCGGCGGGTTCGGCAATTGGTTCGTACCGATCATGATCGGCGCGCCGGACATGGCGTTCCCGCGGCTCAACAATATCTCGTTTTGGCTGTACGTGGCGTCCGGCTTCTTGATCATGCTGTCGCTGTTTGCGCCGGGTTACGGCTCGCAAATCGGGTTCGGCGGCGGCTGGGTGTTGTATCCGCCGCTTTCGTCGACGACCGGGTCGCCGGGGCCGGCGATGGATTTGTTGATCTTGTCGCTGCACCTCGCCGGCGCGTCGTCGATCCTCGGCGCGATCAACTTCATCACGACGATCTTCAACATGCGCGCCCCCGGCATGACGCTGCATAAAATGCCGCTCTTCGCCTGGTCGGTGCTTGTGACGGCGTTTTTGCTGGTGTTGTCGCTCCCGGTGCTCGCCGCGGCGATCACGATGCTGTTGACTGACCGGAACTTTGGAACCGCGTTTTTCGACTCAGCCGGCGGCGGCGATCCGATCCTTTACCAGCACCTATTCTGGTTCTTCGGGCACCCGGAGGTCTACATTCTCATTTTGCCGGGCTTCGGCATTATTTCGCACATTATCTCGACGTTCTCGAAAAAGCCGATCTTCGGTTATCTCGGGATGGCTTACGCCATGGTGGCGATCGGTTTCGTCGGGTTCATCGTGTGGGCCCACCACATGTACACCGTAGGCTTGTCGGTGAACATGAAGGCCTATTTCGTCGCCGCGACCATGGTCATCGCGGTGCCGACCGGCATCAAAGTGTTTTCGTGGATCGCGACGATGTGGGGCGGGTCGTTGACGTTCCCGACGCCGATGCTGTTCGCGATCGGCTTTATTTTTCTCTTCACGGTCGGGGGCGTTACGGGCGTCCTGCTCGCGAACGCCGGCATCGACCACTACATGCACGATACGTACTATGTGGTCGCGCACTTCCACTACGTTCTGTCGCTCGGGGCCGTCTTCGCGATCTTCGCGGCCTGGTACTATTGGTTCGGCAAAATGTTCGGCCGCGAGTATCGCGAGATCCTCGGCAAGCTGCACTTCTGGATGATGTTCATCGGCGTGAACCTCGTCTTCTTCCCGCAGCACTTTCTCGGCCTCCAAGGCATGCCGCGCCGCTATGTGGACTACAATGTCGGCCACGCGCTTTGGAATTCCGTTTCCTCGTGGGGCTATGTCGTGACGCTCGTCGCCATGGGCGTGTTCGCCTGGACGATGATCGACGCCTTTTTCATCCATCGTAAAAAAGCCGCGGCGAACCCTTGGGGCGAAGGCGCGACGACGCTGGAATGGACGCTCCCGTCGCCGCCGCCGTTCCACCAGTTCAACGAACTGCCGCGGTTCGACGAAAAGGCGCAAAGCGCGCACTAACCGCTTCGACTACGGATCAAGACCCAAGACCGGCGGGGCCCCCCGCCGGTCTTTTTTTATCGTCGGCCCGAATTCGGCGCCGCTCGCCCGGTCGACGACCGCCCGGGTTTATGGTTAACGAAAAGGAGACGGGAAAGCGCGAACGCGCGGGGTGAAGGGGCCGTTTCATGTTCGAAGTGATCATCAACGACGTCGTCGCAATCTTGCGGGCGACGTTTTTAAACGGCGATTGGCTGAGCCTCGCCATCGCGTTCGGCTCCGTCATTTTGGCGGCGCTCGTTATGCAGCGCGGCACGCAGATCGGATCGATGACGCTGTTGGCGCTCGTCTTCTTCGTGATCGGTAGTTTCGTGCGCGGTCTCGTCGCCGGCGCGCCGGCGGGGGACGCGGTTGAAGGCGCGCAAATGGTGGGTCAGTTCGAGCGCTCTTGGTCCCAGTTCATGAGCCTGCGCGCCAGCGCGCTCCTCGCCTATTTCCTGGCCTTCATGCTCTTCGTCTTCCTCTTGTTCACGTTGAAATCCGCCGTCCGGCGGTAGTCCGGCTCGCCCGGGGGACCCCGCCGCCGGCCCCCATCGGCGCGCCGCCGGCGCGCCGGGCGCAGGCGTCGGCGCCTCAAGCGCGGCTCGCTGTCGCGACCGCGCGCAGGCTATGGATTTGCTAGCATTTTCCAGGCATACCGCGCCCATGTCCGACACCGCCGTCGTTTCCGGCGCGCCGACGCGCGTCGATGGTTTCGTATCCCGGCCGGGAACCGCCGGCGGCGCGGCGCGCCCGGGCGATTATGTCGCGCTGTTGAAACCGCGGGTGATGTCGCTGGTGATTTTCACCGCGCTCGTCGGCATCGTCGCCGCGCCCGGCGTGCCTGACGTCGCGCTCGGTTTGATCGCGCTCTTCGCGATCGCCGTCGGGGCCGGCGCTTCCGGCGCGCTCAACATGTGGTGGGACGCCGACATCGACGCCGTGATGGCGCGGACCGCCGGTCGGCCGATCCCGCGCGGCGCCGTGCCGGCCGCGGAAGCCTTCGGGTTCGGGACGTTTTTGTCGATCCTCGCAGTGATCCTGCTCGCGCTCGCCAGCAACTATTTCGCCGCCGGGCTTCTGGCGTTCACGATCTTCTTCTACGTCGTCGTTTATTCGATGTGGCTGAAGCGCTCGACGCCGCAGAACATCGTCATCGGCGGCGCGGCCGGCGCGTTTCCGCCCGTTGTCGGCTGGGCGGCCGCGGGCGGCGGCGCGCCGCTCGAAGCCTGGACGCTCTTTGCGTTGATCTTCCTTTGGACGCCGCCTCACTTTTGGGCGCTCGCTTTGTGTCGCGAGAACGATTACGCGCGCGCCGGCGTCCCGATGATGCCGAACGTTCGCGGCGCGGACGAAACGAAGCGCCAGATCGTCATCTATTCCGTGCTCGTCGCGATCGCCGGCGTCGCGCCCGCCATGGTCGGGCTAGCGGGCGTCACGTACGGCGCGCTCGCCGGCGTCGCGGGTCTCGTCTTCGTGCAGCGCGCGTTCGCGGTCTACAAAGCGCCGCCTGCGGACAAAAAGCCGGCCAAAGCGCTGTTTGCGTTTTCGATCCTTTACTTGTTCGGTCTCTTCGCGCTGCTCCTGTTGGACGTCGCCGCCGGCGATTTGCGGGCGGTCATGGGCGGCGTTGCGGCATGACCGGTTCGACCGCGCCGAACGACGACCGCTCGCCCGCGCCGGGCGCGAAGGCGGACGACCCGCTCGCCCCGTTGCGGGTCGATCCGACTGAGGCCGCGAAACAACGCCGACGCCGCAATCTGGCGATCGCCGGGGGGCTCGCCGCCTTCATCGTCCTGATTTACCTTGTGACGTTGTTGCGCATCGGCGGTTCGGTCGCCGAACGGAGCTTTTGACGTGGCGGCGGACCGGGCCCACGCACGCAACCGGAGGACGGCGGCCGTCGCCGGCGGCGCGGCGGCGGTGATGGTCGGCCTCGCCTTCGCGGCCGTGCCCGCGTACCGCGCCTTTTGCCAGGTCACCGGTTGGGGCGGCACGACGCAACGCGCCGAGGCGGCCCCAAACCAAGTGCTCGACCGCGCCGTCACCATCCGCTTCGACGCGACGACTTCGGCGGGCCTCGCTTGGGACTTCGCCCCCGAGCAGGTCTCGCAAGATTTGCCGCTCGGCAAGCCTGGCCTCGCTTTTTACGTGGCTGAGAACACGAGCGACACGCCCGTCACCGGCCGCGCGACCTACAACGTCTCCCCGGCCAAGGCCGGGTCGTACTTCAGCAAAATCGAGTGCTTTTGCTTCACCGATCAAACGCTGCAGCCAGGCGAGCGCGTGCGCATGCCGGTGACATACTTCATCGACCCGGCGCTGAACGACGATCGGGCGCTCGACGAGGTCGAGACGATTACCCTGTCCTACACGTTTTTTCCGTACGAAAAGCCGGAGGACGGCGCGGCCCCCATCGACGGTTCGCGTTGACGGGCCGGGCGGCGCGCGCCCGTTCGCAACTGCGAGCGGCGCTTTTGATACCCGCCGATGCGGCGGTATAGACGCGGGCGGGCCCGCAAACGAGCGAACGAACAAACGAGGCGACCATGGCTGGCGGCGAGGTTAAACACGATTATCACCTAATCGACCCGAGCCCGTGGCCGCTCGTGGGCTCCGGCGCGGCCGCGATGATGATGATCGGCGCGGTGGCGTGGATGCGTTCGGGCGCCGGCGAGGCGGGTTTGACGCTCGGCGGCGGCGAGGGCGCGATCGCGCTGAAAGGCCCGTGGCTCTTTCTCCTCGGCCTCAGCGGCGTTCTCTTCACCATGGTCGCGTGGTGGCGCGACATCATTCTTGAAAGCCTGCGCGGCGAGAACACGAAGACGGTCATCCGGCTCGGCCTGCGCTACGGCATGGTGCTCTTCATCGCCTCTGAGGTGATGTTCTTCGCCGGCTGGTTTTGGGCGTTCTTCAATGCCGCGCTGTTTCCCGGCGCCGGCGAAGCGATCATGCTGACCGACGGCACGCAGATGCTGAACGCCGACGGCGAGCCGGCCTTCAAAGGAAACGACGGGCGCTTGCATGCGACGGGCGACGCGTTCCCGACCCAGAACGTGACGCCGCTGAGCCCCTGGGGGCTGCCGCTCATCAACACGCTGATCTTGTTGTTGTCCGGCACGACCGTGACCTGGGCGCACCATGCGGTTCAGATCGGCGATCAGCGGGGGCTGCGCAACGGCCTCATCGTCACCATCATCCTCGGTGTTGTTTTCACGTTCTTGCAGTATCTTGAATACCGCGAAGCGCTGGTGTTCGACCTCTTTAAGTTCGTGAACGGAGATATCTACGGCTCGGTCTTCTTCATGGCGACCGGGTTTCACGGCCTCCACGTGGTCATCGGCACGATTTTCTTGTTCGTGTGTTTGCTGCGCGCCCAGCGCGGGCATTTCACGCCGGATCGACATTTCGGCTTTGAGGCGGCGGCGTGGTACTGGCACTTCGTCGACGTCGTGTGGCTCTTTCTCTTTGCGTGCGTTTACGTCCTTGGGAACCAAGGGCTTCTTTCCTGACGGTCGCACGCCCCCGCGCTGCAGACGACGCCTTGCCTGCCGTCGCGCGATCCGGAATGGTCGTAGGCGGAGACGGCGGTTGAAGGTGTCGGCATGGCGCGCATGGTGAAAGTCTGGCTCGCGTCGATCGGCGCCCTGTTGCTGTCGGCGTGTTTCGTCTCCGAAGCGCCGCTCCTCACCGACAAAAACGCGCGCTCGCGGCCATTGAAACCGGGCCCGCACGTTTTTTGTCCGGTCGACGACCCGGACGGTGAAAACCGACAAGGCGATTGCGAAGCCGTCGTTGTGACGCGGGCGGACGACGCATCCTATGTCGTGACGCCGTTGGAGGAAGCCGAACCCGGCTCCGTCGAGGCGCAGATGCCGGACGCGCTGATCTTGCGGTTTCGCCGAGTCGCGCGGCGTGGCTGGCTTGGTCAAATGACGGCGACGGACGACCCGGAAGCGATCTATGTTTATGCGCGCGGTGAAAAAGACGGCGTGTTCATAACCGTGCTCTGGTGTCCGGACGCGCTGGCTGAACGCGTCGAGCCCTTCGTCGAGGCCGGGGCGGTGACCCGGCGCGGCGGGTCGATCGACCTGGTGTGCAGCGTCTCCGGCGTCGAACCGCTCGAAGCGGTCGCGCGCGCGTACCATCGCCGCGAGGTCAAGGCCCGCAACGGCGTGTTGTTGACGCGCCGGACGGACCGCTGAGCCCCGAAAGTGAGCATTCCCACAACGCCGCCGCCGCCGGTCCTCACGGGGCTTGCGGGCAAATGCCCCCGCTGCGGCCGCGGCGCGTTGTTCCAGTCCTACCTCAAATTGAACGCCCGCTGTCCGGTGTGCGATCTCGACTTTTCCAAAGCCGACAGCGGGGACGGGCCGGCCGTCTTCGCGC
>JBCCZS010000070.1:0-14522 GCA_039187035.1 Pseudomonadota bacterium | reverse complement strand
CGCGCCGATTCTTGGACCCGACCCGAAGGGCGCGCCCGCGCTGTTCTATGCGCTCGGTCACTATCGCAACGGCGTTTTATTCGCGCCCGCAACGGCGCGTCTGTTGTGCGATTGGATGCTGGAAGGCCGCGCCCCGTCGTCCGATTTTGTGCGCGCCTTTTCGCGTCGGCGCGCGTCGCTCGCCTCAGGCGGTCACTCGGGGCAGGCCGCAAGCGCGGCCGAAACGCCGGCCGGAAGCTTTGTGAACTGATCGCCGCAAGCGCCGACGAGCTGCGCCGCCGTCAGGCCTTTTGCGGCCGAGAGGTCCGCGCCGGCGAGGCGCGCGCCGGCGAAGCGGGCCGCTTCCAGGGTCGCGTCGGCGAACAGCGCGCCGGACAAATCCGCCTTTTCAAAGCGCGCGCCGGTGAGGTCGGCGCCGCTGAAATCGGCACGCGACAAGGCCGCGCTGACGAAGAGCGCGCCGACCGCATAGGCGTCGCGGGCCTGCGCGCCGGTCAAATCGGCGGCGGAAAAGGTCGAGAAGCCGAGATCGGCTTCGGCGAAATCGGCGCGGCGGAACAGGCCCGCACGCGCGATCACGCCTTTGAGGTCGGCGCCTTTAAAGACCGACCCGTCGAAGACGCCGGCCTTGAGGTTCGCGCTCGCCATCCGGGCTTTGTAGAAGTTCGCGCCTTTCGCGACGGCGCCTTCAAAGGACGCGCGATCCAGGAGCGCGTCGGTGAACGTCGTCGCGTTTGCGCGCCAGCCGGCGAAATTGCCTTCCGCGTGCTCCGCACCCGAAAGGTCGGTCCCGGAAATATCTTGGAGCGGCGCGGTTTCGGCGGGGCGCGGGGCCCCCTCGACGCCGAACTGCGGGAGTTTGACGTCAATGCGCGATAACGCGCCGGAGAGATCGGGCGCGGCTGAATCGGCCCGGTTCAGAAGAGACGACACGCCGTCGGCGACGCTTTCAAGCGGATTGCCGCCGCGTTTGCCGGTCGGGCCCTTGGCGGCCGACTGGACGGCGTTCACCACGGCGTAAAGAACGCCCATGATGAACACTGCAAGCATGACCGTACGCATCGGATCGTCTCCTTTTGGGGTCCGTCTACGGACGTCGCCCCGCTTTGCACGTCAGTATCGGGCGCAAGCGTCAACGGACGTTTAAGGATGAACGACGCGTTTAGCGTTTAGGTGCGGGGAAAGAACGCGGCCGCGTAGCGGGCGACTTCTTCCTTGGTCGCCGCCCAGCGAAAGCCGACCGCCCAGAGCGCGTAGGTGCGCGGATGGCGCAGAGCGATTGCGCCCGCGAACCCGCACGCCCGCATGAGGTCGACGAGCAATTGCGCGGTAAACCCCGTTTTGTGGGCCATGAAAGCCGAGCCGCGGGCGACGGACGCGCGGTGCCCGTAGAGAATATCGAGCGGCGCGATAGGACCGGCGGGCGAGGTGTAGAGCGCGTCGTTCACGCCGCCCGAGGCCAGCGCTTCGCCGAGCGACTGAAGGTCCGGACACGTAATGACCGCATACCCTGTTTCGGGGTCGAGAACGCGGATGAATTCCTTTAACGCCGTCGGCACTTCATGCGCGAAGAGATGTTCAATGTTGTGCGAGGAGAACACCGCGTCGACCGCGCCGTCGGCGACGGCGGACAGGTCGGTCAGGTTCGCGACGATGTCGGGCTCGCACGCCTCGTCGATATCGAGCCGGACTTCGCGCCAGGCGTCAGGGTTGGCGAAGGCGCCCGGCATGCCGTCTTGGCGTTTCTTTCCGCATCCGACATGGAGGACGCGGCGTTCGTCCGGCGCGCGATCGTCGGCCTTCAGGACGATTTTCGGCGTTGCGGGTTTTTTGGCGGCGCGTTTGCGCGGGGCCCGTTTCGCCGGCGTTTTGCGCTTCGGCGGTTTGGCCGGCGCTTTGTCGTCGACGGATTGTTCGTGGACCTCATCCTGCGGCGCAGGTTTGCGGCGGGCGGCTGGCATGGGCGTCGGTGCCTCCGTTCGGGGGCTACGAACACCCCGTTGAGGCGCCGCAGCTATCGCATCTCAAGCACGACCCGTTGCGCACCAGGGTGAACTGGCCACATTCGGGACAAGCGTCTCCCTCGTAGCCTTTAATTCTCGCCAAACGGTAAGCGCCGACGTCCTCATTGCGCCGACCCGGCTCGGCGAGGCTGCCGGGCGGCGCTTTTTGGGCCACGGCGTCGGCGATCCGCGCGATATGCGCCTTGATCGCCGGCTGTCGCCGCGGCGCGGCTTCTTCTTCCTCGGCGGCTTCGAGGTTTGCGAACGGATCGTCCGCAGGGGGCCCGTCGAGCGCCGTCAAATCGAGCGTTTCGGGGTCGGCGGGGTCCGCCTCCCGGTCCTTCGCTTCGCGCAAGCGGTCGAAGTCGCCGCCGCGCAGGACCACGAGATTGTCGGCGACCGTGGAGCGCGAGAAGCCCTTCGAAATGAGGCGGGCGGCTTCTTCCTGGGTCTTTTCGCCTTCGACGCCTTTGCCGAGCCGGTCGACGGCGCTTTCGGTCGGGTCGACATGGGCGAGATCGTTGCGGCCAAGATACGAAATCGCCAGCTCACGGAAGATATAGTCGATGATCGACGTCGCGTGCTTAATCGAGTCGTTGCCCTGGACGGGGCCGGACCGCACAAAACGCGTGAAGACGTAGGCGTCGACGAATTCTTCGAGCGGCACGCCATACTGCAGGCCGAGCGAAACGGCGATCGCGAAATTGTTCATGAGGCTGCGGAACGCCGCGCCTTCTTTATGCATGTCGACAAAGATCTCGCCGAGCTCGCCGTCGTCGAATTCGCCGGTGTGCAGATAGACTTTGTGGCCGCCGACGATGGCTTTTTGAATGTAGCCTTTGCGCCGGTCGGGCAGGCGGCGCCGGCCGGGCGTGCGCTCGATGACGCGTTCGACGATCCGTTCCGCGACGACTTTGGCGCGTTCGCTTGTCGGCGCTTCGACGAGCGGGGTCGCGCGGCCTTCGTCGTCGTCGTCGTCGTTGTCGACCTCATGGGCGGCGAGGAGCGCGCTTGCGAGCGGTTGCGAGAGTTTCGAGCCGTCTCGGTAAAGCGCGATCGCTTTAAGGCCGAAGCGCCAGGCTTGCATGTAGGCGTGCGCGCAATCTGCGACGCCGGCATGCGCGGGCAGGTTGACGGTTTTCGAGATCGCCCCGGAAATAAACGGTTGAACCGCCGCCATCATCCGCAAATGGGCGTCGACGGACAAATAACGCGTGCCGATGCGCCCGCACGTGTTCGCGCAATCAAAGACGGGCAGATGCTCGAATTTCAGATGCGGCGCGCCTTCGACCGTCATCGCCCCGCAGCAATAAAGGTTCGAGGCGTGAATCTCTTCGTCGGAGAAGCCGATGTCGCGCAGGACCTGATAGCCCGTTTGGTGCATCTGCGCGTCGGCGAAGCCGAGGACGTTGCGGCAAAAGTCTTCGCCCAGCATTTGCGGCGTAAATTGGAACGTGATGTCGAAGGCCGACTTCAGCCGGTCTTCCAGCGCTTTGACGTGGCGCTGCTCGAACCCTTCCGCACGCAGCGCGTCGAGGCTGACGCCGGGCGCGCCGTCGAGCGTGCCGCGGCCGACGGCGTAGACGGTGATGTCTGCGATCTCTTCATCCGTATACCCGAGCGCGGCGAGCGCGTCCGGGACGGATCGATTGATGATTTTGAAGCTGCCGCCGCCGGCGAGCTTTTTGTATTTCACGAGCGCGAAATCGGGCTCGACGCCGGTCGTGTCGCAATCCATCACGAGGCCGATCGTCCCCGTCGGCGCAATGCACGTCGTTTGGGCGTTGCGCACGCCATGTTCGTCCGCGGCGGCGACCGCTTCGGCCCAAACGGCGGGGGCGCGCGCGCTAAGCGCGCTCCATGGACAGGAGGGCGCGTCGAACCGCAACGGTTCCACCGACAAGCCTTCATAAGCGCTCGCCTGTTCGGCGGGCGTCGCCGCGCGCGCGTGATTGCGCAAGACCCGGAGCGTCGCGTCGCGGTTGTCCGCATAGGCGGGGAAAGGGCCGACGCGGGCGGCCATCTCCGCCGACGTGCGGTACGCGGCGCCGCCCATCACGGACGAAATCGCCGCGGCGATCGCCCGCCCGCGATGGCTGTCATAGGCGACGCCGGCGGCCATTAAGAGCCCGCCCAGATTAGCAAAGCCGAGGCCGAGCGTGCGATAGTCGAAGGACCGCCGGGCGATTTCCGCCGAAGGGAACTGCGCCATCGCGACGGAAATCTCGAGCGCCAGCGTCCAAAGCCGCACCGCGTGTTCGAACGCCTCGACGTCGAAACCGTCTTCGGTCTTGAATTTTATCAAATTCAACGACGCCAAATTGCACGCCGTGTCGTCGAGAAACATATATTCCGAGCACGGATTGGATGCGCGGATGGCGCCGCCCGCGGGGCACGTATGCCATTCGTTGATCGTATCGTGGAATTGCAATCCCGGATCGGCGCACGCCCAGGCGGTCGCGCAGATATCGTCCCACAGGTCCCGCGCGTTCACGGTCTTGACGGTCTCGCCGCTGACGCGACCGATTAACGGCCAGTCATCGGCTTTGTCGGCGGCGTCAAGAAAGCGGTTCGTTACGCGCACGGAGTTGTTGGCGTTTTGCCCGGCGATCGTCCGGTAGCCGTCCCCGTCCCAATCGAGGTCGTAAGTGTCGACTTCGAGGCGTTTGGCGCCCTGGCGGGCGAAATCGATCGCGCGTCGGATCGACGGGTCCGGCACGAACGCGGCGCGCGCTTTTTTGACGGCGGCGCGCAACGCGTCGTTTTTTTTCGGCTCAAAGCGCGCCTCGTCGTCGTCGGGCGCGCCGGCGTCCCAACAGGCGGCCACGACGCGGGGGAGGTGTTTGGCGAGCGCCTTGGAGCCGGCGGCGAGGGCCGCGACTTTTTCCTCTTCGACCGCTTTCCAGCGGATGAAGTCTTCGACGTCCGGATGGTCGACGTCGACGATCACCATCTTGGCCGCGCGCCGGGTCGTGCCGCCGGACTTGACGGCTCCGGCCGCGACGTCGCCGACCTTAAGAAAGCTCAAAAGGCCCGAGCTTTTGCCCCCGCCCGAAAGCGGTTCGTTGCGTCCGCGTAGGGACGAAAAGTTCGTGCCCGACCCGGACCCGTATTTGAAAAGGAGCGCCTCGCGTTTCCACAAATCCGCAACGCCGTCCTCGCCGACGAGGCTGTCGTCGACGGACTGAATGAAACAGGCGTGCGGTTGCGGGCGCTCGTAAGCGCTGTGCGACCTGCGCGTCTCGCCGGTCTCGGGGTCGACGTAATAATGGCCCTGCGCGTCGCCCTCGATCCCGTAGGCCCAATAGAGCCCGGTGTTGAACCATTGCGGGCTGTTCGGCGCGGCGATTTGGTCGGCGAGCATGCGGCGGATTTCGTCGACGAAGGCTTGCGCGCTCGCGTCGTCTTCAAAATAGCCGCCCTTCCAGCCCCAATAGCCCCAGGCGCCGGCGATGCGGTCGAAGACCTGCTTGGCGCTCGTCTCCGGTCCCGTGCGCTCTTCGGGCGGGAGTTTCGCGAGCGCGGCGACGTCCGGCACGCAGCGCTGAAGGAATGTCGGCACGCCCGCCTCGCGCACGCGTTTCGTCTTCGCCGGCACGCCGGTTTTGCGGAAATATTTTTGCGCGAGAATGTCGATCGCCGTTTGGCTCCAGCCGCGCGGCGCTTCGACGTCGTGCATTTCAAAGAGCGTTTCGCCGGTGAACGCGCGCACTTCGCTGTCGGCGCGCCGGAACCGAAGCCCTTGATACGGCGCGTTCGCTTTTTTGGTGTACCGTCGTTCAATCTTCATGGCGCGCCCCGTCTTCTCCGCGAGGAAAGCGGCCTCGGGCGATTCCCTGACCGGAGTGTTAACGTAGTGCCGCGGCCCCCCGGTCTCAACGCGCGGGGGCCCTGGGTCTCAACGCGCACGGCGCTATGGACGCCCGGGGCGGCCGAGGCCATATTCCGCGCCGCGACAAGGAGCGTTCGATCGTGTTTGCACGCATCTTCACCTGGTGGAACTCCGCGACGTTCGGGACCGCGCTGACGCTGTTTCGGCGCGGCGCGCGCCTTGTCGGCAAGGATGAGCAAGGCAATCGCTATTACGAAGAGGCGCGCCCTTCTTCGGCGGACGGCGCCAAGCGGCGCTGGGTCGTCTATCACGGCGTCGCCGACGCCTCGCGGGTAACGCCGGACTGGCACGGCTGGCTGCACCACACGTTTGAGGACCCGCCGACGGACGCGCCGTTCAAGCGCCACGGGTGGGAAAAAGATCACGTCCCGAATATGACGGGCACGCCGCTCGCCTATCGGCCCGACGGCAGCCTTGCGCGGCCCGGCGGCGCCCATAAAGTCAAAGACGATTACGAAGCCTGGGACCCGGAGAGCGCGTAAGGCCGTCCGGGCCGGCGAGAGGGGTAGGTGCGTATGGTGAAATCGGGCGTCGTCGAAACCTTGGTGGGAATCGTGGTCGTCGTCGTGGCGGCCGCATTTCTCGTATACGCCTACGGCGTTTCCGGCCGCGACGCGACGCGCGGCGCTTACGAGCTGTCGGCGGTGTTCGGCCGGGTGGACGGGATCGCCTCGGGGTCGGACGTGCGCGTCTCCGGCGTCAAAGTCGGCGTCGTCACCGGCGCGGCGCTCGACCCGGCGACCTATGAAGCGCGCGTGACGATGGCGATATCGCCTAGCGTCGCCGTGCCGGAAGACTCCTCGGCGAAGATCGTCATGGACGGCTTGTTGGGCGGCGCCCACGTCGCGATCGAGCCGGGCGCGGCGGAGGACATGTTGGCGTCGGGCGAAACCATCACGGTGACGCAGGGCTCGGTCGATCTTCTCGGCCTCGCCGTGCGGGCGTTCACCAACAATGCCGCGAGCGAGGGCGGCGCGGGCGCGGGCGAGGACGGAGCGAGCGAATGACGATGCGGTTTCTTCTCGGCCTGGCCGTCGTGCTGGCCGGCTTGACGGCGGCTGGGGCCGCGGTCGCGCAAGAGGCGCCGGACGGGGAGTCGCAGCCGGCGGACGACGACGGTCTCAGCGAACTCGAGGCATTGTCGCGACGTGCGGACGATCCGTTGGACGAGACCTCGCGCAACGTTGAGCGCGAACCGGTCTCGGTGACCCTGCGCGCCCTCGATAAGATCACGGCGCGGTATCGCGACATCGAAGCGCCGATCGATACGGCGGTTAATTTCGGCACGCTGCAGATCGTCCCGCGCTTTTGCGACAAGCGCCCGCCGGAGGAATTCCCCGAGACGAGCGCATTCCTACAGATTTTCGAAGTCGCGCTCGACGACGGCGACGCGGGCGCTCCGGCTGCGGACGAGGCGGCGGCCGACGCGGCCGCCGGCGCCCCCGCGACCGACGGAGCGCCGATGACGTCCGAGCCGATCGCCGGTCTCAGCGCCGACCGCGCGTCGGACCCGGAAGCGACAGGCGCGGCGTTCGCCGACGGCGAGCGGATTTTTTCAGGTTGGATGTTCGCCTCGAGCCCGGCGCTCAACCCGCTTGAACACCCGGTCTACGACATCTGGGTGATCGACTGCGCGACTGTCGTCGCCGACAAAACGGCGCCCGGCGCCTCGTCCGACGACAAAAAAGAGACGGCGTCGTCGCGGTGAGCGGCGAGCAACTGTTGATACGCCGCATCCGGCATTTCGCGCACGCCGAACTGGCTGAGGTGCTCGGTGAAAAACTGCGTATCGAGCACGGCGAAGCCGTTACGGATTAACCGCGCCATCAAGTGCGCCATGGCGACCTTGCTGGCGTCGGTCGCGCGCGAAAACATGCTTTCCCCACAGAAAACGCCGCCGACCTGCACGCCGTAAAGCCCCCCGGCGAGGCGGCCGTCGCCGTCATAACATTCGACCGAATGCGCGACGCCGCGATAGTGCAACTCGCAATAGGTCTCGACGATCGCGTCGTTGATCCACGTGTCCTCGCGACCCGGCGCAGGCGCCGCGCAGGCGGCGATGACGCCGGCGAAGTCGGTGTCGACGCGCACCTCGAAGAGATCGGCTTTCACCGTGCGCCGCAGCCGCTTCGGCAGTCGCGCATCGGCGAGCGGGAGCGCGCCGCGCGTTTCCGGCAAGACCCACACCACGTCCGGATCGTCGCGCCGCTGCGCCATCGGGAAATAGCCGAGGCGATAGGCGAGCATGAGTTCGTCGGGCTCGATCGCGGAGTGCGAATCACGCGGCATTCCCGGAGTATCAAGCGAGTGGCCGGCGCCCGCAACGGCGCGTTATTCGGCGGCGCTGGCGGCCGCGCCGAATTGTAATTCCGCAAAGCGCGCATAGCGCCCGCCCGCGGCGAGGAGCGCGGCATGGGTCCCGGTCGCTGCGATCCGCCCGTCTTCCAAGACAATGATGCGGTCGGCGTTGACGACGGTGGACAGGCGGTGGGCGATGATCAGCGTCGTTTTGTTCGCCGAGAGCCGGGCGAGCGCGTCTTGGATGGCGGCCTCGCTTTCTGAATCGAGGGCGCTCGTCGCTTCGTCGAGGAGGAGCACCGGCGCTTCCCGCAAAATCGCCCGGGCGATTGCGATGCGTTGGCGCTGTCCGCCGGAAAGCCCGGCCCCGCCTTCGCCGAGCGCGGTATCGTAGCCGTCGGGCAGCTTCTCGATGAACGCGTGGGCGCTCGCTGCGACCGCCGCGCCACGAACATCGTCGTCGCTCGCGGCCGGATCGCCGAAGCGAATATTCTCAAGCGCCGAGCCCGCAAAGAGCGGCGCGTTTTGCTGCACCACCCCGATTTCGGCGCGCAGCGCTTCCCGATCGAGATCGCGCACGTCGCGCCCGTCGAAGACGACGCGGCCCGACGTCGGATCGTAGAAGCGCAGGAGCAACTGAAAGATCGTGCTTTTGCCGGCGCCCGAGGGCCCGACGAGGGCGACGGTTTCGCCCGGCGCGACCGTGAACGACACGTCGGACAGCGCCGCGATTTCGGGGCGGCTCGGATAGGCGAACGAGACGGCTTCGAACGCGATCGCCCCGTGCGCAGGCGTTGGGAGCGGTGCGGGCGTCCCCGGTTCCGGCAACGGATCGCGCGCCGAGATGAGTTCCATGAGCCGCTCGGTCGCGCCCGCCGCGCGCATCACCTCGGCGTAGGTTTCCGTCAGCATACCGACGCCCGTGACGGCGATGAAGGCGTACATCACGAATTGCGTCATCGCCCCGGGGCTTAAGGTTCCGGCCTGCACTTGCAGGGCGCCGACCCACAGGACCGCGATCAGCCCGCCGAGAACCGTCGCGAACGCGCCGGCCGACATGACCGCGCGCACGCGGATGCGCCGCATGGCGACGGCGAACGTCGTCTCAACGGCTTGCGCGAAGCGGGCGCGCTCCTCGGCTTCGCGGGTGAACGCTTGGACCGTCTCGACGGCCCGCAGCGCTTCGCTCGCCCGCGCCGAGGCGTCCGCCAGCCGATCCTGGCTCGCGCGCGACAGGCGCTGCAGGCGACGGCCGAAAAGCGCGATCGGCCCGATCACCAACGGAGCGCCGAGAAAGACGAGCAAGGACAAGCGCCAGTTTACAACGGCCATGAGCGCCAAGGCGCCGAACGTCGTCACGACCGTACGAATTGCGACGGAGACGGACGAACCGACGACGGTCTGAATAAGCGTCGTGTCGGTCGTCAGCCGTGAGAGCACTTCGCCGGTGCGCACCTGCGCGTAAAACCCGGGCGATAAGCTCAGGAGATGGTCATAGGACGTCCGCCTGAGGTCGGCGACGACGCGTTCGCCGAGTCGCGAGATAAAATAGTACCGCAGCGCGCTCGATATCCCGAGCGCGGCGGCGACGCCGACCCCGGCGACGAAATAGCGGGACAGATCGGCGTCGCGCCCCAGGGCCGCGCAGCCGGGGGCGTCGGCGGCGTCAAAAAAGCCGCAATCGACGACAAGGCGGAACGCCGCCGGCAAGGCGAGCGACAAGGCGGCGGCGAGCGCCAAAAAGACCACAAACGCGGCGAGAAGGCCCGGGTAGCGCAGGACGAACGGCGCAAGCTTGCGCAGCGGCTTGACGCTGCGCGCTTTAGCCCGATGGGCCCGGTCGCGCGCCAACTCCGAGGCGAAGGACGAGCCCCTGTCGGTGTCGACGGCGGGGTCCGGGGCGGGCGCGGCAGGGGCGATTGGGCCCTCTTGAACGGTGTTCACGGCGATCGTCCTTGATCGTTTGGTCGGCGTGCCGGTGTTTGCGACCTGCGCCTGGCCGGCGATGCTACCAGCAACCCCGCGCCAAGGGCAGGCGTCAGGGAGAAGCGCCGTTTGCGGCGACGAGCGCGGGACGCCGACAAGCATGGATCAATTCGGTCGCATTTTGCGATCACGCAGGCGAAACAAGCCGCCTGCGAATTAATGGCCTGCGTCAAAAGCGCACCGGCGCGCCGCACCGGTCATTTAACGAATTTCCAATCGCTGCGTGATTAAAATACAATCATTGCGAGTGGGGGCGGTCAGTGTTTCAGCGGCTTTTTGAGCGCTACGAACGCTTCTTGCGAATAGACCGCCACGCGCAGACGGACGCGATCGTCCGCGCCCGATCGGTCTACGTCTTTGGATGGACGTTCATCCTCATTCAGATCGCCAACCTGATCTCGATGTCGTTGTCGTTCGGCGAATGGACGGATTACCACGCGATTTCGGTCGGCGCGTCGCTGTTCACGTTTTCGCTGGTGCATTCGATCCGATACCATCGAAATTTTTTCGTGATCACCGCCCTGCTTTTCGCCATGATTCTCGGCGGCGTCGTTTCGACCGCCACGGCGACGGGAACCGGGATCAATACCTCGCTCCTCGCGTTTTTCGTTCTGGCCCCCCTGATCGGCGGGTCGATCAGCGGGTGGCGGATGGCGGTCGCCGGTTGCGTGCTCTCGATTGTGACGATTTGGTTTCTATACGGTATTTCCACGAATGCGCCCGGCGACACGTTCACGATCAGACAGCTCGATTTTGTGGAGCGCGCCTGGCAGGCGACGTACGCCATTGTCATGGCCACGGTGTTGGGGTGCGTTTTCGGCGCCACGATTTTTGCGGCCTTCCGTGAATTGAAAGAGACGGCGCGGCAAGCCCAAGCCGCCGCCGAAGCGAAAGCCGCGTTTCTGGCCAATATGAGCCACGAGATCCGCACGCCGCTCAACGGCGTTCTCGGCATGGCGCAGCTCCTGTCGGAAAAGGCCGTGGACGACCAATCGGTCGAATATCTAAAAGTGATCAACGATTCCGGGCAAACGCTGCTCGCGGTCGTGAACGACGTCTTGGATTTGTCGAAGATCGACGCCGGCAAGATGGAGATCGCGCCGACGGCCGCCGATCTCGGTCACGCCGTTCGACGGGTCGCCAAACTCTATGAGCCGAAAGCCGATGAAAAAGGCCTCGACCTCATTGTGGATCTGCCCGCCGACATGCCGACGGCCTATTCGTTCGATCCCGTCCGGGTGCGCCAGTGCGTGTCGAACCTCGTCTCAAACGCCCTCAAATTCACGGACGCTGGATCCGTGATGATAAAAGTGAGG
Organism: Pseudomonadota bacterium; assembly: GCA_039187035.1. Taxonomy (GTDB): domain Bacteria; phylum Pseudomonadota; class Alphaproteobacteria; order Caulobacterales; family Parvularculaceae; genus JAJFFW01. The sequence goes on along the minus strand of JBCCZS010000070.1, from coordinate 3,027 downwards.
CCGGCGCCGCAGGACGGGGCGGGCGCGCCCGCGGGCGATACGGCGTCGTCCCATAAGACCCGCGTCGCGATCACTGTGGCGGACACGGGGATCGGCATGGACGAGGCCCAGCAGGCGAACCTCTTCGGGGATTTTCACCAAGCGGACAGCTCCACGTCCCGCAAATATGGCGGCACCGGGCTCGGCCTCGCGATCTCACGGAAATTGGCGCGGCTCATGGGCGGCGACTTGACGGTCGTAAGCGCGCCGGGCGAAGGGTCCGTCTTTACCCTGACTTTTGAGGCGACCGCCGTAAAGCGCGAGGGAGCGCGCACGCCGCGAAGCGACCGAGGCGAGGCGGCGAGCGGCTCGCTCGCAGGTCTGCGCGTGCTGCTCGTTGACGACAACACCGTCAACAGAATGGTCGCGAAGTCCTTCCTGAGCGCGCAGAAGGTCGCGGTCGTCGAAGCTGAACATGGCGAGCAGGCGCTCCAGATGCTGGACGCCGGGCCGCCGTTCGACGCCGTTCTCTTGGATATTCACATGCCGGTGATGGACGGTCCGACCACGATCAAGTGCATCCGCGAACGCGCAAGCGCCTATCAAGACGTGCCGGTATTAGCGCTTACGGCGGATGTGGTGGAAGGCGGCAAAGAGAAATACGTCGACATGGGAATGGACGGGTACGTATCGAAACCCGTCGTCGCGGCGGATCTGATGCGCGAGATCGCCGCGATCACCACGGCCAAGGCCGCTGTCGCCGCCTGACAAGGCCGGCGCTAGTAATCAATGCCGCGTTGCGCCTTGATGCCGGCCTTGAACGGGTGCTTGACCTCGCGCATTTCGCTCACGAGATCGGCGTAGTCGCAAAGCTCCGGCTTCGCGTCGCGCCCCGTCAACACGACGCTTGTGCGGTCCGCGCGGGCGCCAAGTCCCTCTAGGACGGCCTCGGTCGACAAATAATCGTAGCGCATGGCGATGTTGATTTCGTCGAGAACGACGAGGTCGTAGTCGCCGCTTTGCATCATCCGGCGTCCCTCGGCGAAGGCGGCTTCGGCGGCGTCACGATCGCGGTCTTTGTCTTGCGTGTCCCAGGTGAAGCCCTCGCCCATCGTGTGCCAATCGACCTGGTCGCTCAGCTTCGCGAAGAACTGGCGCTCGCCGGTCACCCACTTGCCTTTGATGAACTGGACGACGCCGACCCGGTGGCCCCAACCGAGGGCGCGCGCGATGACGCCGAAAGCGGAACTCGATTTGCCCTTGCCGTCGCCCGTGTGGACCAGAACGAGCCCGCGGCCGGGATCCGTCGCTTCGCTCGCTTTGCGCTGCTGTTCGGCTTGCAGCTTTTGCATCTGCGCCTTGTGGGTCTGCGCGTCGCTCACCGCTTGTCTCCTTGCTTGTCGGCGATCGGCCGCCGAACCGGCGTCACGCCTCGGCGGCGAGCCAATTCTCAAGCCAATGAATATGGTAATCGCCGGCTTGGAAATCCGGTTGATCGAGCAGCTCGGCGAAGAGCGGGATCGTCGTGTCGACGCCTTGGATCGCCATTTCGGACAGCGCGCGCCGCAGCCTTGCCAGGCAATGCGCCCGGTCGTCGCCGAAGACGACGAGCTTGCCGATCATCGAGTCGTAAAACGGCGGAATCCGGTAGCCCTGATAGATGGCGCTGTCGAAACGCACGCCCGGGCCGCCGGCGGCATGGAAATAGCTGATCTCGCCCGGCGAGGGGCGGAAGGTTTTCGGGTCTTCCGCGTTGATCCGGCACTCGATCGCGTGGCCTTTAAAGGTCACGTCCTCTTGCTTGAAGCTCATCGGCCGGCCGGCGGCGATGCGGATTTGTTCGCGCACGAGGTCGATGCGGGTCACTTGCTCCGTAATCGGATGTTCAACCTGCAACCGCGTGTTCATCTCGATGAAATAAAACTCGCCGTTCTCGTAGAGAAACTCGATGGTGCCGGCGCCCAGATAGCCGAGCTTGGCGATCGCGGCGCGGGCGATCTCGCCGATTTCCGCGCGGCCTTTGTCGTCGAGGGCGGGGGAGAGCGCCTCTTCCAGGACGTTCTGGTGGCGGCGTTGCAGCGAACAATCGCGCTCGCCGAGTTGCACGACGTCGCCGTGACTGTCGGCGAGGATCTGGATTTCGATATGCCGCGGCGTGACGAGGTATTTCTCCATGTAGACCGCGTCATCGCCGAAGGCGGCCTTGGCCTCCGCGCGCGCCGTCGACCAGGCCTCCTCAAGGTCGGCCGCCGACTGGGCGAGCTTCATGCCGCGCCCGCCGCCGCCGGACGCCGCTTTGATGAGGACCGGATAACCGATCTTCGCCGCGGCGGCGCGGGCGGCGTCGGCGGTGCCGAGACCGCCGTCGGAGCCGGGGACGAGCGGAATGCCCACCGACCCCATCGTCGTCTTGGCGGCGATCTTATCGCCCATGACCCGGATATGGTCCGCCGACGGACCGATGAAGGTGATGTTGTGCGCCGCGACGATTTCCGCGAAGCGCTCATTTTCGGAAAGAAAGCCGTAGCCGGGGTGGATGGCGTCGGCGCCGGTTATCTCCGCGGCGGACATAATCGCGGGGATGTTCAGATAGCTGTCTTTCGGGGCGGGCGGCCCGATGCACACGCTCTCGTCGGCGAGCCGCACGTGCAGCGCGTTGGCGTCGGCGGTCGAATGGATCGCCACCGTCTGGATGCCGAGTTCTTTGCAGGCGCGGTGGATGCGCAGCGCAATCTCGCCCCGATTGGCGATGAGGACTTTTTCAAACATCCGCGGACCTTCCGGACTACGGGGCGCGGGAAGGCGCGCGCCCTAGCTGACGACGATCAACGGTTCGCCGAACTCGACCGGCTGGGCGTCTTGAACGATGATCTCGCGCACGGTGCCGGCTGAGGGCGCGGCGATCGGGTTCATGGTTTTCATGGCCTCGACGATCATGAGCGTCTGACCTTCCGACACGGTGTCGCCGACCTTGACGAACGCCGCGGCCCCCGGCGACGGCGCGAGGTAGGCCGTGCCGACCATCGGCGAGTTGACGGTCCCTTCTTT
>JBCCZS010000069.1:0-14596 GCA_039187035.1 Pseudomonadota bacterium | reverse complement strand
GCGGAAAATTTGCTCACAAACTAATTTAAATGACAGGTTCGGACAATTTTTGCAATCGCGTTGAAGGCTTCTTTACTCCGCTCGGTCAACATCGGGTCAGCCTGAAGGGGAGCGCCCTTCGGCGGTGCAGGTGCAGAGTACATCCAACTAGGAGTTAGGTCATGAAAGCTCTCGTGAGCAAGTTTCTGAAAGACGAGGAAGGCGCGACGGCCATTGAATACGGTCTTATTGCGGCGCTGATCGCCGTCGTCGTTATTGCGGCGATCCGTACGGTCGGCACGAACCTTTCGTCCACGTTCCAAGCGATCGGAACGAACCTCGCGCCTGCGACCCCGTAAGGTCTGAAGGCGCCGACACCGGTATCCGCCGGAGGAGAAAGGAGGCCCTTGCGGCCTCCTTTTTTTTGTTTGGCGGTCGGCCCCGTTCAAGACCGCCGTCCCGCAAAAGGAATCGTTAATGCCCCGCGGGTTACGGTCGCGACAGGTTTAACGGAGGCATTCGCGCCGTGATCGCATTACTGACGCTCGCCGCTTTTCCCGCCGCGCTGATTATCGCAGCGGCGCATGACCTCTATGAATTCAAGATCCCGAATTGGATCTCGATCCTTCTCGCCACGTCCTATTTCGCCGCCGGGCTTGCGACCGGAACGTCGTTGTCGGTGATTTTCGAAGGCGCCATGCTCGGCGCTGGCGCGCTTGTGATCGGCTTTATCCTGTTCGCCCGAAACGTCATCGGCGGCGGAGACGCCAAACTCCTCGCCGGGTCGGTGATGTGGGTCGGATACACCGGCCTCGGGCTATTTTTGGTCAATACGGCGCTCGCCGGCGCGATGCTCGCCGCGTTGCTGATGCTGTTTCGCAAGGCCCCGGCGTTTCCGATGTACGCGCAGGCCCCCTGGCTCTTGCGATTGCACCAGCGCACCCAGGACGTTCCGTATGCGGTGGCGATTTGCGCAGGCGGGCTTCTAACGTTCCAGGACACGCTGTTCGTTCAGCGTCTTTTCGGGGCGTAAACGGCGCGCGGGGCCGCCGAGGGTTAACTTTGTTTTGATATATTTTCTCGATGGTGATCGGGAAAACGCCGGTTTGTCGGGCCGGGTCGTTGAGAGGCGGACGAGACCATGAATCCCACAAGACTTGCCATTCTCGGCGTCGCTTTATTGGCCGGCGTCGGCGCGTTTTTTATGATGATGGCGTCCAAAAACGACGCGCCCGACGGGCCGGTGCGTATCGTTGAAAAGGTCGAGGAAAAGAGCGTGCGCGTGATCGTCGCGGACGCCGACTTTTCCCGCGGCGATCGTCTCGACATCGAAAAGCTGCGCTGGGTCGACTGGCCGGAAAAATTCGTCTCCGAAGCGTTCATCACCGAAGCCTCGGGCGCAAAGATCGAAGAAATGGGCGATGCGGTCGCGCGCTCGCAAATCGTCGCGAACGAACCGTTGTTGCACGCAAAGATCGTTCGGGCCGGCGACGCCGGTTTGATGGCCGCGGTGCTGACCCCGGGCATGCGCGCCGTAACGATGCGGATCTCGCCGGAGACGGCCGCGGGCGGCTTCATCTTGCCCGGCGACCGGGTCGACATCCTTTATTCGTTGACGGAAAACGACAATGAGGCGCGCACGCGGACCATTTTGGAAAGCGTCAAAGTTCTCGCCATCAACACCGTCTATCAGGAAAATCCGGAAACGCCGTTCATCGAGGGCACGAACGTGACGCTCGAATTGTCGCCGGCCGATGCGGAGTATTTTCTGTCGGCGCGGACGTCGCGCGGCGAGTTGAGCCTCGCCCTGCGCAGCGTCTTCGAGCCGGCCGAAGCCGTTCAGTCCGAGCGTCGCAATGACGACGTTCAAGTCATTCGTTACGGCCAGTCCTAAAGGGACGGGCTCCACTTCGCTCCAGGGAAATCGGAAATCTGATGATGAACCGGACGACATCTCTTATCGCGGCCCTGGCGGCGACGTTAACGTTAACGTCCGCCGGCGCGGCGCAAGCGCAATCGAGCCCCAAGCCCGCAGTCGTGGACTATGGCGGCGAAAGCGAACTGTCGCAAAGCTTCGTCCTGCCGCTGAACAAAGCGGCGGTCGTCGAGTTGCCGCGCGGCGCCGCCGACGTCCTCGTTTCGCAGCCGGAAGTGGTCGACGCCGTCATCCGCTCGCCGCGCCGCGTCTACCTGTTGGGCCGGCGCGTCGGACAAGCGAACGCGTTTTTCTTTGACGGACAAGGCCGCCAGATCCTCAATCTTGAAATCCAAGTCGAGCGCGATCTGGACATTCTCTCCGGCATTTTCGAGCGGTTGATGCCCGATGCGCGCATCACGCCCGAGGCCGTCAACGACACGGTGGTTTTGCGCGGCGTCGTACAGAACGCGACCGAAGCGGCGAACGCCGCGCGCATCGCCGCGCGCTTCATCGACGACGAAGAGAAAGTCATTCCCCTCATGGCGATCCGCGACAGCGAGCAGGTTATGCTCAAGGTACGGATTGTCGAAATGCAACGCTCCGTCGTCAAACAGCTCGGCGTCGATCTGAGCGGCCAATTGAGCCTCGCCGACGGGACCTCGGTCAATCCGGTTCTCTCGACGATCGCGCCCAACACCAATATCGGCGGTCTCGGCGCGGTCGGCTCGGCGGTGCTCGGCTCGGGCAACAACCAGACTCTCAACGCCTCGCTCGTGGCGCTTGAGCAGGTCGGCCTCGTGCGCACGCTCGCCGAACCGAATCTGACCGCCGTCTCCGGCGAAAGCGCCAACTTCCTGGCGGGCGGGGAATTCCCGATCCCGGTCGGGCAAGAGGACGGCGTCGTGTCGATCGAATTCAAGGAATTCGGCGTCGGCCTCGGCTTCACGCCGGTGGTGCTCAGCAAGGGGCGCATCAACCTCAAAGTCTCGACGGAAGTCTCGGAGTTGACGACCGAGAACGGCTTTACGATCGCCGGCGGCGCGCAGCAGGTCACGGTGCCGGGCAGCGGCAACGACGAGCCGCCGTTCTTGATCATTGATACGGACGGGGACGGAACGATCGAGACGATCCCGAACCCGAACTTCCAACCGGATCAAGTCCAAACCGTGTCGACGACCGGTCTGACGATCCCGGGTTTGTCGACCCGCCGCGCGAAAACGACGGTCGAGTTGCCGTCCGGCGGCAGCCTCGTCATGGCCGGTCTTCTCCAAGAAGACATGCGTCAAACGATCAACGGTTTGCCGTTCTTACGGAACACGCCGATCCTCGGTCAATTGTTCCGTAGCCGGGATTACCAGAATGACGAAACCGAGCTTGTGATCATCGTCACGCCGTACCTCGTCCGGCCGACCGATCGCGCCAAGTTGACCGACCCGTCGGAAGGTTTCGTCCCCGCCAGCGACCTGCAAGCCGCGCTCCTCGGCAAAATGGTTTCCGCTTACGGCCTGCAAGGCTCCTCGGTCGGCGAGAAGACGCTGCAGGGCCCCCTCGGCTTCATCCTCGACTAGAAGGTGACACGGATCATGAACCGCTCCCACGCCAAATCGCTGTTCGCGGCGCTCCTCCTCGGAGGCTGCGCGAGCGCCTTCAACGGGCCGGACCAGACCTTGTCGGTCGAAAAGGCGCACCCGATCGCCGTCGATAGCCAGGTCGTCACGCTGACCGTGAACGCGACCCAAAACGAAGAGGCGCTGACCTCGCTCGACCAAGCGCGGTTGCGGGCGTTCGCCGACGCCTATTTGCGCAGCGGCCACGGGCCCATCACCGTGACGTCGCCGACGACCGCGGGCGGCGTCGACGCCGAACGCGTCGCCGGGTCGGTGCGCGCGTATCTTCACGGCCTCGGCGTTCCGCACGCCGCCATCGGCGGCGCGACCTATCGCGGCTCGACCGAACGCGCCGACGATCTTGTCTTATCGTACACGCATTATGTCGCGACGCCGAGCCCGTGCGGCCTGTGGGAAGGCATAATGGAAGCGGATCGCCGCAACCTCCGCACGCCGAATTTCGGCTGCGCCACGCAAAACAATCTCGCGGCAGTGATCGCCGACCCGCGCGATCTTGTGACGGCGGCGGGCATGGCTGCGGCCGACGCCCCGGCGCGCATCCGCGCCGTCAACGCCTTCCGCGACGGCCAGGTTTCGGCCGTCGAGACTGATGAAGAAATCGAAGCGAGCGTCGCGGAGTAACGGCCGTCGAGGGGAGCGCCGAGGTTGATATGAAAAGCACCGCTAAGCAGAAAGCAGCGCCGAAGGCCGACGAGACGATCGCGAAAGACGATTCGCGCGCCTTCGACGACGCCTGGCTCGATGAAGAGCTGACGGACGAAGAACTCGCCGCCCTTGGCGAGGACGACTTCGACGACGCGCAGCTGGAAGAAGAGCTCGCGCTCCTTGAGGCCGAGGAACGCGCCCAAATAGCCGCGCCGCAGGCTTCGTCGTCCGCCGACAAGGTGATCGCGCTCGGCGACGGTTCCGACGCCGTCGATCCGATCGATGCGTATTCGGAAGAAGACCTCGACGGGTTGAGCGACGAAGAGCTTGAGGCGCTCGCCGCCGAAGCGGACCTCGACGCGCTCGATGACGAGGACGTCCAAGCCGAAGCCGCGGCGATCCCGTTTCACTTCGACGCCGGCGAAACCGCCGGGCGCGCGCCGATCGACCCTTCGGACGACGTCGACGCCGCCGCACTTCTTGACGGCGGCGACGTCGATGACGACGTCGATGACGAGGAGGATGACGAAGCGCTTGAAGGCCTGTCCGAAACCGACATCGCGGACGCCGACGACTTCGGATCGTACGCGCAGGACGATGACGACATCGACGAGACGGCCGATCTCGACGACGACGGCGCCGACAGCGGCCCCGGTTATGACGTCGACGATCCGTACGCCTACGACGACGCGGACGCGGTCGGGGCGGCGCCCGTCGTCAGCGGGGGCGGCGCGGCGTCGACGGCGCTCGTCGCCGACGCGATCGTCGACGAGCCCTTCGACGACGACGACGATCTGTCGGCGGACGTCGACGACGGCGCGCTCGGCGACGTCGCGAAGGATCAGTTCACCGTTCCGCGGATTTCCATTCACGTCTTCTGCGAAACCAACGGCGTCACCGAATTGATGGAATGCGCTGCGGCCGACCGTCGGCTCGGCAAAGCGCACGTCACGATGCATATGGGCGGGATCGCCAAAGCGGTCGCGCATTTCCAAACGACGCCGACCCCCAACCTCATCGTCGTTGAGACGGTGGACGGCGGCAAAGCGCTGTTCGGCCAGTTGGGCGAACTCGCCGAGGTTTGCGATCCGACGACGAAGGTGATCATCGTCGGACGGATCAACGACATCAGCCTTTATCGCCAACTCGTCGAGCAGGGCGTGTCGGACTATGTCGTGCGGCCGAAATCGCCGCTTCAAGTCATCAAGTCGATCGCCGATTTGTACGCCGATCCGTCGGCCCCGCCGATCGGCCGGTCCGTCGCCTTTTTCGGCGCGCGCGGCGGCGTCGGCTCGTCGACGATCGCGCACAACATCGCCTGGAGCGCCGCCGAGCAGCATGAAAGCGATACGGTCATCCTTGATTTCGACCTCGCCTTCGGCACGGCGAGCCTCGATTTCGAACAGGACCCGACGTCGGGCCTTTTGGAAGCGCTGAGCTCGCCCGAGCGCCTTGACGAGGTTCTCCTGGAGCGGCTTCTTCAGAAGTATACGGATCGCTTGAGCCTGTTCACGGCGCCGAACCTTCTGGACCGGGATTACGACATCGATCAGCAGGCGTTCGATACGGTTATCGACATCGTGCGCCACGCGGCGCCGACGATCGTCATCGACACGCCGCACGTTTGGACGGGCTGGTCGCGTCGCATTCTGCAGACGGCGGACGAAGTCGTGATCACCGCGACGCCGGATCTCGCCTCGTTCCGCAACACGAAGAACCTCGTCGACGTGATCGCCAACGCCCGGCCGAACGACCCGGCGCCGACGTTGATCCTCAATCAGTTTGAATCGAAGAGTTCGTCCGTTCAGGCCGAGCAATTCGTCGAACATGTCGGCATCGAGCCCGCGTTGACGATCGGTTGGGAGCCGCAGCTCTTCCAGTCGGCGGCGACGAACGCGTCGACGATCCTGGAAGTGTCGCCGAAATCGAAAACGGCGCAGGGCCTTAACGCGCTCGCCGCGCGTTTGTTGGGCCGCGAAGAATCCGCCTCGAAGGCGCGTAAGTTCAGCCTCGCCGGCCTGTTGGGTCGGTAAAACGAGATGGCCATGTTCGGAAAAAGAACGGCTGCAGACGACGCGCCGGCCGCGAAACCGGCGGGCGCCAAGCCGCGTGCGGCGGCGTCGAACGCCGCGCCGCCCAAGCCCGCAGCCGCAAAACCCAAACCGCAAGAGCGCAAAGCGGCGCCCGTCGCGGCGAAAAAAGACGGGGGCGGGGCCGCGCCGGCCGCGCCGCCGCGCGTCGCCACGCCGCCGGCCCAGGCCGACGTCCAGCCGATCGAAATCGGCGGACGCTCCGACGAGTATTTCCAGACCAAAACGACGATCTTCAACGCGCTGATCGACACGATCGATCTGTCGCAGCTCGCTCAACTCGACACCGAAGCGGCGGCCGACGAGATCCGCGACATCGTCAACGAGATCATCTCGATCAAGAACGTTCAGATGTCGATCGCCGAGCAGGAAGCGCTCCTGCAGGATATCTGCAACGACGTTTTGGGCTACGGCCCGCTTGAGCCGCTCCTGGCGCGCGACGACATCGCCGACATCATGGTCAACGGCGCGGACCGTTGCTTCATCGAGGTCGGCGGTAAAATTCAGCTCACGAACGTCCGCTTCCGCGACAACGCGCAGTTGATGAACATCTGTCAGCGGATCGTGAGCCAAGTCGGCCGCCGCGTCGACGAATCAAGCCCGATCTGCGACGCGCGCTTGCCCGACGGCTCGCGCGTCAACGTCATCGCGCCGCCGCTGTCGATCGACGGCGCCGCGCTCACCATCCGGAAATTTAAGAAAGACAAGCTGCGGATCGAAGATCTCGTTCGCTTCGGGTCGATCTCGCCGGAAGGCGCCAAGGTTCTGGAAATTATCGGCCATTGCCGGATCAACACGTTGATCTCCGGCGGTACGGGTTCGGGTAAAACGACCCTCCTCAACTGTATGACGGCGTTTATCGAACATGACGAGCGCGTCATCACCTGCGAAGACGCGGCCGAGCTTCAATTGCAACAACCGCACGTCGTTCGTCTAGAGACGCGCCCGCCGAACCTGGAAGGCCAGGGCGAAGTGACGATGCGCGATCTCGTCAAAAACTGTCTGCGGATGCGTCCTGAACGGATTATCGTCGGCGAGGTTCGCGGACCGGAAGCGTTCGACCTCTTGCAGGCGATGAACACCGGTCACGACGGCTCCATGGGCACGCTCCACGCCAACTCGCCGCGCGAAGGGCTGCAGCGGGTGGAATCCATGATCACGATGGGCGGTTATAATCTACCGTCCAAAACCATCCGTGAGATGATCGTCGGATCGATCGACATCGTCATTCAGGCCGCGCGTTTGCGCGACGGCTCGCGCCGCATCACGCACATCACGGAAGTCTTGGGTACGGAAGGCGATACGATCATCACGCAGGATCTGTTCGTCTACGACGTCGACGGCGAAGACGACAGCGGCAAGCTGATCGGTCGGCACCGCTCGACCGGCATCGCGCGCCCGGCTTTTTGGGACCGCGCGAAATATTACGGCAAAGAGGCCGAATTGGCCGCTGCCCTCGACGCGGCGGCGGGGTAAAAAACCGCCATGGACCAGCAAACGATCCTCGTCATCGGGCTCGGCGTCCTCAGCTTCGCCGCGCTCGCATTCGTCTTGCTCGCCCCGTCGGAAAAGGACCGTGCCAATAAACGCCTGTCGTCGATCGACAGCGGGCGCGGCGGGCGCGCGGCGAAAGTCGGCGGCGCGACGGCCGACGCGTCGCAAAAAGAGCGCCGCAAGAAACTGAACCAGGCGCTTGCGAACGTCGAAGACAAGGCCAAGGAAAACAAGAAAAAGAAGCGACGGTCGTTGCGCGACCGGCTCGACCAGGCCGCGTTGCCGATCTCCGAAAAGCAGTTCTACATCACGTCGTTGATCGTCTGCCTGATCTTCATCATGATCGGCCTCATCACCGGTCAAAAACCGTTGATCATCGGACTGATGGGCCTTGTCGGCGGGCTCGGCGCGCCGAATTGGTTCGTCGGTCACTATACGAAGCGTCGCCAGAAGAAGTTCGAAGAGGAATTCTCGAACGCGATCGACGTCATCGTCCGCGGCGTGAAATCCGGTCTTCCCGTCAATGAGTGTCTGAAGATCATCGCCAACGAGGCGCCCAAGCCCGTCAACGAGGAATTCTATCTGTTGACGGAAGGCATTCGCATCGGTCTCTCGCTCGAGCAGGCTCTGCAACGCATGTACGACCGCATGCCGTTGCAGGAAGTCAACTTTTTCATGATCGTTCTCGTCATCCAGCAGAAGACGGGCGGCAACTTGGCCGAAGCCTTGTCGAACCTTTCAACGGTTTTGCGTCAGCGTAAACAGATGGTCGGCAAGGTCCAGGCGTTGTCCGCTGAAGCGAAGGCCTCCGCCATGATCATCGGCGCGCTGCCGTTTCTCGTCATGGGCGCAGTGCGCCTTTCCGCGCCGGACTATCTGACGCCGCTTTTCGTCACCAAAACGGGCAACTTCATCCTTCTCGGCGCCGGGATGTGGATGGGCACCGGCATTATGGTGATGAAGAAGATGATGCAGATTAAGGTCTAAGAGGGACCCATGAATTCGTTCATCGATCTCGTTACGGATCGTCAATTCCAAATTTCGCTGCTGGTGTCGCTGGCGGCGATCGCGTCGATTTACACCGCGCTTGAGCCGTTCTTCGTCAAGGACAAGCTCAAGGAACGGATGAAATCGGTCGCGGACTACCGCAACCGACTGCGCGACCAACACCGCGAATCGCTGGCGAAAAAGTCGCAGGCCTCGCTGCGGAACAAGTCCGCGAGCGGCGCTTTGAAAGAGATCGTCGAGAGCTTGAAGCTCTTTGAGGTGTTCGACGCCGAACAGGCGCGCAAGAAGCTCATGATGGCGGGCTTCCGGGGCGACCGTCCGGTATTCGTCTTTATGGCCGCGCGCATCGGCATGCCGTTCGTGCTCGCCGGGCTCATCGGTTTTTGGGTCTATGCGTTGAACGGCCTCGCGCTGGACAGCCTCGGCCGCCTTATCGCGACCGGCGTCGGCGGTTTTCTGGGGTTCTTTGCGCCGAATATTTTCGTCAACAACAAAATTCAAAAGCGCCAGCAGCTCATTCAGCTCGCCTGGCCGGATTCGCTCGATTTGCTGCTGATTTGCGTTGAGTCCGGCATGTCGATCGAAGCGGCGCTGCAGAAAGTCTCGGAAGAAGTCGGCCCGAATTGTCCCGAGCTCGCCGAAGAATTGGGGCTGACCGTCGCGGAGCTCTCTTATCTTCAAGAGCGCAAGAAAGCTTACGTGAACCTGGCCGACCGGACCGGGCTCGACGGCGTGAAAGGCGTGACGACCGCGCTTATTCAGTCGGAGAAATACGGCACGCCGTTGGGGCAATCGCTGCGCGTTATGGCCGCGGAAAACCGCGACCACCGCATGAACGAGGCGGAGAAAAAAGCCGCCGCTTTGCCGCCGAAACTCACGGTGCCGATGATCGGCTTCTTCCTGCCCGTCCTGTTCGCCGTCATTCTGGGCCCGGCGATCATGGGGATTATGGAACAATAGCGTGCTACGCGCGCGGTCGGCCGAAGGCGACGACCGTATTGTCCGCATCATGACCGACGTCAGCGTCGCCGAGCACGGCGAGGCCCGCTTTTTCGCACCAGAACCGCGCGATTTCCGCCGCCGTCCGGCCGAAGGGAACGTCGTTGTCGGGCGGGGCGCCGAACCGGCCGACGAAGACGCCGAGACAGCCCGCTAGCTTCGGGCTCGTCGTCACGCTCCGGAAGTTTCTGTCGACGGCGTACAGATGCTCGTCCACATCTTCGAGCGCCAGCGCGACGCCGTCGAAGGGCGGCGCTTCGTCGGCGCATAGGAGATGCACGAGAACTGTAAGGTTGAAGGTCAGCACCGGGACGCTCGGGCCGGCGCCGCCGCTTTGCGGATCGGCCAGATAATCGAGCGCGCGGCGTACCGGGGCCGCGCCGCGTACGAGGTCGCAGGGCATGGGCCCATGCGCGACCGCGCATCCGGCCCGATAAAGGCGCGCAAGCAAAAAGCCGGCGTCGGAATAGCCGAGATAGCGTTTCGCGCGCGCCGCCTCGCTTAAGCGATCGAAGCGGTCGTCGATCAGCCGCGCCGATCCGTAGCCGCCTCGGGCGAACCAGACGGCGTCGAGCGCGGGATCGTCCGCGAGGTCGAAAAACGCCGCGCGGCGCGCTGCGTCGTCGCCGGCGAAGTGTCCGTCGGACAACGCGCACTGCGGATGGAAGACCAACTCCAACCGCCCGGCGTAATTGCGCTCGGCGATTGCGCGCACGTCGTTCGCGACGGCCTCGTCAAGGCGGCGTCCCGGCGCCATGATCCCGATGCGGAGCGGTCTCGTCATCGGCCCCGATGCTGCCGCCGGTCGCCGCCCACTTCAAGCGCCCTGCGCGCCTTGGTCCGGCGGAAAAACGGCGCTAGGCAGGATCCATGAGGGACGAGGCCCAGATGCGTAAGGAACTGGCGCAATCGCACGACGTCGCCGGCCGGCGATTTTTCTTCTGCGGGGTCGGCGGCAGCGGCATGCTGCCGCTTGCGGTGATTTTGCGGGCGCGCGGCGCCGTCGTCGCCGGGTCCGACCGCGCGCTCGACCAAGGCGTTATGGGGGCGAAGGCGGACTATCTGCGCGCCCTCGGCGTCACGCTCCACGACCAAGACGGGTCCGGATTGACCGACGCGGCGACGACGCTGGTCGCGTCGGCCGCCGTTGAAGAGACCGTGCCCGACGTCGCCGCCGCGCGCGCGCTCGGCTGCGCGCGCATCACGCGGGCGGATTTGCTGGCGCGCCTCTTTAACGCCGCGCCGCGGGCCGTCGGCGTCGCGGGCACCAGCGGCAAGTCGACGACGACCGCCATGCTCGCCTGGATCCTTCACGCCGTCGGTCGCGACCCGACGGTGATGAACGGCGCGGTGATGAAAAATTTTGCGGACCCCGACGCCCCGTTCGCCTCCGCGCGCGTCGGCGGCGGCGAGACGTTCGTCAGCGAAGTCGATGAAAGCGACGGTTCGATCGCGCAGTACAATCCGACGGTCGCAATCGTGAACAACGTCGCCGTCGACCATAAAACGATGGAGGAACTGCGCGCCCTCTTTGGCGCGTTCGCCGAGCGGGCCGAGCACGCCGTTCTGAATGCCGACAATGCGGAGACCGCCGCCATAGCGGCCCGCCTCGGTGATCGTGCGGCGACGTTCTCGCTCGTCGATCCGGCTGCTGATTTTGTCGCGGCCGATGTCGCCGCGCGCCGCGACGGCGCGGCCTTTACGTTGATTGCCGGCGGGATCCGCGCGCCGGTCGTGTTGCAAACGCCGGGGGCTCACAACGTCGCCAATGCGTTGGCGGCGACGGCGGGGGCGGCGCGTCTCGGCGTCGCGCCGGACGAGGCGGCCCGCGCGCTCCATGATTTCGCCGGCGTCGCGCGTCGCTTCGACGTCCTCGGCGCGGCGGGCGGCGTGACGGTGATTGACGATTTCGCCCATAATCCCGACAAGATCGCCGCGACGCTCCGTACGCTGCATGAATTCGACGGGCGCGTCTTGGCGATGTTTCAGCCGCACGGGTTCGGCCCGTTGCGCATGATGCGGCGCGCATTCGTCGAGGCGTTTGCGGGCGGTCTTTGTAAGGGTGATCGGCTTTACTTGCCGCAGCCGGCCTATTTCGGCGGGACCGTCGAGCGCAGCGTGACGAGCGATGATCTTGCGGCGGATTTGCGCGCCGAAGGCGTCGCCGCGGCGAGCTTTGAAACGCGCGAGGCGTGCGGCGCGGCGTTGTTGGCCGACGCGCGCGACGGCGACCGCATCATCGTTATGGGCGCGCGTGACGACACGCTGACGGTTTTCGCGCAAGACCTGCTGGCGCGCTTAGCGGCTTAGGGCGTCGAGCGCTTCATAGACCGGCAGGGCGCCCGCGGCGACCTTGTCGCGCGTCGGCGCCGGTTGACCGAGGCGGGCGCGGTAGACCCACACATTCGTCAGCACTTTTTCGACATAGTCCCGGCTCTCCGAATTCGGAATGCTCTCGATAAAGAGGAGCGGGTCGTCAATGTCGAGTTTGCGGTCCCAGCGGCGCAAATTGCCGGGGCCGCCATTGTAGGCGACGGCGACTTTGAAGAGATCGCCGTCAGTGTGCCGATCGATCAGTTGGTTGACGTACTTTTGCCCGAGGTCGAGGTTGAGCGCGGGGTCGAACAGGCGGTTGCGCCCGTTCGTGCGCCGGAGATTACGGTCGCCGGCGACGTAGCTCGCCGTGCGCGGCATGAGCTGCATGAGCCCGCGCGCGCCGGCCCGGCTCTTTGCGTCGAGCTTGAACTTCGATTCCTGGCGCATCAGCGCGTAGATCAACGCGCGGTCGGCCTCAAAGCCGCTTTTCGGCGTATAGTCCGGGATCGGAAAGAGCCCCGCCTGCAAATACGCGGCGTCGCCGGAGAGGGCGATTTCCATCTGCGCGGCCGGCAGATTGAGCGCGGCGGCGAGCGCCAGGAGATCGCGATCAAGTTCGCTTGGTATCGCCCCGTTGAGCCAGCGCATCTCGAGTTCGGCCTCGGCGATGCGGCCCGTTTGCACGAGCGCGGCCGCGCGGCGCACGGCGGGCCGATCGGCGGCGAGCCGGGCGAAGCTCTCCTTCGTCAGGGACGGGGCGGTCCAATCGAAGTCGGCGTCGCGGCCAAGTTGGGCGAGGGCCAATTGGCCGTAGAACGTAAACGGGTGCGCGGCGGCGATTTCGAGGTTGCGCGTGACCGCTTCCGGCGCGCCGTCGGCGAGCGCGGTGCGCGCCGCCCAGTAGCCGGCGCCGGCGCGCAAGTCGTCTTCTTGGTGGGGAACGCGCGCCATGGCGTCGAAATAGTCGTGGCTCGCCGCAAGGTCGCCTTTGCGGAACGCCGCCAAGCCGGCGATCCAATATGAGAGGACGGCGGTGTCGCCGTTGCGCTTGGCGACTTGGCCCGATATCCGCGCCGCCGCGTCGACATAGCCTTGGTAATAATAGCTCGCCGCAATCCAGGAGCGCATCCGGTCATATTGGCGGACGGTGATCTTGCCGTTCTTCAGGTGCCGGTCGATTTCCTTGTGCGCCTGCGCGGCGCGTTCGCGGCGGGCGAGATAGCGTACGCGGCCCTCGATCCTATTCAGGCGGCCGCGGCCGGTCTTCTTATAATCAGCGGCAAGATCGGGGTGGAGGTGCGTTTCGCGATCGTCGCGCCATTGTCGCGGCGCCGGGCGCTTGGGCCCGCGGTCGGACTTCGGGCGGCGTCGCACGGCGAGCCGGTGAACGCGCGCGGCTTCGGGGTGGTCCGCGTAATACGCCATCCAGCGCTTCAACTCGCTGTATTTGGCGCGATATTTCGTCGGGTGCATGTAGCGCTGGAAGTCGACGTAGCCCATCAGGACGTCGTCGCGCACCGCCTTGATTTTCTTGTCGGCCGCCGCCCACGCGCCGCGTTCCTGAAGGTCGAATATCTCGCGGTACAGCGCGGCGTCGGTTGTCGACAACACCTCTTGCGGCGGCGCGGCAATCGCCGGCGTGAGGCTCGTCAGGACGATCGCGGTGAGAATCGTACGGATCATTAGTCGCCTCGCGCATACATTGCCGGTCTGTAAGGTAACATTCCCGCCGACCGCTTAACCGTCTCTTAATTTCGCGTCTAGCGCGAGAAGGTCGGTCCAGGCCAGTCGCTTTTGCGCCGGCTGGCGCAGCAAAAAGGCCGGGTGAAACATCGGCAGTGTCGGAACCGTAACGTCGCCGACACGAATTTCCCGCCATCCGCCGCGCGCCCGCATGATGCCGGAAACGCCGAGCATGGCCTGCGTCGGCGCCCCGCCCGCGAGCACGATCGCTTTCGGGCGGAGGATTTCGACGAGGCGCTCGACGAACGGCTTGCACACGGCGGTCTCAACCGCGGTCGGCGTGCGATTGCCGGGCGGGCGCCAGAAAACGACGTTGGTGATGAGCGTGTCGCGGGCGCGGTCGCGACCGATCGCCGCGAGCATGCGGTCGAGGAGCTGGCCGGCCCGCCCGACGAACGGCTTGCCGATGCGATCTTCGTCGCGTCCCGGGGCTTCGCCGATAACCAGCAAGTCGCCCGTCGCCGATCCGTCGATAAAGACGGTGTTGCGGGCGCCGCCCTTCAACGCGCAGCCCTCGAACGCCGCGACCGCGTCGGCGAGCGCCTCGACCGTGGCGCAGGCGGCGGCGGCGGTCTTGGCGGCGGCGAGCGCTTCGTCGGCGGCGGGCGGCGGGGCGACGGGCGCGCCGGCGATTGGTCGCCGCCGGGTCGCGTCCGGCGCCGGCGCGGCGCGCCCGGCTTCAGGGGGCCGCGTCGTCTCCGGGGCCGTTTGCGTGCGCGTGATTGCCGGCGCCGGCGGCGACCCGCCCGGCGGCCATTCGGCGCAATCCGAGGGCG
>JBCCZS010000068.1:0-14861 GCA_039187035.1 Pseudomonadota bacterium | reverse complement strand
GGCGTCTTCCGTATCGGGACGGTCGTCAGCATCGGCTTTTTCGGCGTTTTCGGCGGCTGGGCCGCGCTGGCGCCCTTATCGTCCGCAGCGATCGCGCCCGGCGTCGTCAGCCCGGAAGGTAGCCGGCGCGTCGTCCAGCACCTCGAAGGGGGCATCGTCGCCGCGATCGACGCGCGCGACGGAGACCGCGTTGAGGCCGGTGCGCCGCTCGTCCGCCTTGAAGAAACCCTGTCAAAGTCTGTGCACGGTGTTTTGTTGACCGAGCGCGCGAGCCTCGCCGCGCTCGCCGCCCGTCTGCGCGCCGAACGCGACGGCGCCGCCGCGCCTGAATTTCCGGCCTGGCTCGTCCGCGAAGCCGACGCCGAGCCGCGCGTCGCCGCGATCCTCGACCATCAGCGCACATTGTTCGATACGCGCGGCCAGATCCGCGACGGCGAGACCGGCATTCTGCGCGCCAAGGCTGACGAATTGCGCCAGGAGCGCGACGGCGTCGTCAAACAGATCGAGAGCCAGGGCGAACAGCGCCGCCTCCTCGACGAGCAAATCGCCGACACCCAAACGCTTCTCGACGAGGGCCTTGCGCGTCGCCCGCGTCTGTTGGAGTTGCAACGCGAGGCTGCGGCAATTGACGAGCGCGTCGCCGGCAATGAAACGCGCCGCGCCACGTTGGAGACGCGCATCCGCGAAGCCGACCTCCAGATCGCCGCCGCCGACGCGGCCCGCCGCGACGCCGTCAGCGCCGAACTCGTCGACACCGTTGCGAAACTCGCCGCCGCGGATGATCGCCTCGCCGCGTCCGGCGACGTTCTGGAGCGCACCGTCGTCGCCGCGCCGACCGCCGGCGTCGTCATGGCCTCGCGCGTCAAAACCATCGGTGCGGTCGTGAAGCCGGGCGCGCCCATTATGGAAATCGTGCCGGACGAGGAAGAGCTTATTGTCGAAGCGCGCGTCGCGCCGAACGACGTCGACGTCGTGTCGCCGGGCCTCGACGCCACGGTCTTGTTCCCCGGCTTGTCCCAGCGCGGGTTGCCGACGTTGAAGGGCGAAGTCATCGCCGTCTCAGCCGACGCCGTCGTCGGCGAGGAGGCGGCCCCCTATTATGTTGCGAAGGTGCGCGTCGCGCCCGAAAGCCGGGCTGCGCTCGGCGCGCGCCAGTTGACGCCAGGCATGGCCGCCGAAGTCCAGATCCTGACCGGCGCGCGCACGACCTTGCAGTATCTCCTCGAACCGCTGTCGGGCGTGTTGCGTCGCGGCATGCGCGAGGGATGAGGCGCGGCCGCGCCGTCAGAAGACTGCTGCGCCGCAGCATCATTCAGCCGACGCTTTTCACCACCTGTTAAGCATTTCCGTTAACCGTACGCTCACGGTTCGGGCGGTTGTGGCATATTTGCTACTGCCCGCGCGCCAACCGGACGGAGCCGGATCGCGTTCGCTGGACTAGCTGTTATAGACGCGTAACAACTCCGATCCGGTCTGCCGGTGCGCGCCGAACGATTGTTGAAAGTAAAAAGAACGCCCCGTTCAGGGAGGGGCTTAACCAAGGGGTCCAAGAGGTCATGACCAACGCGATCAACGCGGGCGGCGCCCGCCGCTTCGTCGAACGTCTACTAGCCGGCACGGCCGTCGCCGCCGTCGCGACGACGGGCGCTGCGACGACTGCGGCCGCGCAGTTCGACGACGAAATCATCGTCACGGCGACGAAGCGGGAAAAAACGCTGCAAGAAGTGCCGGTCGCCGTTTCAGTCGTCGACGACTCCGTCATCGAGCAGGCGCAGGTATTCGACCTGTTTGACTTGCAGACGGTCGTTCCGTCACTGCGGATCAGCCAGCTGCAAAACTCCTCGCAGACGACCTTCATTATTCGCGGGTTCGGCAACGGCGCGAACAACCCCGGCATCGAGAGCTCGGTCGGCGTCTTCATCGACGGCGTCTTCCGGTCGCGTTCTGCATCGGCGATTTTGGACTTGCCGACGCTTGAGCGCGTCGAAGTCCTGCGCGGTCCGCAGTCGACCCTGTTCGGCAAGAACGTTTCCGCCGGCGCCATCTCGATCACCACCAAGCGGCCGGACTTTGATTGGGGCGGCAGCGTCGAAGCGACCGCCGGCAATTTCGACCAGATCGCCTTCCGCGGGACGCTCACCGGTCCGCTTGCGGAAAATCTCGCTTTCCGCGTGTCGGGTTCCATCAACAAACGCGACGGTTTCTATACGAACGTCGTTGACGGATCAGACGTCAACGACCGCGATCGCTGGGCCGCCCGCGCGCAACTGCTTTGGGAACCGACGGACACGCTCTCTTTCCGCGTGATCGGCGACTACAACCGGATCTCGAACGAAACCTGCTGCGGCGTCATTCAGACGCAACTTGGCCCGGTCACGGGCATCGTCGGCGCGGGCGTTCCGCTTCCGGGCGGCGGCTTCCTGCCGGGCTTGGGCGAAGCGATCGACGACGGCGCCGATCCGTTCGACCGCGAAATCGCGCTCAACGCCTTGCCGACCAACACGCTTGAAGGTCGCGGTGCGTCCATCCAGGCCGACTGGGACCTTGGCGTCGCGCAGCTGACCTCGATCACGTCGTACCGGGAACAAACTGACGAAAACAACGGCGACATCGACTTCACCGCCGCCGCCGTCGCGGAGAACCCGATCTCCAATAAATTCGAGACGTTCACGCAAGAACTGCGGATCTCGTCGGTCGGAACGAACACGATCGACTGGCTTGTCGGCGCGTTCGTGTTCGACGAAAAAGTCACCACCGAGCGCGACATCATCTTCGAAGATCAGGCGCGCGCATTCTTCGATCTGCAGACCGCCCTTGCAGGCGCGGCCGGCGCGCTCGGCGACATTGAAACGCAGTTGGGCCTGCCGCCCTCTACGTTCTTCGCGCCCGGCCAAGGCGTCTTCACCGAATTCGACATGGACAACCTGTCCTACTCGTTCTTCGGCCAGGTCGCTTGGAACGTCACCGACCGCCTGACGATCACCGGCGGCGTCGCGTACACTTATGACGAAAAAGAAGTCGTCTCCGACCTTCTGCTGACGGATGTGTTCTCGCGCGATATCGACCTGGAGCTGCTCGGCTTCGCCGGCGCGTTCACGCAGTTCACCGGCCTCCCGGCGACGCCGCAGAACATCGGCGCCTTGTCCGGCGCGCCGTTCAATCCGGCGCTCGTGGCGCCGGCCGTGTTCTCCAACCCGGGCGCGGCGACGACCGTCGGCGGCGCGGCGACCGTCCTGTCGCAGACGCCTTGCGATCCGGGCAACCCGCTTCTTCTCTGCAACTCGGCCCTGGCGCTCTTGCCGGTGCAGTTGTTCCAGCCGCAAACAAACTTCCCGGACCCGAACAATCCGGAAGACGACGGCATCCTTGAAGACGACCAAATTACGTACACGGCGCAAGTCGCGTACGATCTCTTGGACAACGTCAACGTCTACTTCACGTATGCGACGGGCTGGAAAGCGGGCGCTTTCAACCTTTCGAACGACTCCCAGCCGCCGAACGTCGCCGGCCTCGGCCGCACGGCGGCGCCCGAAGACGTCCGCCTCTTCGAAATCGGGGCCAAAGCCCGCTTCGACGGCGGTTTCATCAACGTCGCGCTGTTTGACCAGAAGATCGAGGATTTCCAATCGAACCTGTTCGTCGGCACCGGCTTCCAATTGGCGAATGCGGGCGAGCAGTCGGTTCGCGGTTTCGAAATTGAAAGCGCGTACAGCCCGGTCGATCCGCTCGTCCTGAACTTCGCGCTGACCTATCTCGATCCGGAATACGACTCCTTCCTGGAGTCGCCCTGCGCGTCGTTCGTTCCCGCTTGTCAGGGCTTCCCGGCGCCGTTGTCGTTCGACGCGTCCGGCACGGACCCGGCCGGCATCCACCCGGTCTCGATTGCGACGTCCGCGGTCTACACGCACGATTTCGCGAACGGCGCGGTCGGCTTCGGCCGCATCGAGTATCAGTATGAAAGCGACACGCAGGTCATCGACAACGTGCCGGCCGCCGTCGCCTCGCGCGAACAAAACTTGCTCGCCGCATCCGTCGGCTACGAAACGGAAGGCGGTTTCGGCGTCACGATTTGGGGCCGCAACTTGACGGACGACGACTTCCAAGTCTCCGCGTTCCCCTCGGTGGCGCAACCGGGCAGCTTCTCCGGTTATGCGAACCAGCCGCGCACGTACGGCTTGACGATCCGTAAGCGCTTCTAAGTGCGGCGATCAGTCGAACTAAAAGAAACGGGCCCCGTCGGGGCCCGTTTTTTGTTGGGGGGTATAAAGGCCGCGTTATTCCGCCGCTAATTGCGCCGCACGCTGAAGGTCGACCGAGACGAGCTGGCTGACGCCGCGTTCAATCATCGTGACCCCAAACAAACGGTCCATGCGCGACATGGTCAGCGCGTGGTGCGTGATGACGATGAAGCGGGTCTGCGTCTCGCGCGCCATTTCCGACAAAAGAAGGCAGAAACGCTCCGTATTCGCATCGTCGAGCGGTGCGTCCACCTCGTCGAGAACGCACACGGGCGCCGGGTTCGCCATAAACACCGCGAAGATGAGCGCCGTCGCGGTCAGCGCTTGTTCGCCGCCGGACATGAGCGAGATCGAGGTGAGCTTTTTGCCGGGCGGGGAGGCGAGGATTTCAAGCCCCGCATCCAGAACGTCTTCGGAGTCGATAAGGCGCAGTTCCGCTTCGCCGCCATTGAACAGGCGTGTAAAGAGACGCGAGAAATTAGTGCTGACGGTCTCGAACGCGTCGTGGAGGCGCTGGCGCGCTTCACGGTTGAGCCCGCCGATCGCCGCCCGCAATTTGCGGATCGCGCCTTCGCAGTCCTCTCGTTCGGCCGTCAATTCGTCCAGACGCTCGGCGAGTTCGCGCAATTCTTCGTCAGCCTGCAGATTAACGCCGCCGAGATTTTCCCGCTCGCGTTTATAACGTTCGAGCTTGCGGTCGACGTCGTCACGCGTCGGCAGGGCTTTGTCCGTTTTGTGTTCGGCGACGTCGAGGAGCGCGTCGGGGCCGCCTTCGGCGATCTCCGTTGCGTCGGCGAGCGCTTCCTCGACGCGAGCGTTTGCGTTTTCGACCTGCGCGCCGATGCGGGCGCGCGCCTCGCGCGCCTCTGCGGCTTGCGTTTCCGCGTCTTTCAGCGTGCGGTCGGCGTCCGCCGCCGCGTTTTGCGCGGCCTGAAGCGCGTCTGCGGCGGCGTTGCGCGCATGTTCGGCGTCGCCGAGCGCGTCGAGGAGGCTGACGCGGCGGGTCTCAATTTCGTCCGGCGCCGCGGCCGCAGCGTTCAACGCGCTTTCGGTCTCGGCCCGCCGCGCGCCGACTTCGGCGAGACGCGCTTGTGCGGTTTGCGCGCGGTTCGTCCACACGCCGCGTTCGCGCGCAATCGCCTCAAACCGGCTCGCACGCATCGCCGCTTCGCGTGCAAGGTCGTTGTGGGCCGCGCGCGCTTCGCCCGCGACGCCGCGCGCCGCGCCCACCCGTTCGCGCGCCGCGCCGAGCCCCGCCATCGCCGCGTCGGCGTCCGGCAACGCGGTCAACGCCGCCTCGGCGTCCGTCGCCGCTTGCGTCGCATCCTCCGCATCGTGAACGAGTGCGGCGAGCGCGGTTGAGACCGCTTCAAGCTTTGAGGCCGCCCGTTCGCGCGCGGTCTCCAGACGAGACGAGCGATCACGGGCCGCGTCGAGCGCGCGCCCGGCGGCGGCGAGCGCGTCGGACGCCGCCCGCTCCAGCGTTTCGCTTTCCTCGGCGCCGGCGCGCACGGCGTCATGGGCGCGGCGCGTCTCGTCGGCGTGCGCGTCCGCGGCCTGGAGGTCGACGACGAGCGTTTGCAGGCGATTGCGTTGCTCAAGGCGGATCGCCGCCGACGTTTTCGCTTCCGGCCGGGAGACGAAGCCGTCCCAGCGCCAAAGGCCGCCGTCGGCGGAGACCAGGCGCACGCCGGGCGCGAGCGTCGGCTGCAACGCCGCCGCGTCGTCGGGCCCCGCAACGCCGATCGCGGACAGCCGCCGCGCGAGCGCAGGCGGCGCGGTCACAAAGTCCGCGAGCGGACGAACGCCGGTCGGCAAAAGCCCCGGCGCGTCGACGACGGGCGCGGCCCCGGCGCGCGACCAATGGCGCGCGGCGGCGTCATTGTCGACGACCGCATCGAGATCGTCGCCGAGCGCGGCGGCGAACGCGTTCTCGTAACCGGCTGCGACGTCAACTGTTTCTATGAGGGCCGCGCCTTCCGCGTCGCCGCCTCCGGCGTCGAGCAAGCGTTGCAGCGCCTCGCATTCGGCGCGCAGTTCGGCGTGGCGGCGCTCGGCTTTTTCGCGGGCGGGCCGGGCGGCGGCTTCCTGTGCGCGTGCGGCGTCTTTGGCCTCGCGCGCGCCGGCGAGCGCGTTCTCCGCCTCAAGGCGCGCGGCTTCGGCCGTTGCAACGTCGGTGCGCGCCGTTGCCAGCGCCGAATGCTCTTCGTCGGACAAACGGGCCGCGGCGCGCTCGCTCTCTTTTTCGGCGACCCGCCGGCCGAGCGCGTCGCGTCGCGCGCGGGAGTCCGTCAGCGATTTTTCCGCGGCGCGCCGACGCGCGTCGATTTCGGCCGCATGCGCCGTTTGCGTCTCGAGGGCGCCCTCCGCGTCGGCGAGATCGGCCTCCGCTTCGCGCAGGCGCGCGGCGGCGTCTTCAAGCCGCGCCGCTTCCGACGTCTCGCGCGTCTTCAGGCCCGCTTCCTCGCTGTCGAGCGCCGCGAGCGCTTCCTGCGCGTCTTGGGAGAGTTCGCGTTCGCGCGCGTCATCGCCGGCGAGTCGTTCAAGCGCGTCGCGCAAGCGCTCAACCTCGGCCTGCGCGCGCGCCGCGTCGGCGTCCAAGGTCTCTTTCGCGACGGTCAGTCGGTGGAGGCCGGCTGCGGCTTCGGCTTCTTTTATTCGCAAGGGCTCCAGCGCCTCGTGGGCGCGGGCCTGGGACGCGCTCGCCGCCGCCGCCGTCCGCACGGCCTCGCCGACAAGGTCTTCGACCTCGGCAAGTTCGGCGCGCGCCCCGTCCATCGCATCCTGCGCGCCACGCCACCGCAGGAAGGCGGCCATCGCCTCCGCCCGGCGGATGTCGCCGGAGAGGTTTCGGTAGCGCACCGCCTGGCGCGCCTGTCGGGCGAGGGCGGCTTTGCGCGTTTCCAACTCGCCCGCGACGTCGTCGAGCCGTTCGAGGTTGGTCTCCGCCGCGCGCAGGCGAAGCTCGGCCTCATGGCGGCGCGTATGCAGACCGGCGACGCCGGCCGCGTCTTCCAACAACCGGCGACGGTTCTGCGGGTTGGCGTTGATGAGGTCGGCGACTTGGCCCTGGCGTACGAGCGACGGCGAGTTGGCGCCGGAGGCGGCGTCCGCAAACAGAAGCTGCACGTCCTTTGCGCGCACTTCTTTGGCGTTGATGCGATAAACCGACGAGGCCCCGTCGTCCTTGCGGATGATGCGGCGCGAAACTTCGATCGTCGCGGTCTCGTTGTATTCGGCAGGGGCGCTGCGATCGGAATTGTCGAGCGTCAGCGTGACTTCCGCCCAATTGCGGGCCGGGCGCATCGAGGTGCCCGAAAAGACGACCGACGCCATGCCGTCGCCGCGCAGCGCTTTGGCCGACGTCGCGCCCATGACCCAGCGGAGCGCTTCCAGCAAATTCGACTTACCGCAGCCGTTAGGGCCGACGACGCCCGTCAGCCCGTCGCGGATCTCAAAATCGGTCGTTTCTACGAACGACTTAAAGCCGACAAGGCGAAGATTGACGAATTTCACGCGGCGCGTCCCGACCTTTTACGACCCACAAGACCCGGCCGCGATCGCACGCGGCGCGAGGCCGTTATCCAGACGAAGGAACGAGCGCCGATTCTCGGTCCGCGCCAACGCGTCGGCGCGGATTGCCTTGACGGCCTAGTCGTCTTTCTCGGCGTCGTCCGCGGTTTCCGGCGCCTCTTGAGCCTCCGCGGAAGCGGCGGCGTCTTCGCCCGCATCAGCCGCCGCGGGCTCGGCGCCGGCCTCTTCAGCGACGTCTTCGGCCGGCGGTTCTTCGCCGAGCGCTTCGTACAGCTCCTCGCGCAACTTACCGACGTTCAGCTTCTTCTCGCCGATGAAGAACGTCGGCGTACCGGTCAATTTGTGCGTATTTTCAGCAATATCGATGTTTTTATTGATGACCTGCAAGAGGTCCTCGCGGGTCTTCACGCAGTCGTCGAACTCGGTATCGTTAAGCCCGGCTTGCACGGCAATTTTTTTGAGTTCCGCGTACGTGTCGCCGGTGATCCAGGTGCGTTGCGTGGCGAGCAAATTCTCAATCACCGCGAAATAGGCCTTGTCGCCGCTTTTGTCCGCCGCGCAGCGCGCGATCAGCGAGCCCAGATACGACTGGCGCTCCAGCGACGACGGCGCCTTCGGATACTCCCGGAAAACGATGCGGACTTTGCCGGTTTCCACGAACTCCTTCTTGATGTCCGGGAGGAGTTGCGCGTGCGCGGCGGCGCAGCCCGGACACGTCACCGACGCATATTCGAAGACCGTGACCGGCGCGTCTGCAGACCCCACGACTTTGTCCGAAGGCAACACCGTCTCCGCGTCGACGTCGGGCGCCGCCGCTGCAGCGTCTCCAGCCTTTTTCGGCGCGTCGGCGAGGCTATCGTCGGCGCAGGCGGCCAACACAAAAAGCGGCGCGGCCAATAGGGCGGCGCGCGGCAATAGTTTTGAAAATTCAATCATCTCAGCGTCCTTGTTGGGCTTTCAAGCGAAGAAGGACCGCGGACCTGAACGGTTGTGCGGCGGCTTTTTGAACTTCGCGCAGGCGGACCGTGCACGCAAGGTCGCCGGCGGGCGCGCCCGTCACCGTCCGCGAAGGCGGGCAGGCCCGTCACCGCCCGCGAAGGCGGGCACGCCTGTCACCGCCCGCGAAAACGCGAGAGCCCGCCCGGCGCGGGGCGGTCGTCCGGCTCGGAGCCGTTTTGGACGACGCGCACATGCCCGACGACGCCGGGGCCGAGCCGCATCGTCAGTTTGTCGAGGATCAACCCGGCGTCGAACTGGACCCGGGCCGCGGCCGCGGCGTCGCGCGCGAAAACCGTCAAGGTCGCGCCGCGTCCGGCGGAAATCTTGCCGGGACGGCACAAGGCCGCAAGCTCGGCTCCGACGATTTGTTGCCAGTCGGCGACGAGGCCCGGATCGACGTACCGCGTCGATTGCGCGAGGTCGCGGACCGTCTCGCGCAACGCACGGCCGACGGCCGGCGCGGAGCGGCGCGCGGGCCGCGTAACGATCGGCTTTGAAGGACGCACAGGCGACCGATCCTCCGTTCATCGCCGCGACCGGCGCGTTGCCAAGCCTGCAATAAATAGCATAACGGCGCGATGGCTGCGCTGCATAACGACCAATTGGGGAAAATCGCTCCGGCGCTTCTTGATTGGTATGACGAAAACGCTCGGGCTTTGCCGTGGCGCGTCGGGCCGGCGGAGCGGGCGCGCGGCGTCGCGCCGGACCCCTATCGGGTGTGGCTCTCCGAGGTCATGTTGCAGCAGACGACGGTCGCGACCGTGACGCCGCGTTATCAGCGGTTCCTCGACCGGTGGCCGGACGTCGCGGCGCTCGCCGCCGCCCCGCTCGACGACGTTCTCGGCGAGTGGGCGGGTCTCGGCTATTACGCGCGCGCGCGCAACTTGCATGCGTGCGCGTCGGCCGTGGCGGCGCGCGCCGACGCGCAATTTCCTGAGACCGTGGCCGAACTGCGCGCATTGCCGGGCGTCGGCGAGTATACGGGCGCGGCTGTCGCGGCGATCGCGTTCGATGTGGCGACCCCCGTCGTCGACGGCAATGTCGAACGCGTGACGGCGCGGCTCTTTGCAATTGATGCGGCCGGCGGGGCGTTCAAAAAAGCCGTGCGCGCGGCCGCCGACGCGATGTGGCCGGACGCGCGATCGGGCGATTTCGCGCAAGCCCTAATGGATCTCGGCGCCGGCCCGTGCCGTCCGCGCACGCCGAATTGCGGCGCGTGTCCGCTTACTGACTTTTGTGCTGCGCGGGCGCGGGGGACTGCCGGGGAGTTGCCCCACAAAGCGGCAAAAGCGAAAAAGCCGGAGCGCGTCGGCGCGGCTTTCGCGCTCTTCGACGCATCGGGCCGCGGTTTGTTGGAGCGCCGGCCGAGCGACGGCCTGCTGGGCGGAATGCTGGGCTTGCCCGGCACCGCATGGAGCGAAGGCGCGCCATCCGTAGACGAAGCGCTCGCCAGTGCGCCGGCGCGCGCCGAATGGCGGTTGGCCGGCGCCGTCTCGCACGTCTTCACCCATTTCCGGTTGCGGCTCGACGTGCACCTCGCATCGACGTCGGCGCGTACCGCCACGCTTGCTGATGCGATTTGGTTGGACCCGGAGGAAGCCCGCTTGCCGACGGTGATGCGCAAGGCGGTCGCCTGTGCGACGGGCGCGCGCGACGATTTGTTCGCCGTGCGTTAAGAGCGATCCGTACGGGGAGCGCCCTTTAGAGGGCGATTTTTGCGCGCATTTTATCGCGCAGGAAGTCGATTGGTTTGCGTCCGGTGCGTTCTTCGTAATGCCAGAACGTCCAGCCGTTGCATGCGTCCGCGCTTTGCACGTGCGCGCCGATCTTGTGGATGGAGCCTTGCACGGTCGCCCCGTCGCGATCTTTGACGGCGATCGACCCGTCGGCCCGTACGCGCGCGGTGATGCGCGCGCGCGGGTCGGTCAACGCGTCACCCGGCGTGAGGAGACCCTGTTCGACGACAGCGGCGAACGGCACCCGCGGCGCCGCGCGGCGCGACGGCGTCTGCGCGAGGCTTTCTGCGTCGGCGGGCGCGACGGCGTCGATGCGCGCGCGCGCCGCCGCCGCATACCTCGCGTCGCGTTCAACGCCGATAAAACGACGGCCGAGCGCTTTGGCGGCCGCGCCCGTCGTGCCGGAGCCGAAGAACGGGTCGAGGACGACGTCGCCCGGTTTCGTCGTGGCGTTCAAGATGCGTCGAAGCAGGGCTTCGGGTTTTTGCGTCGGGTGCAGTTTCGCGCCGCCGGCGTCCTTCAAGCGCTCCGCACCCGTACAAATCGGCATCAGCCAATCGGAGCGCGCCTGGAGGTCCTCATTGCCGGCTTTCAGGCCGTCATAATTAAACGTGTACCGCGCTCTTTCATGGTGCGCGGCCCAAATCAGCGTTTCGTGCGCGTTTGCAAATCGGGTGCCGCGAAAGTTCGGCATCGGGTTCGTCTTGGTCCAGATGACGTCGTTCAGTATCCAAAAGCCGGCGTCCTGCAAAGCGGCGCCGACACGGAAAATGTTGTGGTACGAACCGATCACCCAGATCGCGCCGTCCGGCTTGAGGACGCGCCGCGCCTCGGCGAGCCAGGCGCGCGTAAAGGCGTCATAGGCCGCAAAACTGTCAAACCGGTCCCAATCGTCGTCGACCCCGTCGACGCGGGAATTGTCGGGCCGGCGTAGTTCGCCGCCGAGTTGCAGATTGTAGGGCGGGTCGGCGAAAACGAGATCGATGCAGCCGTCCGGAAGGCGCGCGAGCGCGTCGATCGCATCGCCTTCGACGATCGTGTCGAGGAATGCGGACGCGGGGTGGCGAGCTTCATGTTTTTCCGACGCCGCGTTGCGTTTTCCGCCCGCCGGTCCGGCGTTCGCTTTGGCGGCGCTTTTTCGCTTTGCCGGCGATGCGGCGGGCTTTTTCGCCGTCTTTTTGACGTTCGCCATAATAATCCGCTCCCTGACGGCCTTGTCGCCGTTGAAGGCGGCGCAGTCTTTCTCCTAAAGACCGCCGCGTCAAGATTCCGGACTCGGATTATAAGGAAAAAATTCTGCGTCTATTCAATCGTTTAAGATTGATTAACGGCGAGAAGGCCGGGCGCGCCCGCGTCTTCCAACCGCGCGCGGACGGGCGCGAAGGAGCGGCGATGGTGCGGCGTAACCCCAAAGCGCTCCAAGGCTTCGCGATGGGCCGGCGCGCCGTAGCCTTTGTTTCGCTCCCAGGCGTATTCCGGAAACTCGCGCGCGAGTTCGCGCATCATGCGATCGCGGGTCGTCTTCGCGATGATCGACGCGGCCGCGATCGACAACGACTTCGCGTCGCCCTTTACGACCGTATAGGCCGGGCAGGGAAGCCGCGGCTTTAAAACGCCGTCGACGATGCAGGCGTGCGGCGGCGTCGGCAATCCGGCGACGGCGCGTGTCATCGCCAGGAGCGTCGCGCGCGCAATATTGAGACGGTCGATCTCGTCAACGCCGGCCACGCCGACGCCGATGCGCGCCGTTTTCCACAAAGCGGCTGCGAGCGCGCGTCGGCGATTTTCCGTAAGCGTTTTGGAATCGCGCAGGCCCGCCGGCGTGCAATGCGGGTTGAGAACCACGGCGGCGGCGACCACCGGACCCGCCCAGGGGCCGCGCCCCGCTTCGTCCACCCCCGCCACCCGTTCGACGCCCGAGCGCGCGTCGCCTTCGCCTTGTCGGGCGGCGCGCCCGGGTTCTCCCCCGGCGCGTAAGGCGTCTTCGATATCGAACGTGGGCGCGGCGGCCATATACGAGCCTCGGCGGCGAGCGACGCGAAAAAGCGAACCATCGACCTTTCTCCTTAGCTGCGAGACGATTCGTCGAAAAGAGAAAGCTGCGGCGTCGCCCGGTTCGGCGCGCGGAACGCGTTGAGCCGCAAGGGCGCCGGCTCGCGATCGAGGCCGAGGCGCGCGGCCGCCGCGCGGAACCGCGCGGCAAGAAGTTTGACGTAGGGGCTTGCGACCTCCCGTCCCCGCGATCGCCGCGCGTCGTAATCGCGCCCGCCATTGTGCTCGCGAATGTGGCGCATCACGCGGCCCGCGCGATCGGGCGCGTGCGCCGCGAGCCACTCTTGAAAGAGCGGCGAGACTTCAAGCGGCAGACGGATCATCGTGTAGCCGGCATGGGACGCGCCGGCCTCCGCCGCCCGCGTCAACAGTGCTTCGAGTTCATGATCGTTCAGCGCCGGGATCATCGGCGCCGTCATGACGCCCGTCTCGACGCCGGCGTCGGCGAGCGCGCGCACCGCGTCAAAGCGCTTGGCGGGCGCGCTGGCCCGTGGCTCCAGGGCGCGCGCCAGCGCCGGATCGCACGTCGTGATCGACAACGTCGCGCGCACCAGCCCGCGCTGCGCCAACGGGCTGAGGAGATCGAGATCCCGCAAGACGCCCGCCGATTTCGTCAAGATCGTCAACGGGTGGCCGAACTCCGCGCACGCCGTCAGGACGTCGCGCATGATCCGGTAGCGCCGTTCGGCCGGCTGATAGGGATCGGTGTTTGTGCCGAGCGCGACCGGACGCGGGCGATAACCGGGCGCGGAAAACTCCCGGCGCAAAAGCGCCCCGGCGTCGGGCTTGACGAAAATCTTCGTCTCAAAATCGAGGCCCGGCGACAGGCCCATGAAAGCGTGGGTCGGCCGCGCGAAACAATAAACGCACCCGTGCTCGCAGCCGCGGTAAGGATTGATCGACCGATCGAAGCCGACATAGGGCGACTTGTTGAAGGTTAGGATCGTGCGTGGGCGTTCGACGATATGCGTGGTTCGCTCGGCGGCCGGCCCGTCCCCGTCCCCGCGCGCTTCGCCCCAACCGTCGTCCACGTCGAACCGGCTTTCGGCTTCATATCGGCCCGAGCGATTGGAGCGCGCGCCCCGACCCTTGCCGCCAGCGTTGCGGACGAGGTGCGGCGGCCGGCCCTCAATTGGGCGTTTGGGGCCGGCTGGTGGGGTTGGGGCGCGCGCCATGGTCGACACCTTATGGCGGTGGTTGGAACAAAACAAGAACATAATTTGCACGGGCCGGCGATTTCTTGCCGCGGGTTTTCCGGCGCGCCCGCGCCGGGTAGGCGAGAGGCCGTGCTGTCGGTCATCATCCCCACGCTAGACGCTGCGGCGCGGTTGCCCGCCTGTCTCGCCGCGCTTGCGCCCGGCGCGATCGACGGTCTCGTCAAAGAGCTCGTGGTCGTCGACGGCGGGTCCACGGACGCGTCGTGCGCGATCGCGGACGATGCGGGCGCCAGGGTTTTAACGAGCGCCGCGGGGCGCGGCGTCCAGCTGATCGCCGGGGCGGCGGCCGCGCGCGCGCCGTGGCTATTGTTTCTGCATGCCGACACAGTCTTGAGCGAGGACTGGGTCGACGCCGCGCGCGCCCACGCGGTCGATCCGAGCCGGGTCGGGGTTTTTCGATTGCGTTTCGACGACGCCGACCCGCGCGCGCGCCTCGTGGAAGCCGGGGCGCGGTTTCGCGCGCGCACCTTCGGCGTTCCCTATGGCGACCAGGGCCTCTTAATTGCGCGTCCGCTTTACGATGCGCTCGGCGGGTATCGTCCGTGGCCGTTGTTTGAAGATGTCGATATTATGGAGCGCCTTTGCCGCGCCCAGGGGCGCAAGGCGATTGCGGTTCTGCCGGCGACGGCGTTGACGGGCGCTGAGCGCTACCGCCGCGACGGCTATTTTCGGCAAGCGGCGCGCAATGCGGCGCGCCTCATTCGCTACAAAGCGGGCGCGGACCCGGCGGCGTTGGCGCGGGGGTATGAATGAGGCCCCGCGGCGTCGTCGTCGTGATGGTGAAAGCACCGGTCGCCGGGCGCGTTAAGACGCGATTGGCGGCCGACGTTGGTGCAGGACGCGCGGCGGCGCTGTTTCGACGCTTTGCCGAACGCACGGTCGTTGAGGCGGTGCGGTCGGGGCGCGCGACCTATCTGGCGGTCGATCCGCCGGCCGCGTGCGCGGCGCTGAAGACGCGCTTTGCGCAGGTCGACGGGGTGTTCGCGCAACGCGGCGGCGACCTCGGGGCGAGGATCCGCGGCGCATTCGCATCCGCGCCGCCCGGGCCGATTTGCGTCATCGGCGCCGACGCGCCGGCGATGCGG
>JBCCZS010000067.1:0-14912 GCA_039187035.1 Pseudomonadota bacterium | reverse complement strand
GGTCAAGACCGCCGCTCAAGGGCCGGCGCGCGTCTTCGGCCGTCGCCGCCGACAAGGAGCAGAGCGAAACGCCAATCAAAACGGTAAGATGTTTTACGTTATTATAGAATAGATACCCCATAACGCCCCCCAGTTATCTACTTTCGACGCCCAACTGGGCGCCGTCGCCAGCCAATGAATTCCGCGTCCCGGCGCAGACGCCAAGTAAAACGCTTAACGGATAAGCACCCGCTTACCTGAATGGACGGTATCACTTGGTTGCATTCCGGTCGAGCAGTGAAGGCCGTGATCAGGCGCCGGATTGGTTGGACGCTTTGACAGCAACCTGGGCGAGGCGACCAAACCATCTCGGCTGTTGCTTATGTCTTGAGCTAGGTACGGCCCCAAAAAGCGGGATTTGGCCAGCAGCTGTCGTTTTGCGAATGTGGCCGAACGTCTGATGCGGGTCGGATCCGGTCCCTCAGATTGGTTTTGATCCCAGCTGAACTCGTTGAACTTCACGCTAAGGGCCGTTACGCGAGGGCATGGGACTCTTCCGGTATTTGCTCCTGACGGGATTGCTGTTCTTCTGCGGCCACGCCCACGCCGAAACCGCGCTGATCAACGGCGTCGATTTGGACTTTGAGATCCGGGGCGCGGGGCCGCCCGTCTACCTGCTTCACGGCGGCATGGAGTCTCGGAAGAGTTATGACGCGTTGGCGCCGGCGCTCGCCGGGGACTTCACCGTCGTCGCGCTCGACAGCCGCGAGCAAGGGCGCAGCGGTCCGGCGGACGCGCAAATCAGTTACGCGCTGATGGCGTCTGATCTTCTGGCGCTCGCCGATCATCTGGGTCATGAGCGGTTTTCGATCGTCGGGCTCAGCGACGGCGGCATAACGGCGTTGACGGCCGCCCTTCGCACCCCCGAACGCGTCGATCGCTTGGTGCTTCTCGGAGCGGTCTATCATTTTGAGGCGTACCCGGAAGAAACGCGCAAATTCATCGCCCAATTCGAGTGGGACGGCGATGTCGACCCGCAAACCTATCCCGGCATCTTCGTTGAGCACTATTTGACTGGGCGGGACGATCTGTCGGGTTTCGGCGTCCTGTTGCGGGAGATGGCGACCATGTGGACGACCAGCCCGACCTTTGAGCAATCCGATCTTTCCCGGGTCACGGCGAAGACCCTCGTCGTGAACGGAGACCGCGACGACGTCCCGTTGAACCACGTCGTGGAACTTTATGACGGCCTTCCGGATGCGCAGTTGTTTATCGTGCCGGGCGGGACGCATTATGCGTTGCAGGAAAAACCTGCGCTGGTGAACGGCGCCATTTCTACGTTTTTGACCGCTTCGCGATGACGGTCGGCGGGAACGGGACGACAAGAGCGGCGTTCTTCCTCGCATTTCGGTCTTTTTGATCCGTTCATGGTGCGCCCCCGCCGTAAAGCCGATCGGCGGAGCGCGCAGCACTCGATTATCGATCGCCCTCTTGACCCCGCCCTTGGGGCTGCTGGCATCCTGCGTCTCCGGCCGTCAGGGAGGGTTTATGGGCGACGAGGTGTTGACGTTATCGCAAGCGGCCGCACGGCTCGGCGTATCGACGAAGGCGCTGCGGCTCTATGAAACGCGCGGTCTTCTTCGGCCGGCGCGCAGCCCTGCCGGATGGCGACGATACGGCCGCGCCGACCTCGACCGCGCCCGTCAAATCGTCGACTTGCGCGCACTAGGATTTCCGCTTCGCGAGGTCGGCGCGCTCCTCGACGCGGCCCCGGCTGCGTTGGACGAGGCGCTCGCGCGGCGCGGTGCGGCGATCCGCAACGAGCTGTCGCAAGCGGCCGCGCGCTTGGCGGCTATCGAGCGGCGCCGGCGTGCGCTCGCCGTTGCGCCGCCGCCTGCCGTAGCGTCGCCGCGTGCAACCTTTGCGCTGCCCTGGCCGTGGGGCGGCGAGCCGTTTACGTTCGAACGCCACGCGGGCGTAACGTTACTGGTCGGCCCGTTGTTCAGCGGCAAGACGCGCCTTGCGGTCCGCCTTGCGGAAACGCTGCCGAACGCGACCTTCGTCGGCCTTGAGCGTGCAGGCTTTGCCGACCGCGCGGGCGACGACGGGGCCGCGCTCACGCCGCGGGCGGCTGCGGCGCGCGATTTCCTCTGCGCGCGCGGGGGCGCGGACACGCCGGCCCTAAGGGCGCTCGTCGCGGCGATGGAAGCCGACGCGTGGGAGACGGTCGTCATCGACCTCGTCGAAGCGGGGCTCGACGCGCGCACGCAAACCGCGCTCGGCGATTGGTTGCGCGCGCCGCGCGGGGCCGGGCCGGCCCTTATCGTGATGACGCGATCATCCGCGGTCCTCGACTTGGCGCGCCTGTCGCACGCGCGGGCCGTTGTCTTGTGCCCGGCGAACCACGCGCCGCCGACATTTGTGGAATCGACCCCAGGGGCCCCGGGCTTTGAGGCCGTCGCCAGTTGCCTCGCCCCGCCCGAGGTACGCGCGCGCGTCGCCGGGGTCGTCGCCGTGCGCCGACCGGCGGCGTAAGGCCGGCGAGCCCGATCTCTGATCAGAGCCCCAACGCCTTCGCCTCGACCCAAGCCGCCTCCATCTCGTCGAGCGACGCATCGTCCACGGACCGTCCGCGTGCGGCGAGACTTTTTTCGATGTGCTGAAACCGCCGCGTGAACTTCGCGTTGGCCCGCCGGAGCGCGACTTCGGGATCAACGTCCAGATGGCGCGCGAGGTTCGCCATGACGAACAGCAAATCGCCGAACTCATCTTCGATCTTGTCCGGATCGCCCGTCTCGCGCGCTTCCACGAGCTCGCCGGCCTCTTCGGTGAGCTTGGCGAGGATGTCCGGCGCCGCCGTCCAATCAAAGCCGACGCGCGCGGCGCGCTTTTGCAGTTTTATCGCGCGCATAAGCGCCGGCAGCCCGTGGGCGACGTCGTCGAGGAGCGAGGTCGCGCCTTTCGCTGCGCGCTCGGCGGCTTTTTGCGATTCCCACGACGCGGTTTGTTCGTCCGCGTCGCGCGCGTGCGCGTCGCCGAAGACGTGCGGGTGGCGGCGTTCCATCTTGTCGGCGATGGCGCGCGCAACGTCGGCGAAATCAAAAGCGCCTTCTTCGTCGGCCATTTGCGCGTGGAACACGGTTTGAAAAAGAAGGTCGCCAAGTTCGTCGCGGAGGTCCGACCGGTCGCCGCGTTCGATCGCGTCGGCGACTTCGTAGGCCTCTTCAATCGTGTACGGCGCAATTGTTTCGAAACTCTGCTCGACGTCCCACGGGCAACCGCCCTCCGGGTCGCGTAGCCGCGCCATAATCGTCAGCAGGCGGGCGATCTCGGCCTGCGCGGGTGCGTAAGGAGCGGGCATCGTTCGGGCTTTCGGTGCGGCGGCGTTCAGGGCCTGATCTGGCCGGACCCGAACACGAGATTTTTGTACGTCGTCAATTCTTCGACGCCGACCGGGCCGCGCGCGTGCAGTTTGCCGGTGGCGATGCCGATCTCCGCGCCGAGGCCGAATTCGCCGCCGTCGGCGAATTGCGTCGACGCATTGTGCATGACGATCGCGCTGTCGACGGCGGCCATAAAGGCGGCTGCGGCGTCCTCGTCTTCCGTCACGATCGTCTCGGTGTGGCCGGAGCCGTAGGTCGCGATATGGCGCGCCGCGTCGTCGACGCCGTCGACGACGGCGAGGCTGATGACGGCGTCTAGATACTCTGTATAAAAATCGTCATCGTCCGCCGGCGTCGCCTCCGGCGCGATCGCCCGCGCCGCCGCGTCGGCTTTGATGCGGCAACCGGCTGCGCTTAAGGCGGCGACGACGGACGGGCCGATCCGGTCGAGCGCGGCGGCGTCGATCAACAGGGTTTCCGCCGCGCCGCACACGCCCGTTCGGCGCATTTTTGCGTTGACGGTGACGGCGACCGCTTTGTCGACGTCGGCGGCGGCGTGCAGATAGACATGGCAGACGCCGTCGAGATGGCTCAACACGGGCGTGCGCGCCTCGTCTTGGACGCGCGCGACGAGGGACTTGCCGCCGCGGGGCACGACGAGGTCAATCGCGCCGTCGAGTCCGCCCAAGATCATGCCGACTGCTGCGCGATCCGTTGTCGGAACGATTTGTGCGCTCGCTTGCGGGAGGCCCGCTTCGTCGAGCCCGCGCACGAACGCGGCGTGCAGCGCGGCGTTCGTGCGCGCCGCTTCCGACCCGCCGCGCAGGATCGCCGCGTTGCCGGCTTTCAGGCACAGCGCTGCGGCGTCGACGGTGACGTTCGGCCGGCTTTCGAAAATGACGGCGACGACGCCGATGGGCGTCCGGCGGCGCTCGATCACGAGGCCGTTCGGGCGCTCGCGGCGGGCGATCGTCGCGCCGACCGGGTCGGGCAGGGCCGCGACCGCCTCAACGGCGCGCGCGATCCCTTCTAAGCGCTCGGCGTCGAGGCGCAGGCGGTCGGTCATCGCCGGCGACAGCGCGTCGGCCGCCGCGACGTCGGCCGCATTGGCGTCCAAGACTGCTGCAGCGTTCGCTCGCAGCGCCGACGCTGCGGCCGCAAGGCCGGCGTTCTTTGCGTCCGTCGGCGCCGTGCGCAGGGCGTCGGCGGCGGCGCGCGCCGCGACGCCGATGCGGCGCATCGTGTCGGCGAGAGGGGTGTCGGCCAGAGGGGTGTCGGCGGTTCGCTCGTCCATGGTCTCGTCGGTCGCCTCGGTAATGCGCCGCACCATAACCTCTGCGGCGCTGTTAGTCGAAGAGGACGAGATCGTCGCGATGGATCAGCGCAGCGCGCCGATAGCCGAGGGCGGCTTCCGCGTCTTCCGTGCGCAGGCCTTTGATCGCGTCCGCGTCGGCGGCGTCGTAGGCGACGAGGCCTTGGCCGACGCCGTCGCCGTCGGGATCAACGACGCGGACGGCGTCGCCTTTGGCGAACGCGCCCTCGACCGCCGTCACGCCGGCCGGCAGGAGGCTCGCCCCGCCTCGAACCGCGCGCGCCGCGCCCGCGTCGACGCGGACGACGCCGGCCGGGTTCAACCGCCCGGCGATCCACGCCCGGCGCGCGCCGTCGGGCGTGCCGCCGGCCGCGATCACGGTCGCGCGCGCGCCGTCGTGCAAGGCGGCGAGCGGCGCGGCCGCGGTTCCGGCGGCAACGATCGTCGCGCACCCGGCCGCGCCGGCGATCGCGGCTGCGTCTAATTTCGTCCGCATGCCGCCTGACCCCGCGCCACGCGCCGCGTTGGGCCCGCCCGCCATCGCGCGCGCCGCGGCGTCGACGCGCGCCAAATAGGGGACATGACGCGCCGCCGGGTCCGCGCGCGGGTCGCGGTCGTAGAGCCCGTCGACGTCAGTCAGGAGAATGAGCGCGTCGGCGCCGATCATCTGCGCGGCGTGCGCCGCGAGGCGGTCATTGTCGCCATACCGAATTTCCGTCGTCGCCGTCGTATCGTTCTCGTTTACGACTGCGACCACCCCGAGATCGAGGAGCGTCGCCAGCGTCGCGCGGGCGTTTAGGTACCGGCGGCGGTCGTCGGCGTCGCTCAGCGTTAAGAGGACCTGCGCGACGCGTGCGTCTTGCGCGGCGAAGGCGTGCGCCCACGCCGCCATCAACAGCGGTTGCCCGCAAGCGGCGGCGGCTTGCTTTTCCTCCAGCCGCAAGGGGGGGCGCAAGCCGAGGGACGCCGCGCCGAGCCCGACGGCGCCCGAACTGACGATCGCGACGGCGGCGCCCCGCGCCCGCGCGTCCGAAAGATCGCCCGCCAGCGCCGCCATCCAGTCGCGCCGCAATGCGCCCTCGGCGTCGATCAACAGCGCCGATCCGACTTTGACGATCAACCGGCGCGCGCCCGCGATGACGGCGCCGGGCGTCGGCGCGTCGGGCGGAGGAGCGGAATCGGTCGTCATGGGGCGTCTTTGCGTCGGTTTTCTCGCGCGGTCCACGGCGGCGCGCGCGGATCGGCCAATTGGCCGCCGAGGGCCGCGGTCAGTATGGAACGCGGCGCGGCCGACCGCTACAAAACTGTAACATACCTGAAGGCCGCTCCGTTGCGTTCATTCCCCCGACATTTGAAGGAGACATGACCCATGCCCATCAGAGAAGTCGAGAAGATTTGGCGCAATGGCGCGATGGTCCCCTGGGCGGAGGCGACGACGCACGTTTTGACGCACGCGCTGCACTACGGCACCGGCGTCTTCGAGGGCATGCGCGCGTATGATTGCGGCGACAAAGGCGTGTGCGTATTTCGCAATCGCGACCATATCGAACGGCTGTTTTTCTCCGCACGCGTCTATCGGATCGGTCTCGATTATTCGGTCGACGACATCATGCAGGTGTGCCGCGACGTCGTGCGCGAAAACGGTTTGTCGTCGGCTTACATCCGGCCGATCGCCTTTCTCGGTTATGGCGAGATGGGGCCGTCGTCGACGGGCTGCGAAACGGACCTCGTCGTCGCGGCTTTTCCGTGGGGCGCTTATCTCGGCGACGACGGGCTGAAGAACGGCATCGACGTCGGCGTTTCTTCCTGGCGGCGCATGGCGCCGGGAACGGTGCCGGCGGGCGTGAAGGCGGCGGGCAATTATCTGTCGAGCCGCCTCGTCTCGATGGAAGCCAAAGCGCAGGGTTATGCGGAGGGCATCGGCCTCTCCCATGACGGGACGGTCAGCGAAGGCGCCGGCGAGAATTTGTTCATGATACGGAAGGGCCGGATCGTCACGCCGCCGACGGCCTCGTCGATCCTCGCCGGCATCACCCGCGATACGGCGATGACGCTGGCGCAAGACCTCGGCTACGAGGTCGTCGAACAAGCGATCGCGCGCGAGGCGCTGTACGGGGCCGACGAGATTTTCCTGACCGGCACCGCGGCGGAGATCACGCCCGTTAAGTCGATTGACGGGCTAGCCGTCGGCGACGGATCAAAACCGGTGACGGCGGCGATCCAGCGCGCGTTTTTCGGCCTCTTCAACGGAGAGACGCCGGACAAATGGGGCTGGCTCGACCCGGTCGCCTAGTCGGTGCGTTCGCGTAAAACGAACGGCCGGAGAGCGAAGCATGATCGCGTACGTCACGATCGGGGCTGACGACATGATCCGCGCGAAGCGGTTTTACGCGGCGTTTATGCCGGGTCTCGGTTACGCGCTCGAGGAGCGTTCGGACGGATTGAGCTGGACGCAGCCGGCCCAACCGGGCAGGACCGGCGCGCCCGTCGATCTCTACATCAAGGCCCCGTTTGACGGACGGCCGGCCTCGGTCGGCAACGGCGTCATGATCGCGTTCGACGCGGGCAGCCAAGACCGCGTGCGCGCCCTCCACGCCGCCGCGCTCGACGCTGGCGGCGCCGAAGAAGGCGTCGTCGATGAAGGCGGGCCCGGCTTTCGCGACGCGTACGGACCGCATTTTTACGTCGGCTATCTGCGCGATCCGCAAGGCAACAAAATCGCGCTGTTCTCGGACGATCCGAACGAGCCGGGGCGCGACGGGTAACGGCCGCGACCCGCAAGCGACGGGCGCCGCCTTAAAAGTCCTTCTTCCAATTCGCCGAGACCTGCTGGTCGCCGTTTTGGCGCAAGGCGGTCTCTACGGTGAAGTCGCCGGTGAGTTCGTATTCGATCCGCACCGCGCCGTTCTCGCCTTTGACGTCTTGCGTCGCCGAGACAAAGAGGCCGTCGGCCACATATTTGCCGGCGGTCAACGCGCTGCCTCCGGTCGCGGGGTCGAAATCGACATTCAGCATGTCGAGGCCGACGGCGTCGCGGGCGGAGCCGGCGAGCCCGCCGCCGGGGCCCCCGAGGGGGCCGACGCCTGCGAGGGACGCGAGCGCTTGCGCCATTTGCACCGACTCGAGCGCCGATAACTCGCTCGCCGGTTTGCCGAACAGAACGAGCGCCATAATGTCCTCGCGCGGCAGCGTCGGCGTCGATTCAAGGCCGACCGACGGCGATTGCGCGCGACCGGTCACGACGAGGGCCGCGGTGACGTCGTCCGGCGTTTCATATTCGGCGCGGATGTCGAGGATCGGATTGTTCGCCGACAAACGGTCGAACGTCATCGTTCCTTGCGTGATGACGAAGCGGCGGCCGGAAAAATCAAACGCGCCGCGGCGCAGATCGATCGTGCCGACGGCGAGCGGCGTTCCACGCGCCGTCGTCGCCGTCAGATCCGCGCGCCATTCGCTATCCAACCCCAAGCCGCGCACGAACAGCTGGTCGTCGCCTTTAATGGCGATATTGAAATCGAGCGGCGCGGGCGGGGCCGGCTCGTTCAACGCGGTCGGTCCGGCGTCGGCTTGCGCTGCGGCCGTGCCGGCGATCTCGTCGAGGCCGACGACGGTCACGGGCGTAAAGCCGGCGACGGGCGGCGGCGCGAGTTCCACTTCCATTCGATCAATGACGATTTCCCCCGCCGCTGCGAGCGCCTCGGCGGTCCCGGTGAGGGTGACCGCGCCGCTCGCACGTAACGACTTTAAGAGATCGGCGGTGAAAACGGCGTCGCGCAGCGTCAAGGTCGCGTCGACGGCGGTTTCGTCGCCGGCGCGCGCGTCGCCTTCAAAGTCGATCGTCTGCGTCTCCTGACCGGGCCCGCGCGCGCCGCCGGAGAACGTCACGCGCGCGTCGCCGCCCGCGACCCGCGTCTCGGCTTTTGCATTGAGGCCGATTAACGCAAAACCCGTGTTCAACTCGGTGAACGATCCGTCTGCGAACGTCGCCTCGCCGTCAATTTCGGGTTCGGCGACGGTTCCGCCGATTGCGGCGTCGACGGCGAGGTCGCCTTCGAGCCCGGCGAGTTCGGCCGGCGCGAACAGAACGAGGGGCTCGACAGGGCCGTCATAGCGCAGCGCTCCCTCGATCGGCGCCGTCTCGTCGACGGCGACGCCCGCGCCGGGCGTAAAGGCGAGGGGCGCGGCGAGGTCGAATTGCGCCGGCAGACCGTCGGCGGCGCTCGTGAGGGCGATGCGCGCGCCGTCCCAGTCGAATGAGCCGGCGAGCGCCGTATCGACGTCGGTCGTCGCGTCGGGCCGTAGACGGAACGTCCCGAAACCGGCGCGCGGGCGGGCCGTGTCGACGTCGGCGTCGAGCGTGACGATCGCCGGCGCGACGAGGGCGGGCAGCGCGTCGGCGCGGATCGTCGCGACGAGCCGGTCGGCCGACGACGTGACGTCCGCGGCGAGCGCGCCGTCCCCGATCGCGAGGCGGAGGGCCTCGATCCGCATGGCGTCGCCGATGGTGAGCCGCGCGGGCGCCGTTGTGCGCAATGGGGTCTCGCCGTAGCGCGCTGCGAACGACGACAGCGCCACGATTACGCCCTCGGTCAGGTCGGCGCTCGCCGCCGCGCTCAAGGCTGTCACGGCCTCCGCGTCAGGGCCCGGCGCGATCCGATCGGCGCTGAGCGCAACGGCGATCGCGTCGGTCGGGCCCTTCGCGGTCACCGTCAGGCCACGGATCGCGCTTTCGCCGAACGAGAGCGCGGGGGCGGAAATCGTCATATCGGCGCCGGCGCCCGCCGGATCGAAGGCGCCTTTGGCGACGGCCTCGCCCGCGACGACGAGCCCCGGCCAGGGCGCCGCGCCCGGCTCGCCCCGATAGGCCGCGTCGATCGCGCCGCCGCCGGCGGCGAGGTCAGCCGCGCCGGACGCAGTCAAAGCAAAGCCCGCGCCGCTATAGATCAATTCCTCCAGAACAAGCGCATCGGGCGAGGGCGAGGCGAGCTTGGCGGACAGTCGGCCTTCAGCCGTCGGATCAACCGGGCGTCCCGTCAACGCGCCGGCGGGCCGCGCCGGCAGACCCGCAAAATCGACGCTGAAGCGGCTCGCGGGAACGCCCCCTTGGCGCGCTTCGATCGCGGGCGCCGTACCGGTTCCTTTGACCGTGAAATTATCGAGCGCGCCCTCGACGGCGAGTTGCGCGGTCAACGGTCCGTCAACGGATTGGACGGCGTCGCCCGCGATCGCTTTGACGAGGACCGCCGGCACGCGCGCCGTAAAGTCGGCCGACATCATCGCGCCGACGACGTCGTAGCGCGCTTGTCCGGTTAGGAGCCGCGCGCCGCCCGCGTCCGCGACGACGTCGGTGAGCGAGATTGCCGTTTGCGCGTCCGCCGCGAGGCGGGCGCCCACAGAGACGCCGTCTTGCAACGGCGCCGGCAAGTCCGCGTCGGGCGCGACCGCGAGGCTCAAAAGGCCGCTGACCGACGACTGAAGATCCGTAACGCCGTCGCGCAGGCCCGCGATTGCGGCCTCGCTGCGCGCCTCAAGGCTGAGGGCGTAGGTTCCTGCGCGCCGGTCCGCGGGTTTCAGGCTTGCGCGCACATCCAGCGCCGCGCCGAGAAGATCGCGTAAGCCGCGCACGCTCGCGGGCGCGTTATCGCCGAAGGTGAAGATGAATTCCGCATCGGCCTCCTGTAAGGCGCTGTCGCGTTGCGCCGCCCACGACGCCGTTCCTGCGATCGTTCCGGCGTCGCTCGCGATGCTGTCGACGGTGAGGTCGCCGCCGTCGGCTCGGGTGGTGACGGTCGCTTCGAGTGCAGCGCGCGGGCCGATTTGCTCTATGAGCGCGGCGAGCTTGTCGCCGAACTCGGTTTGTGCGCGCACGACGTAGCGCCCCGGCCCGTCGGCGCTGAGGCGTGCGGCGGCCGTCGCCACGGCCCCGGCGTCGCCGTCGATGACGAGCGCGTCCTCTTCGGTGCTCGCCGTTAGGGTCAGCGGCCCGCCGAGCTGGGCGAGTTGCGCGACGACGCCGTCGGCGGCGGACGTTAACTGCAACGCCGCGTCGCGATCGTCGCCGGCGACGGCGACGCGCGCCTCAAGGCGATCGCGCCCGTCAGCGCTTTCTGCATTAAAGGCGGCGTCGATCGTGTCGCCGCCCATCGTCAAGCGCCCGGCGCCGGAGAGCGTCGCTTCGCGCCCGAGGACGGCCGGATCGATCACGATGGTCGTCAGGCGGATCTTATCCACACGGACGTTCGGCAAATCCGTCGGCAACGCCAGGCTCGGCGCGCTAACGCGTTGCGGCGTTCCCGGTTCCGGCGCGGGCGCGGCAGGCGGCAGGCTGAGGAGGCGGGCGCCTTCGGCATAGGCTTCGGAGACGACGATCCGCCCGCCGACAAGGGCGCCCGGCGACCAGCGCGCGCCGATCGTATCGATCGTCAGCCAGGCGCCGTCCGGTCCGCTGAGGCGAACGTCGCGGATGACGACGCGCCCCGGCAGGCCGGTCTCGATCCGGCCGATCGCCGCCTCGCCGCCGAGGCTGGCGCCGATGGCGTTTTCCGCCTGGCGGGCGATGAACCCGCGCCCGGCTTCGGTTTGGAACAGGACGCCCGTCGCCGCGAGGAGGAGCGCGAGGGCCCCGACGAGAACGGCGGCGACGATGATCAGAATACGGGCCATTAGAAGGGTTGTCCTAAGGATACGTAGAGCTGGAACGAAGAATCCGTCTCGCGCCGGTCGAGCGGGATGGCGACGTCGACGCGCAAAGGGCCGATCGGCGTGAAATAGCGCGCCCCGCCGCCGACGCTGAGAAGATAGTCCCCGGCGAAATCGGGCGCGGCGTCGAACGAAATGGCGCTCGCGTCGGAAAACGCGGCGATCTGGATGCTGTCGGTGATTTTCATGCGGGCCTCAATGGCGCCCTCGACGAGCGAGCGCCCGCCGACGGGGTCGCCGTCGACGTCGAGCGGGCCGGCTTCCTGAAAGCCGTAACCGCGGTTCGATGCGCCGCCCCCGGCAAAGAGGCGTTGCGTCAACGGCAGATCGTCGAACGAAACACCGAACGTCGCGGCGACGCGCGTGCGTCCGGCGATCGTAAAGCGCTCGTCGCCGCCGAAGGATTTGCGGCTGCGCGCCGCGAAATCAATGCGTGTGAAATTGTCGGAGCCGGCATAGGGAATAACGGAGAGGCCGATGCGTTCGCCGGTGCTCAAAAAGAGCGGGTCGTCTTCGGTGTTCCAGTTCGCCGACAGCGGCGCGGAGACCAAGTAGGTCTGCTCTTCGATGTCGCCTTCGCTAATGCGCGAACTTTCAAAGGCGAGCCCGGCCCGCGTCTCCAGGCGATCGTCGAACCAGCGTTTGGCGACGCCGGCCCCGATCGTGATGGTCTGCGCGGTGAAGGCGTCGGTCGTTTGGTTCAAAAAGCCGAATTGTCCGAACACGGAACCGGGCACCGT
Organism: Pseudomonadota bacterium; assembly: GCA_039187035.1. Taxonomy (GTDB): domain Bacteria; phylum Pseudomonadota; class Alphaproteobacteria; order Caulobacterales; family Parvularculaceae; genus JAJFFW01. The sequence continues at coordinate 2,799 of JBCCZS010000067.1, read as the reverse complement.
TGGCAGCGGCTTGTCGAGATCGAGGCGGAGCGATTGGGCGACGCTCGTCCCCTGGAGTTCCGCGCGCGCGATCTCCCCGCTGCCGAGGAGATTGCGGTATTCGAAAAAGAGCCGCCCGCCGGGCCCCTCGGCGGTTGAAAACGACAGGCCGGCGCCGATCGTGCGCGGTTTGCGTTCTTCGAGCGTCAGGGCCACCGGCGTCGCGCCGTCGGCGGCGGTCTCGCCCGGCGTTACGTCTACGGATGAAAAGAGCCCGGTCCCGGCGACGCTGTCCCGGAACGCGAGAAGGCGAGACTGTTCGAACAGCTCCCCGTCTTCCCACGTCTTCAGTTTTTCGAGAAACGTCGGCTTCGTGCGCACCGCGCCGTCGACGGCGAGCCCGTTAAAAAAGGCGCGCGGGCCGGTACGGAAGACGAACTCCGCACGCGCCTCGCCCGGCGTTTCCGCGAGGATTACGCGGCGCGAGACGATCGCCGCGCTCGGATAGCCGGCGTTTTGCAGCGCCGATTGCGCTTGGGTCTGGAGAGCCGCGAGGCGGGCCCCGTCTGCGTCGCCGTCCGTTTCAACGCCGAGCGCGGCGAGGGTCTCGGGCCGCGGCGCGTCGGCGTCGACCGCGTCGGCGTAACGAAGGCCGTAGTCGACGATCCGGTGTTTGGGTCCGTTGTCGAAACTGAAGGCGACCGTGCGTTTGTCCTCGGCGTCTTCGATGGCGAAGGAGACGGCGGCGCGGTAGTAGCCGGCCGATTGGAGCGCGCCGCGCAGGGCGGCGGCGTCGTCTTTCGCGACGCGGCGCAAGGCGGCTTGCGTCGGCAGGCGGCGCTCCCCGCGGGCGATCGACGACACCGCCCGCAGCCGCGCGCGCAGCGCCTCCGGCGGCCCGTCGAAGCGCGCCTTGTAGGAGCGGTCTTGCTCGGGCGCGGTCTCGGCGGCGTCCGTGCTTGGCGTTTGGCCGCCCAGGTCGCCCTCCGGCGGCGTCTCGATCTGCGCCAGGCGCTGAACGGATACGCCCGACGGCGGGGGCGGGGCATTCGGCGCGACGCCGCTTGCGGCCGCGACGGCGCCCGCCCAGCCAAACACCAACCCGTGCACCATCGCCCCTACGTCGCTCCACGATCGATCCGACGGACGCGATCGCCCGTGCGCCCCTTTATCCGTCGGAAAGCACGATAAAGGCCAGAATTTACGGCAGAATTCGGACCGAGTGGTCAAGCCGCGGGGGATCGGCTATCCCGCCGCGACGACACCGGCGACGAGACCGGCGGCGAACGCCGCCGACGCGCACGCTCTCCGGGAACGCGGGACGCGAACGCCTATGGCTCATCCCCTCAGCGGCGCCGACATCGCGACGCTTGCAAAAGTGGCGCGGCGCGCCGGCGCGCCCGACAAGATCCTGACGGCGGCGGGCGTCGGCGCGGCGATTGCGGCGCGCGCCCCGTTTTCGGCCGCTGAGCGTCTGTATCTGCGTCGGCGTTTGCCCGCCATGGGCGACCTGCCGCCCCCGGTGTTCATTCTCGGCCATTGGCGCTCGGGGACGACGCATCTTTACAACGTGATGACGAAATCCGGGGCGTGGGGCTACGTGCCGCCGGTCGCGACGGGGCTGCCTTGGGACCTCTTCGGCCTGGCGCGTCTTTTCCGCCCCGTTCTCGAACGCGCGCTCCCCGAGCACCGCTACATCGACAATATTCCGGTCACGCCCGACAGTCCGCAGGAAGATGAAATCGCCATGGCGAACATGTCGGACCTGTCGTTCTATCACGGCATTTATTTTCCCAAGGCGTTCGGCCCGTTCGTGCGCCGCGGTCTTTTCTTCGACGGCGTCACGGACGCGGAAGTCGCCGCTTGGCGGGAACGCTTCGTCTATCTCCTGCGCAAGCTATCTTTGCTGCAGGACTATAAGCCGATGCTGATCAAAAATCCGGTCTATACCGGGCGATTGGCGTTGTTGCGCGAAATGTTCCCGACCGCCAAATTTGTACATATTCACCGCAACCCGTACGAAGTGTTCGTCTCGATGCGGAATTTTTATACCAAGCTGCTCAAACAATTTGCGCTGCAGCCCTACGGCCATGTCGATATCGACGAGACGATCCTCAGCGTTTACGTCCGCATGATGACGGCGCTGGAGAAAGATGCGGCGGCTTTGCCGGCGGGCGATTTTGTCGAGATGCGCTACCAGACGCTCGACGAAACGCCGATGACGGCGATCGAGACGATCTACGACGCGCTCGGCCTTGCCGGCTTCGACGCGGGGCGCGAAAAGTTCGAGGCTTACCTCGCCTCCGTGAAGAGCTTTGAGAAAAACAAATTTGCTTACGCCGACGAAGCGGCCGCCAAGGTCGCGGCGCGGTGGGGCGCGTTCGTCGACAAATGGGGATACGAGCGCCCGTGACGCGCCGGCTGGCGATCGCGGCCTCGGCGATGTTGGTTGCAGGCGCGTGCGCGCGCGAGGCGAGCCCGGCGCCCGTCTTTAGCCGAGAAGACTGCCGACGCGTCGCGCTGATCGACGCCGACGGCGCGCCGATCTTCGGCGTCGAGGACATCGCGGTTTTCCGTCCCGGCGACGGTAAGGGCGACGGCGACGGCGACGCACAGCTCATTCTATCTGCATACGATCGATCAGGCGTGGAGCGGGCCCTCGCGCGCAACCGGCCGGCGCCCACGGGCGGCATCTACGAACTTGCTTGGCGCGCGCTTGTGGCGGCGGCGCGAGCCGGAACGCCGGCCGCGCCCGTTACGCTGGCCGCGGGGGACGACTTGGCCGGCGGGGTGCGCCCGCACGGCGTCGACGTCGCCGCG
>JBCCZS010000066.1:0-14936 GCA_039187035.1 Pseudomonadota bacterium | reverse complement strand
CCTTAAAGTACTGTTGGATGGTCTGCCTGACGATCAGCGGCATCTCATGGTGCACTGCCTGCTTGCAGCCAGTCTAGCCTCCAGTCGTTCACGCGAAGATTCATTAAAATGCGGCCGCGAGACTTTTGATCCGCTCGGCGGCTTCTTCGGCCAGGGCGCGTGCGCGTAATTCCTCGCGGCAGGCGTCGATCAGGGCGTTGGGGTCGTCGAGCGTGTAGACCACCGGCCCGGAACGGCGCAGATGGCCGCGGCGCGCGGCGTCAAGCGCGGGCGCTGCGAGATAAACGAGGCACCCGGCGGGCGACCGGCGCCGCGCGACGCCGGCCAGGCGGCGCGTCGTTTCGGCGGACACGGTCCGCGTGCGGAAGTCGACGATCGCGACGTCAACGCCCTCGACGGCGTCCGACCGGGCGATCGTCAGACCGGCGCGGCGCAGCGCCGCCGTGAAGGCGGGCCCTGGCGGGGCCCCGCCGGGCGATATCCACGCCAACGTGGCCCGGATCGGGACCGAAGGGTCGGGCATTTGAACGTCGTCCGTCAGGTGGGCGCGGCGAGAGCGCCCCCGCTAGTCGGACGGCGCCGCTTTGCCGCCGTCATTCAAGTTTCGGGCCGTCGCCGCGCTGCGGGACGATGTTTGTGGCGGGACGTTTCGCGAGCGTTTCGTCGTGCGGCCGGCGGCCGACGCTTCACGGACCGGCGCGGCGGCGTCGGCGACGCCTTTTTTGACGCCGTCCAGGCAAACGTCCTGTTCTCCCAGCGCGGCGAGCGCGCCCGTCGCGGCTTTTTCGCGATAGCACGGAAGCGCGGCGAGAAATTCCTGCGGTTTATGCATCGGGCCGGCCTCGCGATAGAGCTGCGCGGTCTCAACGCCCACATACCGCCAATGCCACGGTTCGAACGTGTCCTGTCCCGGCAGGTAATCGTTCCCCGGCGGATACGACAGAATAAAGCCGTGCGTGTACGCATGCTCTTCGAAACAGCGATAAGTTTTATCGCTCCGGCGCATCAGCCGGCCGTTGACGTCGATGTCGACTGCGAGACCCGTTTGATGCTCGGACATCCCGGGCGGCGCGGTTTTCCCGCGGGCGCCGTTGCGCGCGAACAGGTCGGCTTGCGTGCGATGCGACCGGTAGCCGGAGCGGAGCGACAAGCGCTCGCCGCTTTCTTCTCGGCACCGCGATAGCAATACCGCGAGCCGGCCCGGCAACGTGCGTTCGACGTCGTCGGCGTCCGCGCCGGGATCGGTCGCGCGCCGCACTTTCATTTCATCCAACGTGTAGTGTTTGCTTACCGGAATAGAAAAATCCGACGCGCGAACAAGGTCTTTCGGCGCATAACTCGCGTCCAACACGAAGTACTGCGAAACCGGGCGGTCGACGTCCCATCGCCGGTCGCGCGTTCGGTTCGACGCATAGCGTTGATCGCCGAACGCGTCGCGGAAGAGCCGTTGGACGAGCTCCCACAGGGCCTGCGCTTCGGTGTTGCGCCCCTGCAGCCGATAAACGTCGACGAGCAGCCGCATATAGAGGCTGAGATCGGGATTATTGGCGCCCTTCGCGCGCTCTTGGGCGTGAAACGCTTCAAGATAGAGGCGTTCGGCTTCTTCCAACCGCCCCATCGCCGTGAAGACCGGGCCCAAAATGAGCACGACCTGGACGGTGTCCGAATCGTCCGGCCGCAACAGCTGGCGGCGGATCTCGTAGGCGCTGGAAAGCAAGCCCGCGGCGGCGTAGGCGCTGTCCTCGCGCATCGCGTAAAAGGCGCCGAGTTCGGCAAGACGCGTCGCGGCCGCAAGTCGCGCGGCGGGCGATCCCTCGAAACGCTCGGGACTGCCCGTCGGTTTCAGCGCTTCGGCGAACAGGTCGGCCGCGGCGTAGACCCGATCGGCGTAATAGGCCTCGGGCGTTCCTTCGTCTTGGTTTTCGCGGCGGGCGGCCTCGTCGCCGGCTTTGCGGAGGAAATCGACGTAAATGTCCGCCGCTTTGTCGAACTCCTCCGCGGCCATGCGCGCGCGGGCCAGAACATCCCGCATTTTCGCGCGCTCAAGCGGGCCGAGCGTCGCCCCCCATTCCGTGGCGAGCGTTTGTTCGTAAAGCGCGGCGCTCTTTTCGTATTGGCGCCCGGCGGCCAAGGCGTCCGCAACGCGCGCTTTCATCGGCGCGAGCGTTTCTTCATCGACGCCCTCGGCGCGACGCAGCGTCAAAACGCGTTCGCCATGGCCGGCCGCGCGCGCTTTAGCGCCGATCTTCGTCAAAACGTCGAAACGAAATTGCGCCGCGTCGGCGTCGGTCATCACGGAGAAGTTGAACGCCGCGGTGTACAGCAGCGCGAACGCCCCGAAAATCGCGGCGAATATTCCCTGCGGGCGTGCAATCATCGATCGCCTCCCGCCCGACGGTTCAACATCCCGAAACACGACACTGCACCCCGACGCGCCAACCCCGAGCGCTAACCCTACCATAGTCGACCGCGGTGGCGAGCGTTCGACGACGAAAAAGGATTAATTCTCCCTGACCTGCCGCCGGCGGGGCCGTGCCCCGGGCGGTCCGCCGTCATCCCTCCTCACGCACTCTGGCCATTCCCGCGCGGGCGTGCGACTGGCGGGGCTCGCCGCAGCGCGCAAGGAGCAGCCATGAGCGCCGACCGACCGACCGACGATCAGGCCGCAGGGAACGCCTCTGGCCCGCGCGCCGTCGGGCGGCGGCGGATTTATCTCATGCGCCACGGCCACGTGGATTACTTCGATCCAGGCCTGACCGATCCCCGCCTCGTCGACTTGACCGACGAAGGCCGCGCCCAAGCGACCGCGGCCGCCGCGGCGTTGCGGCCGCAACCGTTCGACGCGGCGTTTTGTTCCGGTTTGCCGCGCGCCCGACAAACCGCCGAGATCGTTTTGGCGGCGCACGACGACCGTCCGGCGCTTCACGACCATGCAGGCCTTGAAGAACTGAAAAGCGGTTGGATCCAGGCGACCAGCCGCGAAGAACTCGGCGCGCGCCTCGCTTTTTGTTTCGACGACGCCGACGCGCCGGGCGCGCGGTTTCTCCCGGACGGCGAATTGTTCGTCGACGCGCAAGCACGGGTCACCCAAGCGATCGGCGACATCGTCATGGGCCATGCTTGGAAGAACGCGCTCGTCGTGGCGCATGAAGGCGTCAACCGGCTGTTGCTCGCCTGGGCGTGCGGCGGCGGGCTCGCGACCGTGCGGGCGTTCGAACAGGATTTGTGCTGCGTCAACGTCATCGACATCGACGTGACGCCCGCGCCCGGCGGTGCGGGGCGCGTCATCGAGCGGTCCATCCTGAAAGCGGTCAACCTAACCCCCTACGACTACGTCAAAGGCGGTTTGCCGCGGACAAGTCTGGAACACTTGTTCGGCATCGATTTTGGCGGATTGCGGCCGGCGCGGGACGTCGCCTAGGCGCGCGAGTCCGTTGCGCCCGATGCGCTCGACCGGCGAAATCCCCTCGAGCGGCGGCGTCCACGGCGGCGACCGCGGCGATTTTTGGTTAAAAACGAGGCCCGGCTCGGCTCGGCGCCCCGTTCTCTTCCCCAAAAAAACCGTTAAGATCGCCCATTAAGGCTATCGCGTCGGAACCGCGTCGCGAGATCATGAGGGGACGATTATGCCGTACGGAACCAAACGGGGCATTCGAACGCCCGGACAATTCGGCGTCGGCGACTATCTGGGACTCGCGCTCGCCGGCGCGACCGGGATCGTCGCGGCGCTTATCACCGACTACAACTCCAAAGGTGAGGCGTCGGCGATCTACACCATCAATCAATGGGCAGTTGCGGGGGGAAGACTCTTGGGCATCGAAGCTATTCCGCTTTACGCAGTCGTGCTGGGCATGATCGCCATCGGCGCCGGCTCGATCTTCTATTTCCAGCCGATCACGCGTCAGGGCGCGTTCGCCCAAGGCTTCGGTCTTTTGGCGGTGATGATGACCGCCGTTCCGTCCGACTTGGCCGGCGGTCTCGAAGCAATCAGCGCCGATCTCGTCCAGCGCGAATTCTCCAGCGCCGAGCCGCGCGAGAACAAACTGCGGCGCGACGTGGCGTTCGACGACTCCAGTTTTGCAACCCGCGAGGCGCGGGTCGCCGCGTCGGTTCAACACGCGTCCTTTACGCCGGACCCTGCGGCCGCCGAGGAGCCGCGCCTCGTCTTGGCGCAGGCGTCCTCGACCTACAATGTCAGCATCCGCATCACGTTCGAAGGCGGGCTGCCGCCGAACGTGCGCTCGATGACGGGGAGCGGCGCCCTGCGCGGCCGCTTGCATAATCCGGACACGCAGAAGACGTATAATTTGTTCAAGTCTGCCGGCGGGCGCATTACGGTGCGGGGCGACGCGATCCTTATTCGCGCGGGCATTTCCGCAACGCAGCCCTCCACGACGCTTTGGGCGCGCGTCGAGGCCGAAGGCTACGCGATCGAACAAGTCTCAAAGGCCGCGCGCGTCGGCACGACGACCAACTGGACCATCGCCATGAAGAAATCGACGACGCCGCTTTTCGTGCAGCGCCTCGGCAAGTCTTACTGGTTTTAACGGCGTCGGCGCGACGCCGACTTTTTCCGATTACGGGACCCCGCGCGGCCTTGCGCGGGGTCTTTTTTGTTTGCGACGCCGGGGCCTCAGGCGAGCGCGCGCAAGACCGTCGTCGCGGCCATGTCGGCGATCGCGTCCCGGTCGATCGGCCCGTCGGCGCGCCGCCACGTGTGCGTCCAGTTCAGCATTCCGAAAAACAGCATCGCCGTGACGCGCCGCCTCGCGCGGTCGTCGGCGAGCGCCGGCGACAAGCGCGCGAGCACGTCTTCGACCGCCGCGATAATCGCCCGTTGATCGTCGACGATCTCGGCCCGTGCGGTCGCCGGCAAGGCGTTCAACTCGTAGAGCAGGACCTTTTGGCTGTTCGCCGCGCCGTCATAGGTCTTTAGAAGCGCGCGCGCGATCGCCGACAGCGCCTCGGCCGGATCGCGAGCCTCCGGGGCGACGGCCGCCATCGCCGCGCCGAGCGCGTCCAAATGATCGCGCATTACATCGTAGAGGATCGCCTCTTTCGACGCATAATAGTGGTACACCAATGATTTTGAGACCGAGCACGCCTCGGCGAGTTCCGATATCGACGCGCCGGCGAAGCCGCGCTCGGCGAAAAGGCGCGCGGCTTGCGCGGTGATCGCGTCGCGCTTTCGTTCATAATCGACCGCTTGGGTGCGGGCCATAACGCAACTCCCGACGACGCGCTTAGAGCGCGTTCATCGTCAACAACTCGTAGGTCGCGACGATCTCGTCATTCTGATTGGTGACGCGGACGTCCCAGCGCACCTCGCCGTACTCGTCGTTGCGCTTCTTTTTCGACTTCGCCGTCAGCCGGACCTTGACCGCGTCGCCCGGCGAGACCGGCGTCAAAAACCGCAGCTCTTCCAGGCCGTAATTGGCGAGCACCGGGCCGGGCGCCGCGTCGACGAAAAGCCCCGCGGCGAAGGACAAAATGAGGTAGCCGTGCGCGACGCGGCCGGGGAAAAACGGGTTCGCCGCCGCGGCCTCCTCGTCCATATGGGCGTAGAACGTGTCGCCGGTGAAGTCGGCGAAATGCTCGATGTCGTCGAGCGTGACCGTGCGGGCGGCCGTCTCGATCGACTTGCCGATCGGCAAATCCGTAAACGAATAACGAAACGGATGATCGCCGTCGCCGGCGCGCGCGGCGCCTTCGAACCAGGTCCCCGCAACGCCGGCGAGGACGTCGGGCGTGCCTTGAACGGCCGTACGCTGCATATAGTGTTTCACGCCGCGCACGCCGCCGAGTTCTTCGCCGCCGCCGGCGCGGCCCGGGCCGCCATGAACGAGGACGGGGAGGGGTGATCCGTGCCCGGTCGATTCTTTGTAATTGTCGCGATTGATGACGGCGATGCGCCCGTGAAACGCGCCCGACGCGGCGACCACGTCGCGGGCGACCAGCGGGTCGTGCGTGAAGAGCGACATGACGAGCGAGCCGCCGCCGCGATTGCACAGGCCGACCGCGTCGTCGAGATCTTTGTACGGCATGACGGTCGACACGGGGCCGAACGCTTCGACTTCATGGACGGCTTGCGCCGCCCACGGATCGTCACAGCGCAGCAGGATCGGCGAGACGAACGCCGCCGCATTCGCCTCGTCGCCGATCACCGAAGCCGTCGCCGGGTCGCCGTAAACGATGGCGGCCTCGCCCGCGAGAACGGCGACTTTCCGGCGTACGTCGTCGGCCTGCGCCGGCGAGACGAGCGCGCCCATCCGCGTTTCCTCAAGCGCCGGGTCGCCGACGGTCGTTTTCGATAGGCGCGCGGCGATCGCGGTTTCGGCCGCGTCGAGCAGGGCGGCGGGCACGATCGCGCGGCGGATCGCCGTACATTTTTGTCCCGCTTTGACGGTCATCTCGCGGACGACTTCTTTCACGAATAGGTCGAATTCCGGACTGTCCGCCGTGGCGTCGGGGCCCAGAACGGACGCGTTGAGCGAATCTTGTTCGGCGATGAAGCGCACGCCTTCGCGGATCACGCCCGGATGGGCCTTCAGTTTCGCCGCCGTCGCCGCGGACCCGGTGAACGAGACGACGTCTTGCCCGCCGAGATGGTCGAGGAGATCGCCCGGCGAGCCGGCGACGAACTGAACCGCGCCCTCCGGCAGAACGTCCGCCTCGACCATAATCCGGAGCGCCGCTTCGGCGAGATAGGCCGTCGGGGTCGCCGGTTTCACGATCGCCGGCATCCCCGCAATGAGGGTCGGCGCGAGCTTTTCCATCATGCCCCAGACTGGAAAATTGAACGCGTTGATGTGGACCGCGACGCCGCGCAGCGACGTGTAGACGTGCTGGGCGAGGAACGTGCCTTCCTTGGAGATTTGCTCCGGCGGGCCGTCGCGCAGAATCACGTCGTCGGGCAGTTCGCGCTTCGATTTCGAGGCGATTGAAAAGAACGTGCCGGCGCCGCCCTCAATGTCGATCCAGCCGTCCTTGCGCGTCGCCCCGGTATGCCGGTTGAGCGCGTAAAGATCTTCTTTTTTGTCCATGACGGCGACGGCCATCGCCTTCACCATGGCGGCGCGTTCGAGGAACGTCATTTTACGCAGGTTCGCACCGCCGACGTCGCGCGCATAGTCCGCCATCGCCTTGAAATTGAGGCCGGCGGCGCTCGTCCGGGCGACGGTGTCGCCCGTTACGGCCGAGCGAATATCGGCGAGCGGCGCGTCGCCTTCGCGCCAAGCGCCGAGAGCGTAGTTTTTCAGAACGATCGGCGTCATGGGCGCGTCTCCGTAAAAGGGGCGTGGGGCGGGCGGGCGAGCGGCGGCTGCTTAAGAGCCTGTGAAAGTCGGTTTGCGTTTATTCAGGAAGGCGTCGACGCCTTCTTTGTAGTCGGCTGAGCGGCCGAGCGCGCGTTGGGCGTCGCGTTCGGCGTCAAGATGATCCGTTAGCGAACGGGTAGACGCGTCGCGGATCAAGCGTTTGGTCTCGGCGAGCCCGCGCGTCGGCGCCGCTGCGAATTTTGCGACGAGCGCGTCGGTTTCTGCGGCGAGCGCCTCGTCGTCGACGGCTTTCCAAATGAGGCCCCAGGCGGCGGCCTCCTCGGCGGGCAACGGATCGCCTGTGAGCGCCAAGCCGAGCGCGCGCGCTTGGCCGGCGAGGCGCGGCAACGTCCAGGAGCCGCCGGAATCCGGTATGAGGCCTATATTGGCGAAGGACTGAACGAATTTCGCCGACTTTGCGGCGATGACGATGTCGGCGGCGAGGGCGATGTTGGCCCCGGCGCCGGCCGCGACGCCGTTGACCGCGCACACGACCGGCGCCGGGAGGCTCGTCAGTCGGCGGATCAACGGGTTGTAACGGTTCTCCAGGCTTTCGCCGAGATCGACGTCGTCGCCCGGCGCGACGGCGCGATCGTTCAGGTCCTGGCCGGCGCAAAAGCCCCGTCCGGCGCCGGTGATCGTCAAGAGCCGCAAGGGCGCGGCGGCCTCCGCCGCATCAAGGGCGCGCGCGACGTCGTCGTGCATTTGGACGGTGAAACTGTTGAGCCGATCGGGACGGTTCAGCGTCAGCCGGGCGACGCCCTTGTCCAGCGAGAAGAGGATCGTTTCAAATTCCGCGTCCGCGCCCATCGCCATGCTCCCGATCTCCCGACCGTTCGATCTCGCTGCGCAAGAGGAGCGCGCGGCGGCATTTTCGTTTGCATCTTATGGACGCGTTCATAAAATTGAACGGGCGGTCGGTCAATTAAGTCGGCTGCATGAGGAGGCCCCGCCGTTGACCGCAACGCCAGCCGATCGGCGCGCCGACGCCGTCGCGCGCGCCCTGCATGCGCGAGAGGGCACGTCCGCCGCCTGGGGCGTGGAGTTTGTCGAGGCCGGCGAGGGGCGTGCGGTGTGCGCGATGACCGTTCGCGAGGAGATGCTCAACGCGCACGGTACGGCGCACGGCGGCGCAATCGTCGTCCTAGCGGACACCGCGTTCGGCTGGGCGTGCAATTCACGCAACGAAACCGCGGTCGCCCACCACGTATCGGTGACGTATGTGTCGCCCGCGCACCCTGGCGATCGCTTGACGGCGAGCGCCGTCGAAGTTGCGCGTAAGGGCCGCTCGGGCGTTTACGACGTCCACGTAACCGCCGACGACGGCCGCACGGTCGCGGTGTTCCAAGGGTTGTCGCGCACGGTCGGCGGCCCCGTCGTCGACGGTCTCGATACGAATAAAACGGAAGGAAACGAGCCATGACCGAAGCGTTTATTTGCGACGGCGCGCGCACGCCGATCGGCCGGTATGGCGGGGCGCTCGCGCCCGTTCGCGCCGACGATCTGGCGGCGATCCCCATGCGCGCCCTGAAAGAGCGCAACGCGGGCGTCGACTGGGCCGCGCTCGACGACGTCGTTCTCGGCTGCGCCAACCAGGCCGGCGAGGATAATCGCAACGTCGCGCGAATGGCCGCGCTACTCGCCGGGCTTGGCGAGGCGGCGCCGGGGCTGACGGTCAACCGGCTCTGCGCGTCCGGTCTCGACGCCGTCATCGCCGCGGCGCGCGCGATCAAAACCGGCGAGGCCGACCTCGTCCTGGCCGGCGGCGTTGAATCCATGTCCCGAGCCCCGTTCGTTATGGGAAAAGCCGAGGCGGCGTTCGATCGGCGGGCGGAAATATTCGACACGACGATCGGCTGGCGCTTCGTGAACCGCGCCATCAAAGACCAGTACGGCATCGACTCGATGCCGGAGACGGCGGAGAACGTAGCGGAGGACTACGCCGTCTCTCGGGCGGACCAGGACGCGTTCGCGTTCCGCTCGCAACAGCGCGCCGCCGCCGCTATCGCTGGCGGGCGCTTCGCTGCTGAAATCGTTCCCGTCGCGATCCCCCAACGAAAAGGCGATCCGGTCGTCGTCACGCAAGACGAGCACCCGCGCGCGACGTCGTTGGAAAAACTCGCCGCGCTGAAGCCGTTCGTTAAAGCCGACGGGGTCGTCACCGCCGGCAACGCGTCGGGCGTCAATGACGGCGCCGCGGCGCTGTTGATCGCGTCGGAAGCGGCGGTGGCGAAATACGGTCTCACGCCGAAGGCGCGGGTCGTTGCCGGGGCGGCCGTCGGCGTCGCGCCGCGGGTCATGGGCATCGGGCCGGCGCCGGCGACGCGGAAAGTCTTGGCCAAGGCCGGGCTCGCCGTCGGCGCGATCGACGTTGTGGAGTTGAACGAGGCGTTCGCCTCGCAAGCGCTCGCGACGTTACGGGAACTTGGGCTCCCCGACGACGCCGAGCACGTCAATCCCAACGGCGGCGCGATCGCCCTCGGCCACCCCTTGGGCATGTCGGGCGCGCGGCTCGTTTTGACGGCGACCGAGGAATTGACCCGCCGCAGCGGCCGCCACGCGCTCTGTACGATGTGCGTCGGCGTCGGCCAGGGCGCGGCCGCCGTTCTCGCGCGGGTTTAAAAAAGTCGCCGCCGGCCGCTCGCGGCCGCGCTCGCCGGTTGCGTTTCGGCGTCGCGCGCCGTTCTTTGCGGGCCGAACGCGAAAACGGAGGTCGGCGGCGATGATGCGATTGACGAGGGCGGTTTTAGCGGCGGCGGCGATTGCGTCGGCCGTGCTGACGGAGGCGCGCGCCGACGATTACGCCGACCTCCTCGCGCTCTTTCAATCGTGGCGCGCGACCGAAACGCCGGCGCGGCTCGACGGCGCACCGGACTATACGCGCGCCGGGCTCGCCAAGCGCCGCGCGGCCGTCGCCACGTTGCGCGATCGGCTCGACGCCATGGACGTCGGCGACTGGTCGACGGCGCAGCAGATCGACTACGCGATCGTCCGGGCCGAGATGAACGGCTTCACGTTCTATTTGGACGTCCTCAAGCCGTGGTCGCGCGACCCCGCTTTCTACAAGCAGGTCTGGACCTATCAGAGCGACACGCCGTCCCACGAAGGGCCGGTCAATCACGCCTTGATCGAGCTTTGGACCTATGCGTTTCCGCTTAGCCCCGAGGCGCAGGACAAGCTCGCGACCGACCTTCGAACAGTCGCGCCGCTGCTTGCGCAGGCGCGGGGCAACTTGACCGGGAACGCGCGCGATCTCTGGGTCGCCGGCGCCAAGACGATGGAGACGCAAAGCGCCGATCTCGCCGCGTTGCGTGAACGCTTGGAGAACCCGAGCATTCCGCTCCTCGCCGCCTTGACGCAGGCCCAAGGCGCGACGGCCGAATTTGCGCGCTGGCTAAAAGCGCAGGCCCCGCAGAAAGACGGGCCGTCCGGCATCGGCAAGGACAACTACACGTGGATGCTGCAGAACGTGCATCTCGTGCCGATGACGTGGGAAGATGAAGTCGCGCTGTTGCGCCGCGAGTTAAAGCGCGCGCATGCGTCGTTGCGCCTTGAAGAGCATCGCAACCGCAATCTGCCGCCGCTCGAACCGGTTGCGACGCCGGAGGCTTATGAAGAACGCGCCCTCGACCGCGTCGACAAATACGTCGCCTTCATGACCGACAACGCGATCGTTCCGCCAGCCGATTATTTGGCGCCGGCGCTCCTTGAGCGGATCGGCGCGTTCGTGCCGGCGGAGAAGCGCAACTTTTTCCACCAAGCGATGCACCGTGAGCCGATGACGTTGTGGACCCACTTTTACCATTGGTGGGACCTCGCGCTCATGAACGCCGCGCCGCACGAAAGCCCGGTCCGCCGCGGACCGCTCCTTTACAATATTTGGGACAGCCGGGCGGAAGGCGTGGCGACGGCTATGGAAGAGATGGCGCTGCACGCCGGTCTTTACGACGACAATCCGCGTGCACGCGAGATCGTTTGGATTATGCAGGCGCAGCGGGCGGCGCGGGGGCTCGCCTCGCTTTACGCCCACGCCGACGAGATGACGATGGCCGAAGCGTCCGCTTTTCACGTCAAGTGGACGCCGCGCGGCTGGATGAAACCGAACCTCGATCTCCTCGGTTTCGAACAGCAGCTTTATCTGCGCCAGCCCGGCTACGGGACCAGTTACGTCACCGGAAAAGCGTTGATCGAAGAGCTGTTCGCCGATCGCATGCGCCAACGCCTGGAAGAGGCGGGGGCGGATTATCCGCCGTCCGCGTTCTTCGCCGAACTGGACGCCGCCGGCGTCATCCCGGTGTCGTTGATCTGGTGGGAACTCACAGGAGAGGCGGCGCCGGCGGCGACCGAGTAGGGCCCACGGCTGCGGACTGCGCCCGGGCGCTGCGTCGCCGGCCTCTATACACTATACTGGCCGAACGTCAGACGAAGGGGAGAGGACATGACGCCCGAAGAACGCGCCAATCTTGACGTCGTAAAAGCCATCTATGACGGCTGGACAGGCTCCAAAGCCGCCAACATTGACGAGCTGACGGATTATATCGCCGACGACGTCGAATGGCGGTCGCTCGCGAACGGCGCCGCGCCATTCGCCTTTACCGCACCCGGACGCGGCAAAGAGCACGCCTTGGCTTACCTCCAAGGCCTCACTGAGGCTTGGTCGATGGTCTATTACGAGATCACCGATTATATCGTTCAGCATGACAAGGTCGTCGTCCTGTCGGACGTGTCTTGGACGTGCAAGGCCACCGAAAAGACAATCGAGTCGCCGAAGGCCGATGTGCTGACGCTAAAGGACGGCAAGGTCGTCGCGTTCATGGAATATTACGATACGGAGCAATTTCTGGCCGCGGGCCGGTAGGCTTTTTACGTCGCTCTTCACGCGTGCGTGTGGCCTCGATTGGCGCGGCCTAGAAGCGTTAGTCGTATCGACGACGGGCGACGACGGCGTGCGTTCAGCCCGCCAATCATCCTTGAAAAGGGCGGCGCTTTCGCACCGCCCATTGCCTCTATAGCGACAGGACAGCGCCTACTCGCACCGGCTTTTGTCGCGCTCGCAGGCGAGGCGTATGCACTCGACGCGCATCATGCCTTCCGGCCGCCGGCAAACGCGTTCCAGATGCACGCTGGTCGAGCCGCGCGCGCTTTGCCGTTGGTCGACGTCTTGTTCGACCTCGTTGATTTGTTCGTTGTCCTGCGACATGCGGTTGCGCTGGTCGAAATCGAAGTTGAACGTCGGCGCGCTTTGGGCCGCCGCGCCGGCGACGGCCGTGTCGGCGTCGATTTCAGCGAGGCCCAATTCCTGTTCAAGGACGGCGAGCTTATCGGAAATATCGCGGAACCGCCGTTCGGCGTCCTTCCGGTCGGACGCGCTCATATAGCATTGCGCTTCCATGTAGCTGTTCGCCTCCAGGCACTGAATGTGGGTCTTGCATCGCGTGATCACGGTTTGATGCGCGTAATCGATTTCGCGCCGTAGGGTCTTAATTTTGCCGGAAAGGATCCGTTGCGTGATCGGCGTCTGCCCTTTGATCCCGTCGAGGAAATCAAGATAACGCTTGCGACCAAGATCGGCCTCCGTCTCGCACGTTGTCGCCGCCACGTTGCGCGGCTGTACGTTGTAATCCCGGCTGAAATTATATCGGGGCGTTCCCGAGCACGACATCAGAGCGAGCGTTGATAGTCCGATAGCGAACAGTCTTTTCATGTTCCGCCTTCCCTTTTGATGGACAAGATTGCTTGGCGATCAGCGCGCGAGGATCGACGCTCAATAATCAGCGTCGTCCCAAACAAAACAGAGTACGCATTCACAACAATCGGCGTCGTCTTTGCTGATCTGCTTCATCACGCCGAAGGCCAGGAGGGCGGCGACCGCGATGACGACTAGCGTAACGGTGACGATGCCCACGGTGCGGAAGAAACCGCCCGACGAGGAACTGTCACAGTTACAAATATAGTAGTCGTCACCAGCGCTTCTATCGTCCGGCATTGGACGTTCCCCCGAGAAGTTTCAATGATGGCGACAGGGTATTTTCGAAAACGAAAATGTCAATGATGTCGTCATCTATAAATATAAAAGAAATAGAAAAATTCTCATACGAAAATAGATTTGTGAAATTTATTTGATAAATGTGAGTCAAGTATTTTTGCACATGCGCGCCCGCCCCAGCGCCGCCGGGGCGTCGCTTGACGAATTGCGCGCTGCAGCGGTCCCTTGTGTTCTCCCGGGTCCACGGCTCCAAATATGCAACCGTAGATTGTATCGTCAACGGGCTTTGGCAGCGATCAAAGCGCGTCGAAGCCGGCGAGGGTGCGTCCCTACGCGCCGCGCGAATTAATTGACCGATCGGTCAATTTTTCTTACCTTTAAGTCGCAAATCAGAAGAGGAGCGCCCCGCATGTACGCGCAAATGGTGAAATCCACCGGCACGTCGGTGAAATCGCTCGAAGAAATGGAGCCGCAGGAGCGGGCCTTCCAGGAGCGCATCGATGCTGACGTAAAGATCGAGCCGAAAGATTGGATGCCGGACGGGTATCGCAAAACGCTCGTGCGGCAGATCTCTCAACACGCGCACTCCGAGATTGTCGGCCAGTTGCCCGAGGGCAATTGGATCACGCGCGCGCCGACGCTCGACCGCAAGGCCATTCTGCTCGCCAAGGTCCAGGACGAGGCCGGTCACGGGCTTTATCTTTACTGTGCGGCGGAGACGCTCGGCGTCAGCCGGGACGAGATGACCGAGCAATTGCTGTCGGGCAAAGCGAAGTACTCGTCGATCTTCAATTACCCGACGCTGACATGGGCCGACATCGGCGCTATCGGCTGGCTCGTCGACGGCGCGGCGATCATGAACCAGGTCCCGTTGCAGCGCTGCTCATACGGCCCGTATGCGCGCGCGATGATCCGTATCTGTAAGGAAGAAAGCTTTCACCAGCGCCAGGGCTACGACATCATGATGAAGCTGTGCGCCGGCACGGACGAGCAAAAGGCCATGGCGCAAGACGCGTTGGACCGCTGGTGGTGGCCGTCCCTGATGATGTTCGGCCCGCCGGACGGGGACAGCGTCCATTCCGCGCAGTCGATGGCCTGGGGCATCAAGCAAAATTCGAACGACGAATTGCGCCAGAAGTTTGTCGATCAATCCGTCCCGCAGGCGGACTATCTCGGATTGACGGTTCCCGACGCCGACTTGAAATGGAACGACGACAAAGGCGGTTATGATTTCGGGGCGATCGATTGGGAGGAGTTTTACGCCGTGCTGCGCGGCGAGGGGCCGTGCAACAAAGAGCGCCTCGCCGCCCGCCGCAAAGCGTGGGACGACGGCGCCTGGTTTCGCGACGGGTTGATGGCGCACGCGGCCAAACGCGACGCGCGCAAATACGCCGCGGAGTAGGGCTTGTCGGTCGCCTCCGGCATGCATGTCGCACAGTTGAACGTCGCGACGATGCGCTACGACGCGGACGACCCGCGCATGGTCGATTTCATGAACGGTCTTGACGCCGTCAATGCGATCGCGTTTCCGGCTCCAGCACCAACAACACCAACACGCAGAGATATCACGACAACAAATCATCCAAGCGACGCCTGGACCATGGTCCCAAGCCCGGCGGAATGCGCGAAGCGAT
>JBCCZS010000065.1:0-14961 GCA_039187035.1 Pseudomonadota bacterium | reverse complement strand
GGCGCCTGCTGCGGACCCAGACGCCGCTGCCGACGACGACGCGCCCGCGGTCGTCTGGCTCAATTACGGCGTACACGGCGCGGAAAGCTCCAGCATGGACGCGGCCATTCCAACGCTCTATCACCTCGCCGCCGCCCAGGGCGACGCGATCGACCGCACGCTGAACGAGACGGTGATCGTCATCGCCGCGGTCTTCAACCCCGACGGTCACGCCCGGCGCATTGACCACGTCCTTAAATTCGCCGGCGCGGCGCCCGTCACCGACCCGCAACACGTCCAGCATCAGCTCTGGATGGAAGCGCGCACGAACCATTATTGGTTCGACCTCAATCGCGACTGGTTGTTGCAAACCCAACCCGAAGCGCGCGCCTGGATCGCCAAGTGGCACGCATGGAAGCCGAACGTCTCGGCCGATTACCATGAGATGGGGTCGGAATCGCTCTATTATTTTCACCCTGGCGAGCCGCGCCGGCGCAACCCGCTTATGCCGGACGAGGCGCGCGAACTCGCCTTAATCATCGCGAAAGGCCACGCCGATCAACTCGACAAACAAGGCGAGTTGTACACGTCGGAAGAAGGTTTCGACAATTTCTATGTCGGCAAAGGCTCGACCTATCCGTACGTCAACGGATCGGTCGGGTTCCTTTTTGAGGCCGCGGCCGCGCGCGGCGGCGCCGTCGACACGTCGAACGGCGTGCGCGCCTACGACCGCAACATCCGCATGCACTTTACGACGTCTCTGTCGACCATCGAAGGGGGGCGGGCCAACCGCAAACGGCTCCTCGCCTACCAGAAATCGTTTTTTGAGAACGCCGCCAAGGCCGCGCGCGAGCGCCCTGAGAAGGCCTACGTCCTTGCCGCGGACGGCGACCCGGCGCGCCTCGCGGACTTCGTCGCCGTCTTGAAACGCCACGAGATCGCCGCCTACGCGCTGGCCAAAGACGTGGCCGTCGGGGGGCGGACGTTTAACGCCGGCGAGGCCGTCATCGTGCCGATGGCGCAGATGCAGAACGTCATGGCCCGGTCGATTTTCGATCGGGTGACGGCGTTCGAGGAAAACGTTTTCTACGACGTATCGGGCTGGACCTTGCCGCTCGCCTACGATCTCGATTACGCGGCGCTCGACCGTGCGAAATATACGGACGCGCTTCTTGGAGCCCCAGCCGCGTCGACGCGCCCGCCGGCGCCCGCGCCGAAAAAGAGCGCCTATGGTTATCTCTTCGACTGGGACGACGCGCGCGCGCCCCGCGCCTTGCATCGCTTTCTAAGCGACGACCTTTATGCACGCGCGCTCATTCGTCCCAAGACGATCGCCGTCGAGGGGGCCGAGCGCGCCTTCCGCGAGGGCGCGGTGTTCGTGCCCATTGTCGGCCAAAAAGAAGGCGCTGACGCGGTCCACCGGGCCGCAATGCGCGCCGCAGAAGAAGACGGCGTCCGGATTTACGCGGTCGACAGCGGAAACGCCGCGCCCGGCGTCGGCGATCTCGGCTCGACCGGCAGCGTGCGGACGGTGGGCGCACCGTCAGTGCTCATCATTTTTGACGACGGCCCGTTGCGCCTCGGCGCAGGAGAGTTGTGGCACCTCCTCGATTACAAGACCGGCGTGCCCGTCACGATGCGCCGCGTACGCGATTTGCCGTTTCTCGATCTCTCGGGCTACACGCACATCGTGTTGCCGAACGGCTACGGCTTTGCGCCGCCCGCCGACGCCATGCCGATGCTCGAAGGGTGGGTTTCAGGCGGCGGCGTCTTAATCGGCGTCCAAGAGGCCGCGCACTGGATCCAGTCGACATTGTTCATTCCGCAAAGGGACGAAAACGGCGCGGCGCCGCCCGGACTGTGGCGCCCTGACCACGACGACGGAGACGGCGGTGACGCTGACGAAGGCGCCGAGCAAGAGGACGACGCGCCCCCGCGCAAATCCTACGCGGACAAAATCTTGGCGGACGCCGAGCACGTCATCGGCGGCGCGCTCTTTGAGAGCGATCTCGACATCGCGCACCCGCTCGCCTTCGGCCATCGCGACCGCACGGTCGCCGGCATAAAGCGCTCGACGACGCCGCTGCGCGCGCCGCTCGACCCATTCGCCCGCGTCGCGGTCTATAAGGACGCGCCGCTGTTATCCGGCTACGCGTCCGACAAGCGGCTCGGCGAACTCGCCGGCGCGCCGATGCTGATCGGCGTGCGCCAGGGCGCGGGGTCAATCGTCTTGTTTGCCGATCCTCCCGCCTTCCGCGCCACCTTTCCGGGAACGGAGCGTTTGTTTTTGAATGCGGTCTTCTTCGGAAAAGCGTTCGACGCGGGCGTCATTGACGCCGCCGGCGCGGGCGCCGCGCTCAGCGACGTTTACTGATCGCCATGGACCTTCGACTGGATGATGGCGGCGGGCTCGCCGACGCGATCGACCGCGCGGTGCGTCCGCTTTCGAGCGCGGTGAACGACGTCGTTTTCTTCGCCGTCGAGATCGCCGGGGTGCGGCTGCCGCTCGTGGTCGTCTGGCTCATCGGCGCTGCGGCGATCCTGACCGTCGCCTTGCGCTTCGTGAATTTGCGCGGCTTCACGCACGGCTGGGCGCTGATCGGCCGCCAAGTGCGCGACGATTCGGACCAAACAGACGCGCCGGGCGAGATTTCGCACTTTGAAGCGTTGACGTCCGCGCTCTCGGGCACCGTCGGCCTCGGCAATATTGCATCCGTCCCCGTCGCGATCGTCCTCGGCGGGCCGGGCGCGGTCTTCTGGATGATCCTCGCCGGCTTTCTCGGCATGTCGTCGAAATTCGCCGAATGCGCCCTCGCCGTGAAGTATCGGCGGGTAAACGCGGACGGAACCGTTTCCGGCGGGCCGATGTACTATATCGAGGCTGTTTTTGAGCGGCTCGGCTCGCGCCTCGCCGGCCGCATCGGGGCGATCTTCTTCGCCGTCATGTGCATGGGCGCGTCGATCAGCGTCTTTCAGGTCAACCAGGCGCACGCCCAGTTCGTTAGCGTGACCAGCATATCCGCGCCGCTCGTTTTCGGCGCGATCATGGCGGGCGGCGTCGCGATCGTCATTCTCGGCGGCATCCGCCAGATCGCGCGCGTCACGCGCGTCCTCGTGCCCTTGATGGCGGCGATTTATTTGCTCGCGGGACTGACGATCTTAATTTTGAACGCCGGCGCGGTGCCGGACGCCGTCGCCGCAATCATCAAGGGCGCATTCGGCTTCGAGGCCGCGGGCGGCGGCGTCGTCGGCGCCATGATCAACGGGATCCAGCGGGCGACTTATTCGTCGGAGGCCGGCGTCGGGTCCGCCGCGATCGCCCACGCGTCGGTGCGCACGCGCGAGCCGATGACGGAAGGGTATGTCGCCCTTTTGGAGCCCTTCATCGACACCGTCGTCGTGTGCACGTTGACGGCGCTCGTCATCATCGTCAGCGGGGCGTATCTGCCGTTCGTCGGCGCCGAGCGCGTGGTCGGGATCGAGATCACCTCGTTCGCGTTCGCGAGCGCGTTTTCTTGGTACCCGTACGTTTTGCTCGTTTCGGTGACGCTGTTTGCGTTCTCAACGCTCGTCACCTGGTCGCACTATGGCGCGAAGGCCGCAGAATATCTGTTCGGCCGCTCGCTCCTCGTCGACCGCACGTTCAAAATCGTCCTGTGTCTGATGTTGTCGACGGGCGCGGCCATCCAGCTTTCATCGATCATCGACTTTATCGACTCGATGCTGTTCGCGATGGCGGTCCCGAACATCGTCGCTTTGTACTTCTTGTTGCCCGAATTGCGCCGCGACGTCGCGGACTACGACGCGCGGCTGCGCGACCGTCAGTCCGCGTCCGGCGCTTAAGTGCGCACGGCGGCGTTTCCGCGTTCATGGGTTGCGGTAAAGTCGAAGCGCGTCAGCTTCCAATCGCCGTCGACGCGCGCGGCGTC
This sequence comes from Pseudomonadota bacterium, assembly GCA_039187035.1. GTDB lineage: Bacteria > Pseudomonadota > Alphaproteobacteria > Caulobacterales > Parvularculaceae > JAJFFW01. Next base: position 11,053 of record JBCCZS010000065.1, on the reverse strand, counting down.
GTATACGTAATCGCCCCAAACCTCCCATAACGCGCCGCCCTCAAACCCCGGCAAGAGGTTCCACGCGTATCCCTTCGAGGCGATGCGCGCCGCGTCCGGGCCGTCAAAGGTCACGATGTGACCGCCGCGCAGATGAAAGCTCGCTTTATCCGCATAGAGCGCTTGCGCCCACATGCCGACCAGGTCGTCCGCTGGCATCGTCACGGGATCGGCCCCGAACGCAACGTCGATTTCGTCGGCGAAGACGGCGCGCGCCGCCGCCCAGTCCTTGGCGTCGACGGCGGCGTCGAGCCTGTTCGACAAGGCGATCAAGGCGAGTTGATCCTCGGGCGATTGCGCGGCGGCCGGGACTAGAGAGGCGACCGCGACCGCGATCATTGCGAGCGGCGGGACGGCGATGCGAAAGAGGCGGTGCATTGTCATGTCGTTTCCCGAGCCGTTGGCGACGCGGGCGGCATATCACAACGCGTTACGCAAACGAAAGAGCCGCGATATCCGCTCTCAGACCGGCAAGCCCGGCGCCGGTCTGCGACGACGTCGCGTGGACGATCGGATGGGCGGCGGGCCGTTTGGCGATCGCGGCGACCGTCGCCTCGCGCAACGCCGCCAGCGCCGTCGGTTTGATTTTGTCGATCTTCGTCAAGACGATCTGGTAGATGACGGCCGCCGTGTCGAGCGTCGCCATAACGTCCGTATCCGCCTCTTTGAGACCATGGCGCGCGTCGATCAAAAGACAGACGCGCCGCAGGGCCGCCCGCCCGCGCAGAAAATCGCGCGTCAGCCGCGTCCAGCGTTCGACGTCCCTGCGCGAGGCGCGCGCGTAGCCGTAGCCCGGCAGATCCACAAGACGCATCACGCCGCCGAGATCGAAATAGTTGATTTCCTGCGTGCGGCCCGGCGTGTTCGACGCCCGCGCGATGTTTTTGCGGCCGGTCAGCGCGTTCAAAAGGCTCGACTTGCCGACGTTCGAGCGGCCGGCGAAGGCGACCTCGGGCCCGGCCTCGTCTGGAAGCGCGTCCAAGCGCACGACGCCGAGCATGAAGTCGCACGGACCCGCAAAGAGCTTGCGACCGGTCTCCACGGCCTCGGCGTCGAATTCCGGTTCCATGACCTTGCGCGTCGCGCGTCGGCGCGGGGCTATTCGCCGGCGGGCGGTTTGGGGTCCGGGCCTTTAGCCTTCATGAACGGCAGGCGTTCTCCCCAGTCGATGTCGACCCCGTTCTTCCGCATAATGAGGTACTGCTGGGCGATCGAAAGCGCGGTGTTCCAGAACCAGTAGAGGACGAGCCCGGCGGCGAACGACGCGAACAGGAACGTAAAGAGGATCGGCATCATCGCGAAAATCTGCGCCTGCATCGGGTCGGCCGGCGGCGGGTTCAGCTTCGTCTGAAACCACATGGAAAAGCCCATCAGGAGCGGCAAAACGCCGATGCCGAGGAACGTTCCGAAAACTGGGATGGCGGTCGGATCGTACGGCAACAGGCCGAACAAATTGAACACCGTCGTCGGGTCCGGCGCAGAAAGGTCGCGGATCCACGCGATGAACGGCTCATGGCGCAACTCAATCGTCACGAACAGCGTTTTGTAGAGCGCGTAAAAGATCGGCATCTGGATCAAAATCGGCACGCAGCCGGCCAGCGGATTGAGCTTCTCTTTTTTGTAGAGCGCCATCATCTCCTGCTGGAGTTTCATCTTGTCGTCGTCATACCGCTTACGGAGCTTTTCGAGCTCCGGCTGCAGCTTTTTCATCTTCGACATCGACTCGTAGGCTTTGTTCGCGAGCGGGAACAACAAGGCTTTAATGACGAGCGTCAGCAGCAAGATGGCGACGCCGAAATTCCCCGTCAGGTCGCCGAAGAAATCGAGCGCCACGAAAATCGGCCGCGTCAGCCAGAAGAAGTATTTGCCCCAGTCGACGGCGCGGTCGAACCGGTGAATGGCCTCGCCCTCGCCGGCGACGCCGTTCTCATAGTCGTTCAGAATGTCGGCGTCCTTGGGGCCGCCGAAGAGATAGGACGTCAACGTCGTTTCCCCGCCGGGCTCCAACCTGCGCGCCTCAAGCTGGTAGCTCGCGCGGAAAATCGGCGCCTCGGGGGTGCCGACGTTCATAAGGTCCGCTTTAAACGTCGCGCCTTGCGGGGGGACGGCCGCGGCGAGCCAGTATTTGTTCGTGATGCCGACCCAGCCCTTGTCGCCCGACTGCACGTACGGGCCCTTCTTCACGACCTTCTGGTATTTGTGCTCCAGCAAGGAGTCGCCGACGATTGCGATCGGCCCCTCGTGCAAAATCAGAAAATTCTTCAAGTCGTTCGGCACGCCGCGCTGGATGACGAGCCCGTAGGGCACCAACGACTGCGCTTCGTCGCTTTCGTTGCGCACCTTTTGGGTCACCGTGAACATGTAGAGGTCGTCGATCGAGAACGTCTTTTCAAAGACGAGGCCGCCTTCGCGCCGCGTGAGCGTCACCGGCGAGGTCGGCGTGAGCGTCGCGCCGGCCGGCGCGGTCCACTCGGCGTTTTGGCCGTTCGATCCCTTCGCCGCCCACCCTTGCTGAATATAGTGGCCGTGCTCGACGTTACGCGGGCGCAGGAGGCGGATGATCGGGCTGTCGTCGTCGATCTCCTCGCGGTAAAGCTTAAGACTGAGATCGTCGATACGCCCGCCGGCGAGGTTGATCGACCCGATCAAGGTCGGCGTGTCGATCGTCACCCGCGCCGGCGCCGCGGCGAGGGCGTCTTCTATCGTCAACCCGGCCTCGCCGACGGCGCCGGAACCGGCGACCGCGCCGATGCCGGCCGCGTCGTCGCTTTCAGGCGCGCCGTCCGACGCTACGTTGGACGCATTTGGCGCGACGACGACTTCGCCTTCGGGCGTGACGCCGAGCTGACCGCCCATTTCTTCGACGCGCGCGGCTTCTGCCGCCGCCGCCGCTTCGCGTTCGGCCTTCAAGGCTTCGCGCTGCGGCTTGACCACCAGCAAATCCCAGATCAGCAACACGCCCATCGACAAAACGACGGCCAGCAGAAGATTTCGATCCATTGGAAACTCTCAGGCGTTGCGGGCCGACGCCCGCTGCGTCGGCGTCGTTAACGGCCGTCGGGCAGGCTTAGAAGGCCCCGCTTCACGTCGTCAAGGAGCGCGCGGTAATTCCTCGTCGCCGCGCGCCGGCGGGCGATGAACACATAGTCATAGCCGGGCCGCGCCGCATCGGGGCCGACTGCGCGAACGGCTTCTTTCAACCGCCGCCGGATGCGATTGCGCGCGACCGCGCCGCCGAGCTTTTTGGTGACCGTGAACCCGGCGCGCCACGTTTCGTCGGCGTCGGCGCGCAACCGCCCGGCCAACAGAAAAGACGCGCAGCCCCACGTCGGCGCACGGCGCAGGGCAAGAAACTCCGCTCGTTTTTGAAGAGTGCGCAGGCTCGCAAAGCCCCTTGCCAGGACAGGCTCTACGCCGAAAGCTTCTTACGGCCCTTCGCCCGGCGCATCGCCAGGATTTTCCGGCCCGCTTTCGTACCTTTACGCGCGCGGAAGCCGTGCCGACGTTTGCGCACCAGGCGGCTCGGTTGATATGTCCGTTTCATCGCTCGATCGCTTTCGCCAGCGTTTCGTCCCGTCGCTTTCAGAACGATCACCCGCGCACCGTAAAAAAAGACCGAAAACGGCGCGCACGTTCCGAAAGACCGCGGGGCTTAACGAAACAATCCGCGCCCGTCAACAGCGCGGCCGCTGTGGTCGGCGTGTCGCGCGTCGGACCATCGGCGTCGACCGCGTCGCGCAGTTGTGAGCCGCACGGCGCTAATGTGTGGAGCGTTCCGCGGCGCCGCGGCCTATGTGGTAGGCCGAACCGACAATGAGGGGGCGAGATCATGAATCACGAGGCCGACGTGCAGAATGCGCCGCCGACGCAAGAGACGCCGCGGGCGCCGCTCTTTGTGCGTCTTGCACCGTTGATCGTCATCGCCGGCGCGCTCGCGGCGTTCTTCTTCTTTGGGCTCCACCGGTACTTCTCGCTCGACGTCCTGCAGGAGAACCGGGCGGCGGCGACGGCCTGGGTCGCGGCGAACCCCACGCTCGCCCTCGCTGCTTTTGTGGGCGCCTATGCGACGGTCGTGGCGATTTCGTTTCCCGGCGCGTCGATTTTGACGATCTTCGGCGGCTTTTTGTTCGGCGTGTGGCCGGGCGTGCCGGCGATCGTCACCGGCGCGACGCTCGGCGCGTTCGTCATCTTCGTGGCCGCCAAAACGGCGTTTTCCGGGCTTCTCGCCCGCAAAGCCGGCGGCTTGATCGAGCGGATGGAGCGCGGCTTTCGCGACAACGAACTTAGCTACATGTTCTTGTTGCGGCTCGTGCCGTTATTTCCCTTTTGGGCCGTCAATATCGCGGCGGGCGTCGCGAACGTGAAGACCGCCAATTACCTGCTTGCGACCTTCTTCGGCATCATCCCGGCGACGTTCGTTTACGCGGGCGTCGGGGCGACGATCGGCGACGCGTTCGACGCCGGCGAAGCGGTCAGCCTCGAAGGCGTCCTCGCGAACCCCCAAACGCTCGCGATTATCGGCGTGTTTTCCGTCTTGGCGATCGCGCCGATCTTCGTGAAGAGGCGCAAGACGGACGCGGAAGGCTGACGGTCGATGCCGGGGGACGCAAACGCGGACGTATGCGTCATCGGCGCGGGCTCGGCCGGGCTCTCCTTCGCCGCCGGCGCCGCCATGCTCGATCGGAAAGTCGTCTTGATCGAGAAAGGCGAAATGGGCGGCGATTGCCTCAATTACGGCTGCGTACCGTCGAAGGCGTTGTTGGCGGCCGGCAAAGCCGCGCACGTCGCGCGCACGGCGGAGAAATTCGGCGTGTCGGCCGGCCCTGTCGACGTCGATTTCGCAGCGGTGATGGAGCATGTCGCCGGCGTCATCGCCTCGATCGCGCCCCACGACAGCCAAGAGCGCTTTGAGGGGCTCGGCGTCACCGTCATTCGCGCGCCCGCGCGCTTTGTGTCGCGGACGGTCGTCGAGGCCGGGGGCCGGAAAATTCGCGCCAAGCGCTTTATCGTCGCGACGGGGTCGGCCCCGTTCGTGCCGCCGATCGAGGGCCTCGCCGACGCGCCGTACTTCACGAACGAAACGCTTTTCGCCAACCGCGAGCGGCCGGACCATCTCGTGATCATCGGCGGCGGGCCGATCGGCGTTGAAATGGCGCAGGCCCATCGCCGGCTCGGCAGCGCGGTGACGATCGTCACCATGGGAACGATCCTACCCGCCGACGATCCGGAAGCGGTCGCAGTCGTACGCGCGGCGCTGATCGCGGAGGGCGTCGCTATCCGAGAAAACGCCCGCGCGCGCCGCGTCGACCACGCGCCGGCGAACGGCGGCGCCGAGCGCCTATCGGTCACGCTGGACGACGGCGCCCGGATCGACGGCTCACACCTATTGGTCGCCGTCGGCCGCCGCGCGAGCGTCGACGGGCTCGGCCTCGAAGAGGCGGGCGTCGCGTTCGACGAAAAAGGCGTCAAGACCGACGATCGGCTACGCACGACGGCCAAAGGGATCTATGCGATCGGCGACGCCGCGGGCGGACCCCAATTCACCCACCTCGCCGGCGACCACGCGGCGACGCTCGTGCGCAGCATCCTTTTCAAAACGCCCGCCAAACGCAACGACGCGGCCGTCCCGCACGTCACCTACTGCGATCCGGAAATCGCCGCGGTCGGCCTTTCGGAGGCCCGCGCGCGCGAACAGTTCGCGGACGTCAAACCGGCGCGGTTCGATTACGCCGAAAACGACCGCGCCCGCGCCGAACGTCGAACCGAGGGGTTCGTCAAAATCATCACCCGGAAGAACGGCGCAATCCTCGGGGCCGTCGTCGTCGGGGCCGGCGCCGGGGAGTTGCTGGCGCCCTGGGTCGACGCCGTCGCGACCGGCCGCAAGGTCAAAGACTACACCGCCTACATGGCGCCCTACCCGACCCTTAGCGAGCTCAACAAGCGCGTCGCCGGCGCCTGGTACACGGACAAAGTGTTCTCGCCTGCCGCGAAGCGGCTCGTCGGCGCGCTCGGCGTCTTCGACTGATGCCGACGCGATATAACCCGTTCGCGCTCGTCGCCGGCTGGTGGCGCCGCTCGTTATCGGCAAAGCTCTTTATTCTGACGATCGGCATGATCCTGCTGATCGAAGCGGTCATCCTCGCCCCGTCGATCGCCAAACAATATCGCGACGCCTTAAAGGCGCGGATCGACACCGCCTATCTCGTCTCGCTCGCGCTCGAGACGCCGGAATTTGAGATGATCGACAAAGAGACGGCGGACGAGTTGTTCGCGACCTCGAACATCGCCGGCGTCAGTCTTTTACGCGACGGGGCGCGCTATCAAATCCTCGCCCCGTCGATGGCGGCCGAGGAGATGGAGATCTCCCGCGCGATCGACCTGCGCGGCGACGACGCGATGAGCCTCATGCGCGAAGCGTGGGCCGTCATCTTATCGCGCGGGGAAGGCTATTTGCAGGTCTCCGGCGCGCCGGCGCGCAACGTCTCCGCCGCGGTCGACGTCGTCATTTCCGAGCGCGCCGTGCGCCGCGAACTGCAACGCTACGCCGTCAATATCTTATTGCTCTCGCTCCTGATCAGCGCCGCGACCGCCGTCGGCGTCTATTGGGCGCTCAACCGGATCATCGTGGCGCCGGTCAAATCATTGACGCGAAAAATGGCCGCCTTCGAGCGTGACCCGTCGGCGCGGATGCGCGACGACGATCTCAGCGGCCGCGTCGACGAAATCGGCGATGCCGAACGCGGCCTGACGGCGCTCCAACAACGCGTGCGCTCGCAACTCGCCGAACAACGCCGGCTGGCGGCGCTCGGCGCCGGCATCTCCAAAATTAGTCACGATTTGCGGAACGTTCTGGCGTCGGCGCAACTCATGTCGGATCGCCTCGCACGGAGCGACGATCCGCGCGTGCGCAAACTCAGCCCCCGGCTCATTTCCTCGCTCGACCGCGCCATTCAGCTGTCGAACGACACGCTGCGCTACGGCCGCCTTTCTCCGGAGACGCTCCAGAAAGCCCGCTTTCCCGTCCGCCCCCTGATTGACGACGTTTTCGACGACGCCGCCGCGATCGCCGTGTCGTTTCGCAACGATACGCCGGACGGCCTGGAGGTCGACGCCGACCGAACGCAGCTTTACCGCGCGCTGTTCAATTTGGTGCGCAACGCCGTCGACGCCTTGACGACGGAGGACGGCTTGGCCCCGCCGGGTCGGCCCGCGCCGACAATCGCCGTCAGCGCCCGGCGCGTCGGGCGCGACGACATCGAGATCGACGTGTCCGACAACGGCCCCGGCCTGCCGGAACACGCCGTCGCGCATCTCTTCGAACCGTTCCGCGGTTCCAAAAAGCCGGGCGGCTCCGGCCTCGGCGTCGCCATCGCGTACGAGATCTTGGAAGCCCATGGCGGCAAGCTGGCGCTCGTCAAAAGCGACGCGACCGGCGCGACGTTTCGGCTGACCGCCCCCGTCGCGGCCCGGGATCGCTAGCGAACGCATCCGTACAAAGATAAACCCCTGGTCGCGCGAGAGACCTGAGGCGCAAACCGATCGGCGCGCATTCTTCGAGTCGCGCGCCGGAACGCCGCGCGTTAGCGGGCGCCGAGTTGGGTTTCGAAGAGCGCGAGCATGCGGCCCCAAGCGCGCTCGGACTGTTCGGGATTGTAGGCGCGCGAGTCGGTCGGCACCCAGCCATGCATCGCGTCGTCATAGACTTCGATCTCGGCCGGAACGCCCGCGGTTTCGAACGCCGAAATCAACACGTCCTTGGCTTCCGGCTGGCGCTCATGGTCGTTTTCCGCGATCGCGATCAGGACCCCGCCTTTGATTTTCGGGGCCAGAAGATGCGGGCTGTCCGGATCGTCGGTGACGAGCCCGCCGCCATGGTAGGAACACGGCGCTTTAATCCGGTCAGGCGCCGCCGCGGCGGCGCGCAGGGTCCACGACCCGGTCATGCAAAAGCCGACGGCGCCGACGCCGCGGTTTGCGTCTACCGCTGACTGACGATCGAGCCAGCCTTGAAACGCGACCGCGTCCGTCGTGACGGTTTTCGGGGAGAGGGCGCGGTAGTGCGGCGTCACCAATTCGCGCCCGCCTGGATCGCGGATCGTCATGCCGTCGGAGAAAAGCCGCCCCTTCATGGTGCGGTAGTACGGGTTCGCCGCCAAGACGGCGTAGCCCGCGCTTGCAAGGCGTTTGGCCATGTCGAAGAACGCAGGCCGGACGCCGTGAATGTCGGGCCAAAAGATGACGGCCGCATGGACGCCCTCGCTCGGATGGATGAAGAGCGCGTCCGCCTCCCCGTCCGGCGTCGGGACGACGACCTCCGTCGCCGTCAGCGCGTCGGCTTCGTCTTCGGGCGCAGCGGCGGCGCGCGCGGCCAAGCCCGCAAACGCGACCGTCGCGGACGCGCCAGCCGCAAACCCGCGCCGCGTCAGCGCTTTTTTCGCGAGGTACGCGTCAAGTTCGCGTTCGGTGATTTCATCGCACATGCGTCGCGCTCCATTGCTTGTCGCGCGGGACATTAGCGCAACGCCCGCCTACGTCGAGAGCCGGTCGTCACGTATGCGTGAGCGCGGCGCTTCAATACCCCGCCGCGCCGGCCTTGGGCGCGCGCGGGTCGGCGGCCCCGTAAAGGAAGCCGTCTTTTGCGATGATCGTCGCCGTGCGCCCCATGACGCGGCGGCGATAACGCCCGTCGTCGCCTTTCGGGATGACGAACCCGCGCGCTTCAAGCATACGCATGGAGTCAACGGAAAATCCGGGCTCGAACAAAACGGCGTCCGGGCGCCATTGGTGGTGAAACCGCGGCACGGCGGCGGCCTCGGCCGCGTTCATATCGAATTCGACGACGTTCAAGATCGTCTGGAGGACGATCGTAATAATCGTCGAACCGCCGGGCGTGCCCGTGACGATGTAAGGCGCGCCGTCTTTGCGGACGATGGTCGGCGTCATCGACGACAAGGGGCGCTTGCCGGGCGCGATTTCGTTGGCGTCGCCGCCGATGAGCCCGAACGCGTTCGGCACGCCGCGCTTGGACGAAAAATCGTCCATCTCGTTGTTGAGGAAGAACCCCGCGCCGTCGACGCTATGGCCGCTGCCGTAAAAGAAGTTCAGCGTCGTCGTGACGGCGACGGCGTTGCCGTCTTTGTCCATGACCGAATAATGGGTGGTCTCGTTGCTTTCAGCGGCGGGGCCGAGGCCGGGCTTGACCGCGTCGCTGGACCCGGCTTTCTCAACGTCGATCCCTTCACGGAGGGTCTTGGCGTAGGTTTTGTCGGTGAGCTTGCCGATCGGAACGTCGAAAAAGTCGGGATCGCCGAGATATTCCGAGCGATCCGCGTAGGCCCGGCGCATCGTCTCGGCAAGAAGGTGCACATAGTCCGCGCTATTGTGCTCAAGCGCGGCGAGGTCGTCGCCCTCGATCATGTTGAGCATTTGGACGACGTGCACGCCGCCGGACGAGGGCGGCGGCATGGACAAGATCTCATAGTCTTTATACGTACCGACGACGGCCTCGCGCTCAACCGCGCGATAGGCCTTCAGGTCCTCAAGCGTGATGAGCCCGTCATTGCCGGCCATCTCCGCGACGATGAGGTCGGCGACCGCGCCCTCGTAAAAGCCCGCAGCGCCCCGCTCGGCGATCGCCCGCAACGTCTTGGCGAGGTCCTTCTGCATAAAGACGGAGCCGACCGCGGGCGCCTGGCCGTCTTCCCCCAGCATATAGGCGGCGGACGACGGGTCGGCGGCGAAGCGCGACGCGCCGCGGGCGATCGACTGGTTCAACCCGTAGGACACGACGAACCCGTTCTCGGCGAGATCGATCGCCGGGGCGATCACGTCTTCGAGCGACATCGTTCCGTAAGCGGAGAGCGCCTGCGTCAGGCCCATGACCGACCCCGGCACGCCGGCCGAGGCGCGCGAGAAGCGGGCGCGTTGGTTGTCGATGTCGCCGTTCTCGTCAAGGAACATGTCGCGCGAGGCCGCACCCGGCGCCATTTCGCGGAAATCGATCGCGATCGGCGCCTCGCGTCCTTTGAGGTCGATCAACATGAAGCCGCCGCCGCCGATATTGCCGGCCTGCGGGTGCGTCACGGCGAGCGCAAAGCCGGTCGCCACCGCCGCGTCGACCGCGTTGCCGCCCTTTTTCAAAATATCGCGTCCGACTTCAGCGGCGATGCGGTCCTGCGCGACGACCATGCCGTTCTCGGCGATGACGGGATGAAACCGCGTACCGAATGCGATCAGCGCGTTGGCGCCGGCGGCGTTCGCGGTCGACGGCGCCGCCGGAGCGGCAGTCGGGGCGGCGGGCGGGGCGGCGGGCGGGGCGGCGGGTTGCGGCGCCTCGGTCGTCGCCGGCTGGCTCTCGGCCGCCTGTCCGCAACCCGCGAACGCAGCCGCAATCAACCAGAACGCGCATCGTCGAGACGCTCGACGGAGCGAAAAATCTAACATCGGCATGACTCCCCGGGAGAAGCGCGGGCGTGGCGGCGCCGCGCCGTTGCGGCGCACCGCCGCGCCACCCTAATCTCGCGCAGGTTCGAACTCAAAGCCGCCGTGACATCTTACCCCGCCCAACCGACGACCGCCGCCGCGCCCCGACCGGGGCTGCATAATGCGATCACCGACGTCGCAGGCCTTAAGGTCGGCCAAGCGCACGACGAGCGCGTCGCGACGGGCGTCACGGCGATCGTTTGCGACGCGCCGTCGATTTGCGCCGTCGACGTGCGCGGCGGCGGACCGGGGACGCGCGAGACCGATCTCCTCGATCCGGCAACCCTCGTCGACCGCGTCGACGCGGTCGTCTTGAGCGGGGGGTCCGTTTACGGGCTGGCCGCGGCGGACGCGGTCGCAGCGCGCCTCGGCGCGCAAGGGCGCGGGTTTCAGTTAGTCGGCCGCGACGACGTCCCGGCGTCGCCGATCGTGCCCGCCGCAATCCTCTACGATTTGGCGAACGGCGGGGACAAAGCCTGGGGCGAGACGCCGCCTTACGCGGCGCTCAGCGAAGCGGCGCCTGAACCGGTGG
>JBCCZS010000064.1:0-14987 GCA_039187035.1 Pseudomonadota bacterium | reverse complement strand
GTCTGCGTCGGCGAGGGCGCGCCGGCTCGCCGCGGCGAGGTCGTCGTCGAGCGCGCCGCACCCCGGCGGCGCGCTGGAGAGGATTTCGAGCGGGCCGCGGACCGGGTAGGCCGCCACCGGTTTGCCGCACGCCAACGCCTCGATATTGACGAGGCCGAACGTGTCGGTGCGCGAGGGAAAGACAAAGAGGTCCGCGGCGCGGTAGCACGCGGCGAGCTCGTCGCCGAATCTCGGGCCGAGGAACGTCGCGTCCGGGTAGCGGCTTTCCAACTCGGCGCGTTGCGGGCCCTCGCCGACGACGACTTTCGTCCCCGGGACGTCCATCTTCAAAAAGTCCTCGACGCTCTTTTCGACCGCCAGCCGGCCCACATAGAGCGACACGGGCCGCGCCGCGTCGGCGAACAGCGTGCTCGGACCCGGCGAAAAGAGCGCGAGATCGACGCCCCGCGCCCAGAGCTTCATGTTGTCGAACCCCCGCTCGGACAATTCGTCGATGAGGCCGGGCGTCGCGACCATCATCGCTTCGCCGTCTTTATGGAAATCGCGCAGCACCCCGTAGCCCCACGAAATCGGCGTGCGCCAACGTTCATGGGCGTACTCGGCGAACCGGGTATGGAAACTGGTCGTGAACGGGTATTTCCGGCGCTTACAAAAGCGGCGCGCGGCGCGCCCGATCGGCCCTTCGGTCGCGATGTGGATGGCGTCCGGTTTGAACTCGTTGATCAGCTTGGCGACTTTCCGGTTCGGCAATAACGACAGCCGGATTTCCGGGTAGGACGGCATCGGGATCGAGTGGAAGTCGAGCGGCGTGACGTAAAGCACCTCGTTGCCGTAGCCGGTAAGGATCTCGCCGAGCGTCTCAAGCGTGCGCACGACGCCGTTGACCTGCGGGCGCCACGCGTCGGTCGCGACGACGATCCGCAAGCCTTCGTCGCCGCTCGGCATGGAAAAGCGTTGCTTGGGCCGCGTAAGCCGGCCGACGCCGGAGCCGATGCGCCGCAGCGCACTCTTGCGCCGCTGGGCGCCGCGGTCGGCCTCCCGTCCCGCATCCGGCGGCGCGTCGGGCGGTGGCGACGCCTGATTGCTCACGGATGATTCCCCATTATCGACCGTTTAGCGGCGCCGCAAAAAAGCAGCAGGTTGCAGCAGCCGGTTCGGTTCGTCGTTTTCATAATAAAAAACAAGCACTTAGATCTAGCGCAGGCAAAAGCTTTCAGAGATTTCGGAAATTTCGATGTTGCAACGCGTCAAAAAGCGGGTACCGTTCCCTTACAGCGTTTCGCGACGCTGTCCGCCCTTCGGGGCGTTTCCTCCCTAAACTCTTCACCGCGGGGCGCGTCCCCGCGGTTTTTTTATGGCGCGGCGATCGGTTTATTCGGCGGCGACCGCCGGCGTCAGCGCCGCGGGGTCAAGGCGCGTCAACGCGCCGACGAGGACGTGCATGTTGTCGCGCAGGGGTTCGAAACCCTCGGTGCGCGTAATCCGGCGTTCGTCGAGGTAAAGCGCGCGGTTGATCTCCAATTGGAGGACGTGGACGCCCTCGGCGGGCCGCCCGTAGGCCGCGGCGACGTAGCCGCCCGCGTAGGGCGCGTTGCGCGACACCGAATACCCCATCTTCATCAGGGTGCGTTCAACGAGGCTCGTGAGGCTTGGCGCGCAGGCGGCGCCGAAGCGGTCGCCGAGCACGAAGTCGATGGGTTTCTCGCCGGGCGTGAGCGGCGCGCCCCCCACGGACGGCATCGAATGGCAATCGATCAACACCGCGCACCCGTGCCGCGCGAGCGCGTCGTCGACGAGCCCGCGTAAGGCGGCGTGGTAGGGCTCGTAGAACGCTTTCAAGCGCCGCCGCGCTTCGGCGAATTTGAGTTTGCGCGCGTAGATGTCGTGCCCGTCGGCGACGATGCGCGGGATCACCCCGAGGCCGGCGAGCACCCGGCTCGATCGGCTGTCGGCCGTCGCGGGCGCGGCGTCGGAGAACATCCGCCGGTCGAGCTCGTCCGCACTACGATTAACGTCGACATAGGCCCGCGGGAACAAAGCGCGCAGGAGCGGCGCCCCGAAGCGGGGGGCGGCGTCGAACAACAGATCGACATAGCTGTCTTCGGATTGGCGCAGGGCGATGCGGTCTAGGCGGCTCGCATTCAAAAAGTCCGCCGTATAGCGACGGCCGGAATGGGGCGACGCGAAAATGAGCGGCGTCGTCGCGCTCGCCGGCTCGGCGAGGTCGACCGCACGATAATCGTCGTTCGCGACCGCGTCGCCGCGCTTCTTAGCCATTGCTTCAGTCTTGTTCCGCTACCCTCGCCGCCGAGGCCGGCCGCGCGAGCTTATAGCGATACGCCCGGCAAGGGAAAGCCGCCCCGCGCGCCGATCGCGATCGCGAAACGTCACACGGACGATCCGGTCCGGTACGCGCGTGTCGGTCGGGCGTCTCGGGGCGAAAACACGGTTATGATCGGCCGCGAAGCGCGTTATCGCTGTCGGCGTTAACGAAACGGCGTGAGGCGCACGCTAGAACGGCGCGAGATCCGGCGACAACGGGGACCGGACCGAAAGAGCGAGCGGAGCGATGGCAGCCATTCTATTGGCCGAAGACGACGATTCGATGCGGGGCTTTCTGAAGAAAGCGCTCGAAAAAGCGGGTCACGCGGTGGTCGACGCGAGCCAGGGGGACGAGGCGCTCACGGAACTTCAGCTCCGTGAATTCGATCTCTTGCTGACCGACATCGTTATGCCCGTGATGGACGGGATCGAACTCGCCCGAAAAGCCGCGGAAATCGACCCGGATATGAAGATCATGTTCATCACCGGCTTTGCGGCCGTCGCGCTCAATCCGTCAAACAAAGCGCCGGACGAGGCGAAGGTGCTGTCCAAACCGTTCCACCTCAAAGATCTCGTCCAAGAAGTCGAACGCATGGTCGCCGCGTAAAGCGGCCGGCAGCGTTACGCGGCGCGCGCACGCAACGCGCGTATAAGCGCCGGCGACCGCCAGACCAGCCACAGCGCCGCCCAAACGTTGCCGAGGCCGAAAATCGGCAGCGTCCAGAACAGCTTGGCGAAGACGTTCCGCTCGAAGAAGAAAATCACCCCGGCGATGATGAAAAAGCCGAGATAGAGGTCGATCAGCGTGACGACCGACCACGGCTCGCCGAGCATTTCCTGGATTACCGGGCCCAGCCCGCGGTCGTCCGCGCCGACGGCCCAAAAGATCGCGCCGGCGAGCGCGAGGCCGCCGAGCCCGGCGATAATCCGATAAACTGTCATAGCGTCGCCCCGAAAGTTGCGTCTTTCACTCTACGTTCGCCCGGCCCGGTGCGGCTCACCGCTATTGTTCGGGGCGCGCCCTGTAGACGCTCTCGTCCAACTCGCCCTCCCATTTCGCGACCGTGGTCGCAACCGCGGCGTCGCCGGTCACGTTGACGACCGTGCGCATCATGTCGAGGAGCCGGTCGAACGGAAAGATAAAGCCGACGACGAGGGCGACGTCCGCCGGGGCGACGTCGAAGACGTCCAAAACCACCGACAACAAAAAGAGCGAGGCCGACGGGACGCCCGCCGTGCCGATCGAGACGAGCGCGGCGGTCATCGCGATGAGGAAGTAATGGTGCGGCGCGAGGTCGTAGCCGAACGCTTGCGCCGTGAAGAGCGCGACGATGCCGAGATAAAGCGACGTCCCGTCCATATTGATCGTCGCGCCGAGCGGCAGGACCGACGCGGCGACGGATTTTTGAACGCCGAGATTCTCGTTCGCGACTTTCATGGTCACCGGCAGCGTCGCCGACGACGATGATGTCGAATAGGCGACCATCTGCGCGTCGAGAATGCTGCGGAAGAACGCGACCACGGGCAGCCCGACGAAGATGCGCACGAGCAATCCGTAAACGACGACCATATGGATGAACGCGCCGACATAGACCGCGAGCGTCAGCGACAAGATCGCGGTGAAGGTCTCCACGCCCTTGGTGCCGGCGACATAGGCGATCAGCCCGAAAACGCCGAAGGGCGCGAGTTCCATAATGACGTAGACGGCCTTGAGGATCGCCTCGGAAATCGATTCAAAAAACCGGCCGGCCGGCGCGCCCTCGTCGCCGGCGAGCAACAAGCCGACGCCAATCATGATCGCGAAAAATATGACGGCGAGAATGTCGCCTTCGACGAGGGCGGCGAACGGATTGGTCGGGATGATGCCCATCAGCCGATCGCCGAGCGGCATCGCCTCGCCCATTTCGCGCGGCGTCGCGTCGCCGAGCTCGACGCCTTCGCCGGGCTTAAAAAGGAGGCCCATGCCGAGCCCGATCGTGTTCGCAAAGAACGTCGTCAGCATGTAGAGCACGAATGCTTTGACGCCGATCGTGCCGAGCTTTTTCGGGTCGCCCATGGCGTAAACGCCCGCCACGAGCGTGAAGAACACGAGCGGGACGACGATCATCCGAATAAGGCGGATAAAGACGTCGCCGACGATTTTGACCTTGGCGAGGAGCGCTTCGGCTGCGACCGGGTCCATCGACTGCGAGACGGCGAGCCCGAAGCCGACGCCGGCGGCGAGGCCGAACAGCACGCGGATCCACAATTTCGTTCCGAACCACCAGCCCATGTCGGCACGTCTCCGTTAGCGTACGGCCGCGGCGCGGTCGTTCTTCCGAGGGGAAATGAAATGCGCCGGCGGATCGAGAAAGCAGGCCCGCCGGCGCTTTGCGTCATTGACTGTGCGCGTTACTCGCCGCCGAGCTCGCGCATGAAGTAGACATATTGAAGCGCCGTGCGATAGGCCGCCTGATTGCGGTTCGCCGCCGCGCCGTGCCCGCCTTCGATGTTCTCATAATAGAGAAACGGCTTGTCGAACTCTTTCATCCGCGCGGCCATTTTCCGGGCGTGGCCCGGATGGACGCGGTCGTCCTTGGTCGAGGTGAAGAAGAACGGGCGCGGATAATCGGCGGCCGGATCGACGTTTTGGTACGGCGAGAATTTGATGAGGTATTCGCGCTCTTCCGGATTGTCCGGATCCCCGTACTCGCCCACCCAAGAGGCGCCGGCGAGGAGTTTGTCGTAGCGGAGCATGTCGAGAAGCGGCACGCCGATCGCGATCGCCTTGTAAAGGTCCGGGCGCTGCGTGAGAGCGACGCCCATCAAGAGGCCGCCGTTCGATCCGCCATAGGCCCCGAGCTTGTCGGCGCTCGTGATCCCGCGCTCGATGAGGTCTTCGGACACGGCGAAGAAATCGTCATACGCCCGCTGACGATTGCCCTTCAGCGCGGCTTGGTGCCACCGCGGGCCGAACTCGCCGCCGCCGCGGATGTTGGCGATCACGTAAGCGCCGCCGTTTTCATACCACAGCTTGCCGATTGTGCCTGAATAGCCCGGCGTCACCGGCACTTCAAAGCCGCCATAGCCATATTGAATGGTCGGCGCGGGGCCGTTCTTCAGCGCGTCTTTTTTGGCGATGACGAAATACGGAACTTTGGTCCCGTCCTTCGACGTCGCTTCATATTGTTTCATCTCAAGGCCGCTCGCGTCGAAGTACGCCGGCGACTGCTTGACCTTTGAGCGTTTGCCCTTGGCGTTGACGTAGTAAAGCGTCGTCGGTTCGGCGGGGCTGTCGAAATACAGGAAGAAATCCGATCCGTAGGCGTTGACGTCGCCGAGCGAGACGTCGCCGTCGCCGGGCACTTTCACCTCGCTAACGCGCCACTTGCCGCGCTTGCGCTCGATTTTCTTCACCGCGCCCACGATGTTGTCGAGCATCGAGACGAGAAGCGCGCCGTCTTGCGTCGCGACCCCGCCGACGGCCTGGCGGTCGTTCGGCGAAAAGACGAGCTCGACCGCGTCGGCCGCCGGGTCGTAAGCGACGACGTCGCCGGCCGAAAACGCCGTTTCCGCATACGTCCAATCGGTCTGGAGCGCGGCGAGGACGAGGCCGTCGATCACGGTGCGGATTTCCGACTTCGCCGGGTAGGGCAGGCGCGTCGGCGCGCCGTCATCGGAGAGCATGTAATGCTCGCTCTCAAAGAACGTCACCGCGCGGGTGATGAAGCGGTAGGTCTTGCCGTCACGATGGATCGTGTACGGCCAAACGCCGACGTCCGGCCCCTCGCCCTCGAAAATCGTCGGCGCGTCGGCGAGCGCGGTGCCGCGTTTCCATAGGCGCGTCGTGCGCGGATAGCCGGACTCCGTCATCGTGCCGTCGCCGAAATCGACGCCGACAAGGAGCGTGTCCGCATCGACCCACGCGGCCGAGCCTTTTGATTCGGCCAGTTCAAAGCCGCCGTCGACGAAGGCGCGTTCGGAGACGACGAATTCGCGGCGCACCGAGGCGTCCGAACCGCCGCGCGAGAGCGTGACGATGCAGCGGTCTTCGTCCGGCGCGAGGCAGCCGGCGCCTTTGAAGACCCAGTTCTCGTCTTCGTCCTCGGCCAGCTTGTCGAAATCGAGGATCGTCTCCCATTGCGGCGCGCCGGCGAGGTAGCTCTCCAGCGTCGCTTCGCGCCAGAGGCCGCGCACATGCGTCGCGTCCTGCCAAAAATTGCGTACCTTATCGCCGACGATCGAGGGCGCGGCGATGCGGTCTTCGGCGTTGAAGATTTTCAGCGCCGCCTGGTGGAACGGTTCGAACCGGTCGTCCCCTTCCAACTCTTCAAGCGAGCGCGCGTTCTCGGCGCGCACCCAGTCGAGCGCCTCGTCGCCCTCGACCTCTTCCAGCCACAGATACGGATCGTCCACGCCCGCTCCTTCATCGTTAACTGCGTATGCGGTCGCGCCGACGCTCGCGGCCCCCGCAACGAGCGCCGCCGCCAATGCGCGCGCCGCCCCTCGTTTCCACATGGGCGTCATCCCCTCGTTCCTTTCGTTACTGATGCGCTGCGCCCGCGGCGACGGGCTGTCGGCGCGGGCGCGGCGTTAGGGAAAGTTAACGGTCTTTTAACGACTTACGCGGGAGGCGCAAACGGCCTGCGCCGGGGCGGCTGTTTCGCCGGCGAACGCGTCGTCGCGGCGATCGGCCGGCGTTTGGTCGGGACGGAACCGTGGCGAATCGGTAAAAGTTTGTCCGTGGGATTAGGGAAGGGTTGAAGCCGCCGCCTTAGCGTGACGGCTAATGCCCGCCGGCTCGGTAATCGGCTTTCGTTTGGGGTTGGATGAAATCATGTCGCAACGTGCGCAACGCCGTTATCGCCGGGTGCGTCTGGAATTGCCGGCGCGCATCACGATCAACGCGATTGACGATTACGTCGGCGAAACCGTGACGGTATCGCCAGGCGATCTTGCGATGCGGTCGGACGCCCAAGTCGTCGTCGGCGACGCCGTCGTCGCGGCGATAAAGGATCTCGATTTTGTCGAAGGTCGGGTCGCGCGCGTTTTCCCTGGCGGATTCGCCATGTCGTTCCGCCTGCCGAAAAACCGACGGCGCATCCTGACTGAACTGTTGATGGTGCGGATGAACGGCGAGATGGCGGCGGGCGTCGGCGACCGGCGGTCGAGCCCGCGCCATAACGAGGGCGACAAGCGCTCGATATGCCGTCTGCCGAACGGCGGGTCGGTGCTGGTGAAAATCGTCAACCGCTCGGTCGACGGCGTCGCGGTGGAAGCCACGCGCAAGCCGCCGATCGGCTCGCCGATCCATGTGGGCCGGCAGCGCGGCGTTATCTTGCGCCATACGCTGCGCGGCTTCGTGGTGATTTTCGATCCGACCGAAACGGGGTCGACGGCGACGCCGGAGCAACGCCTGCGCGCCGTCTGACGCCTCCCCCCTCCCCCGGGGGCCGTTAGCCGCCGCTTTGCAGGACGACCGGCCGCAAATTTTCTAGAACGCTGCGCGCGTCGAAGGCTTGCGGGTTGTCGCGGGGCTTCTCGCCGCTTTCCATGACGATGAATGCGATCGCCGAGTAGCGGGTGATTTCGCGCGCCACCGTATTGCCGTAAGGCGCGCCCCAGCCCCAGCCATACGCGTAGTACGGGAAGCCGAAGCCGTAGGGCCCGAAGCCGTACCGCCCGAAAAACGCCGGTCCGCCGAGGGTCGAGCCGGTGACGGTCGTGCGCCGTTCGACGTCGCCCTCGGTGACGAGGAAATAGTCATACCCGTTCGACACCGTGAGTTCCGCCGCCCGGTAGAGCAAAAAGTTCTCCACGGTCTCGCGTTCGGTCGACGAATTGCCGCGAAACGTGATGCGGAAACGGTTCTCTTCGATCTGCTGATCGGAGAAGCCGTAGCCGCCGGAGCGTTCGGCGGGGGCGTAGGGGGTCGAGGTGGCGCATGCCGCGAGCGTCAATGCGGCCGCGCCGGCCAAAAGAAGCTTCTTCACAGGGGGTCGTTCCTCCACAAACTAGCGCCGGCATTCCGGCGAAGCGACGGCGCGCCCGTGTAACGGCGTAGCGACGGGCGGCGCCGACAGCGCCCAGCGCTTGATAAATTACAAGGAATTTACCTCACGTCCAATCGCCCGGACGGTCACATCCGCGCGGGCTGGCGGGCCGCCTGGGGGGGGCGAGCGGCGACGGTCGACGATCGCGCCGCGCCGCTTGCGCCCGGCCCCGCTTCGCCGGGATCGCCGCCCCGGCGGGCGCGCCACCGGCTGCGACTTACGGGCGTCGCACCCGGATCATGCCGGGTTCGCCTTCAGCTGAGAGCCCTTCGAAGAATTCGGCGACGTCGACGTCCAAGACTTGAGACAGGTGATAAAGCACCGGCGCGCTGACGCGGTTTTTGCCGTGCTCGTATCGTTCGATCTGCGCCCCGGACAACCCGACTTTTTCGCCGAGCTGATCTCTAGACATCTGCCGGATGATCCGTGCCTGTCGGATTCGCTCGCCGATATGCTGCGTCACCAGCCGTTCGTCGTCGCTCTTCGGCATCTGCTCCACACGTGGGCCGCTGACGGTCCGCTCCCTGAAAAACCCCGAAAAGTGCAGTCTCAGGTAAAGCAGCTTGGCCTTCAGGACGCCCTTCGCTTCGCCCAGGCTTTTTGGCGTAAAGGCAACCACCATCGATATCAAGACCAGGGCCGCTAAGACGTTGAGGAAGGCCGCATAATGACCGGGCGCAAACGCGCCGATGGAAATTTTCGCGAGATGCGCGAGGACCATTAGTCCGTGCAGACCGAAACACACGATCGCCCAGCGGTGCGTAACTTGTTGGATGTCGGATTTTCTCAGCGTGAAAAAGAGCGACGCGAGAATGAGGTCTTGAATGATGAAAAAGCCGACCGTCTGCCCAAACTCGCCGTGCATGACGAACACGTACTGAGACAACACGTTATAAATAAGAATCGACGCCAGCATGATGCCGGCGCCGAAAATTTTATTCTGATCGCCCCATAAGAAGGCGAGAATGGCTGTCAGAAAACTCGCGCCTAGATAGGACGAGATCACGAGCCCGAACGGCATCGGCGACCTTTCCCGGGCGCATAAGGCTAAAAGTATTTCGGTCCGCCGCCCGTTAACATGACCGTGTTGGGTTCATTTTCCGCAATAACGCGCACGCTGTCATGGCATTTCGCCAGTGCGTTTGGAACCGCAACGATCATCGCCGTCGCCGACTGCACGTCCGCGAGCGCTTTGCCGACTTCCGGGTTCGCCGGGGAGAGTTTCATTTCTTCAAGAACACGCATAAGTTGCGCGCCGGCTTCGAACGTTCGGCGAACCATTAGGTAAGACGTGCGTTCCGCTTCAAGTAAAGAAGCCTGGCCTTTTCTCAGATCAATATTCTTCTCTGAGACTTGTTGGTCAACTACAGACAAACGCTCCATTATCTGGGTTCTCCCCTCGTTGGTTTCGGTAGCGAGAAAACCCTTGTCCAAAATCAACCGTAACGCAACATTTTTTTCTTTAAGCGTGCGCCGCACAATCAAAAGTAGAAAATTGAACGGCGCGCAGCTGGGGGGCGATACGCCCGTTGCGCGTTCTGCTTCCGCCGGACCTCAAGCGACGCGCCCCATGCGGCGTCTTGACCTGCGCGGCCTTGAGGCCTAGCACCGCCGCGCATTCGGAAAGCCGCGCTTTCCGCGTTTATCGGCACGCCCCCCGCAACACTAAAACGGGTGAGCGGGACGAGGCCGGAGACGCACCGCCGCCGGGGTAACGCCCTCGCGGCGGCTTTTTGCGTTGCGTCTTTCTAAGCTGCGTGCGCGCGGTTGCACGCGGGCGATAGGTCGCCGACGTTGGGAAGGCCGAAAGGGCCCAAGGCGATCGATGGAGGAACCGGCATGTTCGACACTCTGAGCGATAAGCTCGGCGCGATTTTCGAAGGGCTGCGCGGTAAAGGCGCGCTCGAAGAAAAAGACGTGACCGCCGCCTTGCGCGAGGTCCGCGTCGCGCTCCTTGAGGCGGACGTCGCGCTGCCGGTCGCCAAGTCGTTCGTCGCCAAGGTCAAAGAGCGCGCGATCGGCCAGGAGGTTTTACGCTCGGTCACGCCCGGCCAGCAGGTCGTCAAGATCGTCCACGACGAACTCGTCGCCATGCTCGGCGGCGGCGACAAGGCGGGCGAAGGCGTCGCGGACCTTGATCTGTCGACGGCCCCGCCGGCGCCGATCCTCATGGTCGGCCTGCAGGGGTCGGGCAAAACGACGACGACGGCCAAAGTCGCCGCGCGGCTTGAAAAGCGCGAGCGCAAAAAAGTTCTGATGGCCTCGCTCGACACGCGCCGCCCCGCCGCCATGGAGCAACTCAAAGTCCTCGGCGACCAGACGGGCGTCGCGACGCTGCCGATCGTCGCCGGCCAGTCGCCGGCGCAAATCGCGGCGCGCGCGATCGAAGCGGGCAAGCTCGGCGGTTACGACGTCGTCATGCTCGACACCGCCGGGCGATTGTCGATCGACGAGCAATTGATGGCCGAGGTCGCGGAAGTCCATGCGCTGACGAAGCCGATCGAAACGCTCCTCGTCCTCGACGCGCTGACGGGTCAAGACGCCGTTCAGACGGCGGAGAAATTCAAAGAGCGCCTGCCCGTCACCGGTGTCGTCCTGACCCGGCTCGACGGCGACGGCCGCGGCGGGGCCGCGCTCTCCATGCGGGCCGTCACCGGCGCGCCGATCAAATTCGTCGGCGTCGGCGAGAAAACCGACGCGCTCGACACGTTCGATCCGGACCGCATGGCCGGGCGCATTCTCGGCATGGGCGACATCGTCTCCCTCGTCGAGAAAGCCGCCGAGGACATGGACGTCGAGAAAGCCAAGCGCCAGGCCAAGAAGATGGCCAAGGGCGAGTTTGATCTCGACGATCTCGCCGAACAATTCCGTCAAATGAAGAAGATGGGCGGTCTCGGCGCGATCATGGGGCTCATGCCGGGCATGGGCAAAATGAAAAAGGCCGTCGACCAGGCCGGCGGCTTTGAAGACAAAGAAGTCGAGCGCCAGATCGCGATCATCAGCTCCATGACGAAAAAAGAGCGCAAGGCGCCGAAAGTCATGAACGCCTCGCGCAAGCGCCGCGTCGCCGCCGGGTCGGGGACGTCCGTGCAGGAGGTGAACAAACTCCTCAAAGCCCACCGTCAGATGGCGGACATGATGAAGAAGATGGGCAAGGGCGGCATGAAGGGCCTCGCCAAACAAATGATGGGGATGGGCGGCGGCGCCATGCCCGGCATGCCCGCCGGCGACGCGCCCGACCCGGCGATGCTGGAGGGCCTCGGCGGCAAAAAGGGCAAAGGCGGCGAGGCGGACGTCGACTTCGATGCGATCACCAAAGCCATCGCCGGCGGCGGCGCGCTCCCGCCCGGCCTCGGCGGCCCCGGCCCCATGGGCGGTTTGCCGGGATTGGGGGGGAAGAAGAAATGATCGTTATTGCGGCGACGCCCTGTGACGCGCGGCGAGCGCCGCGCTCCTTAGGGTGACGGCGAACGAACACGGACTTCATCCTGAGGAGCGGCGACGCCGCGTCACGAAGGATGGCGACATCGGAACTCTTTTGACGGATCACTAAAGGAACCCAAACCATGTCCCTAAAAATCAGACTCGCCCGCGGCGGGGCCAAGAAGCGCCCGTTTTATTCGATCGTCATCGCCGACTCGCGCATGCCGCGGGACGGCCGCTTCATCGAGAAAGTCGGGACCTACAACCCGCTCCTCGCGAAGGACGATCCGGCGCGCGTTCAGTATAAAGAAGAGCGCGTCAAGCACTGGCTCGGCGTCGGCGCCAAACCGACCGATCGCGTCGCGCGCTTCCTCGCCGCGAACGACCTCGTGAAATGGACCCACGGCGACAACCCGCAAAAGGGCGAGCCCGGCCAGAAGGCGAAGGATCGCATCGAAGAAAAACGCCAGAAAGAAGAAGACGCAAAAGCCGCAGCCGAAGAGGCGGCGAACGCGCCGGCTGACGATGCGCCGGCCGAGGAAGCGCCCGCCGAGGAAGCGGCGGCGGAGTAGCCGCCCGCCCCGTTTGCGAAGCCTGCGCCCGGGTGCGAACGCCGGGCGTAGCCGAAAGCCGGGCGTTAACGGGTTTCGTGTTTCTCTCCAGGCTGCGCCGCCGGCGCCGACGGAGTTGAAAAGCCGAAACGATGCCCGCCGATCCTGCCGAGCCGACCGATCTACCCGCGCCGCCCGGCGTGCGCGTCGAGCCGATGCTCGCGCCGGACGGACGCGAAGGGGCGTTGCTGCTCGTCACGCCGCGGCGGGCCGCGCGCGGGCTTGTCTTGAACGCCGGTTTCGCCGCCGCCCTGCTGGCCGCCCCTTTCTTGATCGGCCCGACCGCGTTGTTGCGCGTTGTCGACGCGTTTTTTGTGGCGTTCGGCTCGTCAGGCGGGCTCATTGGCGTCGCCGTCCTGATTGGGGCCGCGGCGGCCGCGCGCGCCTATTTCGGCGGGCGCGATTGGGGTGCGATGTTCGGTGCGTTGCGCCCGAAACGCTTTGAAATCTGGCCCGAGGCCGTCGTCGCCGGGTCGACCACGCTTGATCGCGCGCGGCTCGGCGCGGTGCGCCGGGGCGCCGGAACGGGCGCTGCGCGCTACGCCGTCGCCGTGGAGACCGGGGCCCACTGGGCCGTTCTCGCAGACGGCATGACCCGCGCCCAGGCGGACGCGCTCGCCGCCTATGTTGCGGCGCTCTTAAAAGCCCCGCCGGCCAAGAAGCGCCGATCGCGCCGAACCGACGTGCACGAAGAAAAGCGCCGCGCTGTGGCCTAAACGTCGCACGGCGTTGCGCTCGCGCGTCTGATCGTTATGGTGCGCTTACACGCAAAAATGAGGCGGAACTGAGCGTAGGCGGACGATCGCCCGCGCGGGAAGGCTTGACCGATTCCCCTTCGCACGACCATCGACCACGCGCGACATGCGGTCTTCTGGCCGCCGGCGGCGATCCTCCTCGCCGCATTGGTCGCCAGCATCGTCAATTTCGAAGGGTTCGTCGCCGTTATGCGCGCGGCGAACGATGCTTATATTGAGCGTTTCGGGCCCGCCGTCGCGCTTTGCGCCTTTGCGGCGGTCGTGTTGATTACGATCGTATTTCTCTCGCCGTTAGGGCGTATACGGATCGGCGGCGCGCAGGCGACGCCGTTATTGCCGCGGTGGAATCTGTTCGCGATTACGCTGTGCACGACGATCGCGACCGGCATTTTGTTCTGGGGCGCGGCCGAGCCGATGTACCATGTCACCGATCCGCCGGCCTTTGCGGGGGTCGACGGCGACCGGGACGCGGCGGCGCGCTTCGCCCTGTCGTCGATCTTTTTGCATTGGTCGATTACGCCGTATGCGATCTATACGGTATGTTCGCTCGCCTTCGCGCTGTCGCGTTATAATCTCGGCGGCTCGTTCTCGTTGAGCGCGCCGTTGCAGGCGTTGATCGGGAAGCGGGCGGAAGGTTGGCCTTCGGCGACGCTCGACGCGCTCGCTTTATTTGCGCTCGTCGCCGGCGTGTGCGCGTCGCTCTCGGCCGGCGTCCTGACGCTCGTCGGCGGGCTAGGCAAAGTCCTCGGCGTCGAAAGCTCGCCGGCCGTCAGCGCGGGCGTCACCGCCCTCATTACGGCCGCGTTCGTCGCCTCGTCCGTCAGCGGCCTGCAGCGCGGCATCCGCATTTTGTCCGATTGGAACGTGCGCGTCTTTTTCCTTTTGTGCGGGTTCGTGTTCGTCGCCGGGCCGACGCTCGGCATGCTCGACCTCGGCGCAAAGAGCCTCTTTGACTATGGCCGCGAATTCGTCTCGCGCAGTCTCGGTCTTAACGGCGGGCTCAACGATCCGTGGACGCGCGATTGGGCGTCGTTTCAGTTTTCCGTTTGGCTCGCCTGGGCGCCGATAACGGCGATGTTCCTAGGGCGGATCGGCGTCGGCTACAGCGTGCGCGAGTTTGTTTTGTTCAATCTCGTCTGGCCCGCGGCGTTCAGCATCGTTTGGATGACGGTGTTTGCGGGCGGGGCGTTGATCACCGACGCGCAAACGGGCGGGGCGCTTGCGACCGCGTTACGGGAGGTCGGACCGGAGGCGGTCATCTACGCGCTCCTCGACACGTTGCCGTTCACCGGGATCGTCATCGTCATCTTTATCGGCGCGACCTTCATCTCCTTCGTCACCGCGATGGATTCCAACACCGAGGCGATCTCGAACGTGACGCTACAGACGGACGCGCCCGATCGCGCGTCGCTCTTTATCAAGATCGTCTGGGGCGCGCTCATCGGCGCGGTCTCCTGGATCATGACGGCGACGACGGGCGTCGACGGCATTCGCCTGCTCGGCAATCTCGGCGGCGCGCCGGGTCTTCTCGTTTTGAGCGTCAGCGCGGCGGTGCTCGTTCGGCTCGTCGTGTCGCCGGCGCGCGCGCGCGTCGAGCGCGGGCCCTCAGAACAAGCCGAACGCGCGCCCGAGCCCGCGTAAGCCGAGCCCGGCTGCGAGGAGCGCGATCGCGCCGCCGGCGAAATTGGCGGCGAGACCGTTCGCCGCCGCGCCGAGACGGCGTCGGTCGTTCGCGGCGATCAGCAAGAAGACGGCGATCACCGGCAGCAGAAGACCGTTCGCGACTTGCGCCACGAGAATGACGGCGACCGGCTTTGCGCCCGACGTCGCCGCCGCGACGCCCG
>JBCCZS010000063.1:0-15023 GCA_039187035.1 Pseudomonadota bacterium | reverse complement strand
CGCGTTCGTTGCCGTCGCTCGTCACTTGGAAGTCGAGTTCGATCAAAGCGCCGATGTCGTGGCCGCCGCGGTCGGTGTCGACGGCGAAAATAAACCGCGTTTCGCGCGGGTTGAAGTCGAAGACCGGGCCGTCGCCTTCGCCGCCGACGGGAACGAGACTCGGAATGTAGAAGTCCCGGCCGAGATTGCTGGTCGGCAAAGAGCCGCCGGAGAAGTCGCTGACCGAGGCGTCAAGTTTGACGTAACCTTTAAACGTAAATTCCGTGTCGCCGTTCCTTACGCTGATTTTATTGGACGGCTTCGGCGCGGGCTTTAGCGGGGCTTGCGCCGAGACGCCGCCGGGCGTGTCGAGTTCGACCAGAACCGGCTCGGGGGTGCGCGCGCTGGCGATAAAATCGGCGGTGTCGCGCAGCGCCTCGGCGTCGTCGCTCGATAGGGCCCCGGCCGGCTGCGCGGCCGCCGTCGAGCCGGCGGTTTGTGCGCTGCGCCCCTCCAGATGATCGAGAATGCGGTTGAGCTTGCCTTCAAGCGCCTGGACGCGCGCTTCGAGATCGGCGTCGGCGGCGGCCGGGCCGGCGGCGGCGCAAAGCGCGGTCGTTGCAAATAGAAGCGTGCGGATCGTCCGTAAACAGGGCGATCCCGCGCTTAATTGTGTGTCCGGCGTGCGTTGCGGCGTCTTCGCGCTAGTCGTCATCGCCATAGCCTCCCTAAAAAATCTCGCCGTTCGGCGGGTTGATCGGTGTCGGCATCTTTGTGAGCGGCGCGGCGGTTTTCCATTGTGCTTAGGTCTATGAGACCAAGGTCGAATAGACGGCCGGGGGGCGTTCCGGCGACGGTGCAAACACGGAAAAAAGGCGCCGCGGAGGGCCGCTGCGTCCATCTCCGTCGAGGTTGATCGCGCCTCGACGTTTAGCCGCAAAAGGAGAACGCCATGCCTGACGCATCCGGAGAAGTCGTCGCCCAACAAACGGCGGTCCCCGTGCCCGACGCATTTGCGAAGAGCGCGCGTTTCGACAAGGCCGCCTATGACGCCGCCTATGAGCGGTCCGTCGCCGACCCCGACGGGTTTTGGGGCGAGGTCGGCCAGCGTCTTGATTGGATGACGCCTTTCACCAAGGTCAAGAACGTTTCGTTCGACGCATCAGACCTGTTCATCCGTTGGTATGAAGACGGTATTTTGAACGTCTCCACGAATTGTATCGATCGGCATCTAAAGACCCGCGGCGCGCAAACCGCTATCTTATGGGAGGGCGACGACCCGAGCGAAGACGACGCCATTTCGTATGAGCGGCTTTACGGCGAAGTCTGCCGTATGGGGAACGTTCTGCGCGCGCGCGGCCTTAAGAAAGGCGACCGCGTCGTCATCTATATGCCGATGATCCCCGAGGCCGCTTATGCGATGCTCGCTTGCGCGCGTATCGGCGCCGTCCACTCGATCGTTTTCGGCGGCTTCTCGCCGGAAGCGCTTGCAAGCCGCATCGAAGACTGCGGCGCGGTTGCGGTCATTACGGCGGACGAAGGCTTGCGCGGCGGCAAGTCGGTCGCCTTGAAAAAGAACGTGGACGAAGCGCTGACGCATGACACGGACGTCACCACCGTGTTGACCGTGCGGCGCACCGGCGGCGACGTGCCGTGGCGGTCCGAACGCGACGTCTGGTGGCACGAGGCGCGCGACACCGTAGAAGGCTCGTGCCAACCCGAACCGATGAACGCCGAGGATCCGCTTTTTATTCTGTACACGTCTGGCTCGACCGGCAAACCGAAAGGCGTTCTCCATACGACGGGCGGGTATTTGACCTACGCCGCGTTTACGCATGAAGCCGTCTTCGATTATCGCGACGGCGAGGTCTATTGGTGTACCGCGGACGTCGGTTGGATTACGGGTCACAGTTATATCGTCTATGGACCGCTTGCGAACGGCGCGACGACGCTCATGTTCGAAGGCGTGCCGACCTATCCGGATGCGTCGCGCTTCTGGAAAGTCTGCGAAAAGCACCAGGTCAACACCTTCTACACCGCGCCGACGGCGATCCGCTCGTTGATGCGCGAAGGCGAGGACCCGGTGAACACGGCGGATCTCTCCTCGCTTCGGCTCCTCGGCACGGTCGGCGAACCGATCAATCCGGAGGCGTGGAACTGGTATCATCGCGTCGTCGGCAAGGAACGGTGCCCGATCGTCGATACCTGGTGGCAGACAGAGACCGGCGGCGTTTTAATCTCGCCCTTGCCCGGCGCCACGGCGCTGAAGCCGGGCTCGGCGACGAAGCCGCTATTCGGCGTTCAGCCCGCGCTCGTCGACGCGCAAGGAAACGTGCTTGAGGGCGCGGCCGAGGGCGCGCTCGTCCTGACCGACTCCTGGCCCGGCCAAATGCGCACCGTCTACGGCGATCATAAGCGCTTCGTCGATACGTACTTCACGACCTATCCGGGTACGTATTTCACCGGCGACGGCGCGCGGCGCGACGACGACGGCTACTACTGGATCACCGGCCGCATCGACGACGTGATCAACGTGTCGGGACACCGCATGGGCACGGCGGAAGTCGAAAGCGCGCTCGTCGCCCATAAAGCGGTCGCCGAATCCGCGGTCGTCGGTTTCCCCCACGACCTCAAAGGACAGGGCATCTATTGCTACGTCCACCTTATGGACGGGGTCGAAGAGAGCGACGCGCTCGTCAAAGAACTCGTCGCCTGGGTCCGCCACGAAATCGGCCCGATCGCCAAGCCGGACTATGTGCAGCTCGTTCCGGGTTTGCCGAAGACGCGGTCCGGCAAAATTATGCGGCGGATCTTGCGAAAAATCGCCGAGAACGAGTTTTCCAATCTCGGCGACACGTCGACGCTTGCCGATCCCAGCGTCGTCGATAAACTCATCGAAGGACGATTAAACCGCTAAAGACAAAGACTGCTAGGAGCGAGGCGTGGCCGGAAAGCCGATCGTGATCGCAGACGATCACCCGTTGTTCCGCGCCGCGCTTCGCCAAGCCGTCGGGGCCGCCGCGTCCGGGCGGGACGTCAAAGAAGCCTCGAGCCTCGCGGCGGCCAAAGACCTCATTGAGGAGGCGCCGCCCGGTCTTCTGTGCCTTGATCTGCACATGGACGACAGTCAGGGATTCGCCGGCCTCATCGAATTGCGCCAGGCCTATCCCGCCTTGCCGATCGTCATTGTCTCCGGCAGCGAGGACGCGGACGTCGTCCGGCGCGCCTTGAAATTCGGCGCGTCGGCCTTCGTGCCGAAATCGCTCGACGTGCCGCGCATCCGCGAGGCGATCGCGGCGGTGTTGGACGGCGACATGTGGGCCCCGAACGGCGCGCTCGACGCCGTCGACGCCGATGAGGACGAGGCGTCCGACCGGCTCGCCTCGTTGACCCCCACGCAGTTGCGCGTTCTGGTCCTCGTTCAACGTGGGTTGCTGAACAAACAGATCGCCTACGAACTGTCGATCAGCGAGGCGACGGTCAAAGCGCACATGACCGCGATCATGCGCAAGCTGAACGTTCAAACGCGCACGCAAGCCGTTCTCGCCGCCGGGGCGCTCATCGTCGAACAGGACGCTCCGGACGATCGGGCCTAAGGCGCCTACTCGGCCGCGCCGCGCAACAATTGTGAAATCAATGCGCGCAACTCGGCCGGCTCGACGGGTTTGCGCATCACCGGCACGCCGAGCGCTTCGGCGCGCGCCTCGGCCGCGCCGGACGCGCTCGCGGTGATCATGATCGTAACGGGGCGGCGGCCCCAATGCGCCTGCAGCGCGGCGAGCGCGTCGAAACCGGTCCGTCCGCCGCCCAGCTGATAATCGAGCAACAACAGGTCCGGCGGCTCGCCCGAAGGGTCAAGCGCGTCGACGGCGTTGCGGTCGTCCAAAAACGTGGCGACCGACGCGCCCCATCGCGTCAACACCGCCGTCATCGCGTCCAGGACGGCCGGATCGTTGTCGATGCACAGGACGGAAATTGCGCCGAGGCCGGCGGCGCGGCCGCCGCGCGCCGGGGCCGCCCGCGGGGCCGCCGCAGCGCGACGCGCACGCAACGAAAACACTGAACCGCGGCCGACTTCCGAACGCACGCCCACGGTCAAATCGAGGAGTTTCGCGATCCGGTCGACCGTGGCGAGGCCAAGCCCCGCGCCTTCGACGTTGAGATCGCGGTCGAGCCTTTGAAACTCGCGGAAGATGACGGTGCGACAGTCCGCGGGGATGCCGCGACCCGAATCGCGCACCTCAACGCGAATCCCGTCGCCGTCGCGCCGCGCGCACAAAACTATCCGTCCGCGGTCGGTATACCGGATCGCATTGGCCACAAAGTTTTGCATGGCGCTAAAGAAGAGCCCGCGGTCGCTTCTAATCGCAAGCCTCGTCGGGACCGCGTGGAGCGACAGGCCTTTTTCTTCCGCCGCGAGGGCGAACTCATTTTGAAGTTCGTCAAAGACTTCCGACAACAGAAAATTCGAGTATTCCGGTTTGACGCCGCCTGCGTCTAGTTTTGAAATGTTCAACAGCGCGCGCAGGAGCCGGTCGGCCGACGCGATCGACGCGTCGATTTTTGCGGTGATGTCGGCGACGTCGTCAGCGCTCGACGGCCCGTCCCGAAGCGCGGACGCGAAAAGGCGCGCCGCATTAAGCGGCTGCAGAACGTCGTGGCTCGCCGCCGCCAGGAAGCGGGTTTTCGACGCCGTCGCGCGTTCCGCTTCAAGCCGCGCACCCTCAAGCGCGGCATTCAATTTCGACAATTCTCGGGTGCGCTCGGCGACGCGTTCTTCGAGCGTTTCGTTGGTGCGCGCGAGCGCCTCTTCGGCGTCGCGTCGCGCGGTGACGTCTTGGTACAGACCGAAAAAGCCGGCGACCGCGCCGTCCGCGCGGAGTTGCGGGACATAGGCCACTTGCATGCACGACGCGCGTCCGTGGACGTCCATCGTAATGTCGAAGCTCGCGCGCTCGCCGCGGAGCGCTTGGTCGATATGGGGGCGGCGCGCCGCGTAATTCTCCGCCGACATGGCGTCGCGCAGGCTGAGTTTGCCGATCGCGTCTTCGGAAACGCCGAAAGCGTCGCGATAGGCGCTGTTGGCGAACAACAGGCGTTCCTCGGCGTCCGCAAAAGCCACCATGGAGGGGATGTTGTCGGTGTAGAAACGAATGCTGCGTTCGCTTTCGGACAACGCCTTTTGAATGCGTTTATAGTCGGTGACGTCCGTAAACGTCGTAACGTAGGCGCCGCTTTGCGACCGGGCGCCTTCGATCTTGACGACGGATCCGTCGGGCCGCGTGCTTTCGAACGTGTGGCGAACGCCCCGTCGCAAATGCGCGACCCGCCGGCGGACATGGTCCTCGACGTCGCCGGGCCCGCACTCGCCGCGCGCCGCGTTGTAGCGGATGAGGTCGGCGATCGGGCGGCCTTCTTGCACCATGTCCGGCGGATACCGGTACATCTCCGCGTAGACGTGGTTCCAGGCGACGAGGTTCAGGTCCGCGTCTACGACGGAGACGCCGTGGCTGATGTTCTCCATCGCCGTGCGGACGAGTTCCTGGCTGAAATTCACTTTGTCGGACGTCTCGCCGAGTAGCGTCGCCACGTCGTCGAGGTGGAGCGCGCCGCCGGCCGTCAGCCGTTTCAACAAAATGTCGGCCGACGTCGCCCCGACGGCGCGGGAGATTTGTTCGTCGACGAAGGCGATCAAGTCGGCGTCGGCCGGACGGTTCGGGTCGGCGCTGCGTCCGCGGTTCGCTTCGAATGCGGCGACGGCGGCGGCGCCGCCGCGTCGGCCGATGCATTGCTCGACGAGGCGGTACAAATCGCCGGACCGCAAGGCGCCGACGGGACCGCGCGCCACCGCGTCGTTTCGGACGTCGGGGCGTGCGCTGTCGCCCGCGTCCTCGCCCATGCCCTCGAGCACCGACAGGACGACGAAGAGGCCAACGTTGAGCGTCAGGCTGACGATGACGCCTTCCGTTAACGGATCAAGCCCGGCGGGACCGAGGAGGGCGAGCGCGGCGGCGAAGGGCGCCGGCGCCGAGCCTAAGAAGGCGGGCGCAACCAAACACCCCGCCCATGCGACGAACCCGGCGGCCATGCCCCACAAAACGCCGACGCGTCGGCCGCCCGGCCAATAAAGCGCGGCGATGAGCGCCGGCGCAAACTGCGCGGCCGCCGCGAAGGCCAACACGCCGAGGCTTGCAAGACCGTCTCCGTCCGGCGCGACGGCGGCGAAGAGCGCGGCGCCCATAAGGACGACGACGATCGTCGCCCGGCGCACGGCGAGGAGTTGATTGCCGATCGACCGCCGGCCGCGATCGGCGCGGGCGAGCAAAAACGGCGCGACGAGGTCGTTGGCGACCATCGTCGACAACGCGACGCTCGCAACGATAACCATACCGGTCGCCGCCGCGAACCCGCCGACGAAAACAAAGAGCGCAAGCCCCGCCGCGTCGTTGGCGATCGGCAAGCCCAAAACAAAGAGATCGGCCGGGACGGCGCTCAACGCCTCATGGCCGGCCCCCGCATAGGTGATGGGAATGACGAGCGCCGAAATCGCGGCGAGATACGCGATGAACAACAGGGCGGCGGGGCGCAGACTTTTTTGGTGCTGGCATTCGACGACGGTCACGTGGAATTGCCGCGGCAAGCACAGGACGGCGGCGAACGACAGGACCGTAAGCGTTACGAACCGGTCGAGCGTCGGCGGCCCGGCGATCGCCGGCGTTGGCGTGCCGGCGCCGCCGCTCGTCGACGCGCCCGCGCGCAGAAGCAAAAAGGCGAACGTCCCGACCGCGGCGAGCGCCGCGAGCTTCACGGCCGCGTCGAGCGCGATGGCGGCGATCATCCCGCGATTGTGCCGGGTGAGGTCCGCATGCCGGGTGCCGAACAGAATGGCGAAGGCGGCGAGGGCGACGGCGACGGCGACGAGCCGGGCGGGGGCGCCGACGGTCGGGTCCGCCGCCCCGGACAGATACGCCCACGTTGAGGCGACCGAATTCAACTGAAGCGCGATATACGGCGTCGTACCGGCGAGCGCGATCGCCGTGACGAGCGCCGCGACGGCCCGCGATTTACCGAAATGAGACGACAGGAAGTCGGCGATCGACGTCGTATTACGGCCTTTGCCGGCCTCGACCAAGCGCCGCACGACGGGCGCGCCGACGCTGAACGCCAGGATGGGCCCGAGGTAAATCGGCAAATAATCCCAGCCGCGCGTCTGCGCGGTGCCGACCGCGCCGTAAAACGTCCAGGACGTGCAATAGACGGTGAGCGACAGGCCGTAGACGAGAAAATCGTAGCGCGCCGCGCCCGGCGGCGGCGTGCGCCGCTCCGCCCAATACGCTATCGCGAAAAGCAATCCCGTATACGCTAGAACCGACCCCAAAATGATCGGTTGGCCCAAAGCGCTTCTCCCGTAATCCGTTGTTTTTTGCGGAGCGTAAGGGAGATTGCTTGACGGGCAAACAATAAAAAGCGGCGGCCGTGTGGGGCGGCCGCCGCTCTCCGTCCGGGCAGGTGCAGGGGATCAGTGGGAATGGGCGACCCCTGCGCCCGTCGGGATCCTGATGTCGTCAACTAAGTCCTGCACCTCCGTCGGGGTGGGCGCGGTTACCCGCGCCACCGCGATAGCGACGACGAAATTGATCACCATGCCAATCGATCCGATGCCTTCGGGTGAAATCCCGAACAGCCAATTGTCGGCTGTGTTAACGGCTCCGAACCAGGGCGACTTGAAGTAAACAATGTAGCCGATGGTGAACGCAAGGCCCGCGATCATACCAGCTACAGCGCCCTCGCGATTCATCTTCTTAAAGAAGATGCCCATCAGGATCGCCGGGAAGAGCGAGCACGCCGCGAGGCCGAACGCCAGGGCGACAACCTGGGCGACGAAGCCCGGCGGGTTGATGCCGAGATAGCCTGCAACCGTGATCGCGAAGATCGCCGCGCCGCGCGCCGCCAGAAGCTCGCCGCGCTCGGAAATCTCCGGCATGAACGTCTTCTTCAGGAGGTCGTGGCTGATCGAGGCGGAGATCACCAGGAGAAGGCCCGCCGCGGTCGAGAGCGCCGCCGCGATGCCGCCGGCCGCGACGAGGGCGATGACCCAGCCCGGCAGTTTGGCGATTTCCGGATTGGCGAGCACCATGATGTCGCGATCGACGTGGATCTCGTTGGCGTTCGCCGTCGGGGCGTTCAGCACCACCCGCTCGCCGTTCTCGCCGCGACCGCCATTGTAGAATTGCGGTTTGCCGTCGAACGGTTTGCCGGGGGCGTACTGAACTTTGCCGTCTTTGTTTTTGTCGACCCAAGCGATGAGGCCGATCTCCTCGAAGGAGCGAACAAATTGCGGCGTGCCGCCGGCTTCTTCGCTCTTCTCCGCGTAAGTCGAGCCGTTGACCGTATCGATGAAGTTGATCCGGGCGAACGCGCCGACCGCCGGGGCCGTCGTGTAGAGAAGCGCGATGAAGACGAGGGCGTACCCCGCCGACTTCCGCGCGTCGGACACTTTCGGCACCGTAAAGAAGCGGACGATAACGTGCGGCAGACCGGCCGTGCCGACCATCAGGGCGAGCGTGATGGCGAAGACGTCGACCATGGACTTCGTTCCGAGCGTGTACGGATTGAACCCGAGGTCGACGAGCGTCGTGTCGAGCTTCTGCAACACCGTGAGCCCCGAGCCGTCATTGACGACCGAGCCGAGCCCCAATTGCGGGATCGGATTGCCGGTGATCAGGATCGAGATGAAGATCGCCGGGACCAAGTACGCGAAGATCAGGACGCAATATTGCGCGACCTGCGTGTAGGTGATGCCTTTCATGCCGCCGAGGACGGCGTAGAAAAAGACGATCGCCATACCGATGAAAACGCCCATCGAGATCGGCACGTTCAAGAAATTCGAGAACACGACCCCGACGCCGCGCATCTGACCGGCGATGTAGGTGAACGAAATGACGATCAGGCAGATCACCGCGACGACGCGGGCGAGCTTTGAGTAGTACCGCTCGCCGATGAAGTCGGGCACTGTGAATTGGCCGAACTTGCGCAGATACGGCGCAAGCAACAGGGCGAGCAGGACGTAACCGCCGGTCCAACCCATCAGGTAGACCGAGCCGTCATAACCCGCGAACGCGATGATCCCCGCCATGGAGATGAACGAGGCGGCGGACATCCAGTCCGCGGCGGTCGCCATGCCGTTGGCGATCGGGTGCACGCCGCCGCCGGCGACGTAAAACTCTTTGGTCGATCCGGCGCGAGACCAGATCGCAATGCCGATATAGAGGGCGAAAGACAGCCCCACGGCGATATATGTCATCATCTGTGTAGACATTGTTCGCGGGTCCTTATTCGTCGTCGTCGACGCCGTAGCGGCGTTCGATCTGATGCATGCGGAAGGCGTAGAAGAAGATCAGCGCGACGAAGACGTAGATCGAGCCTTGCTGCGCAAACCAGAAACCGAGCGGGTAACCGCCCAGATTGACCGTGTTGAGTTGTTCGACGAACAAAATGCCGGCTCCGAAGGAGACCGCGAACCAGACGACGAGCAAGCTCAACAAGAGCTTGATGTTTTCCGCCCAGTACGAATTAACCGTCGATTCCGACGTGACTTCTTCGTCGTGGTGCGAATGGGCCGGCATGTTGCCGCCATGGTGGTGGTAAGCGTCGTCCTCGGGCGCGGCGCTTTGGTCTTGCGCCGAGATCGGGGTCGAGCCGGGTGATAACGGGGTAGCGCTCATATCCGCCCTCCTTGTTGACGTATTGGTACGTTCAGCAGGGTAGGCGGGCCGGCCGGGCCCGGCTACGCGACTTTGGTCTTACGCGCCGCTTGGGGCGCGCTTGGCGCGGGCGCGCCGACCCCCTAAAACATGGTGAAACGAAGGGGGCCGGCGATGAATTCGAAGGTGAAACGCAGCCTTGCGGCTTGCGCGGCGGCGGCGGCGGCGGCCGCGTCCGCCTCAGCGGCCGATCCGGCGCGCTGCGAACGGGTCGCCGCCGGGCTGCCGTCGATCGAACAATACGCCGAGGCGGAGGGCCTCACGCGCGCCGAAGGCCTGTTCCCTTCTTACGTTGACGCGCTTGGCGGCAGCGTCTGGCTGGAAGTCCGCGCCGATCAACTCGACGACGACGTCATTCTCGTGAGCCAGGTCGAGCGCGGGATCGCCGGGCTGGGCACCGGCCTTGTCGGCGGCGCGCTCAAGCAAAACGCGCTTGTTCGGTTCTCGTGCGCCGGCCTGGCGCTCGACCTCGTGCGCTCGTCCGCGCGCTACGCGTTCGACGCCGACCCCGACCTGGCGCGCGCGCAAGGCGGCAATATCAGCGATTCACGAATCGCGGCGGCCCCGATTTTCGCCGCAAGCACGGGGCCGCAGGGCGTGCGCTATCTCGTCGGCGTCGACGCAACGCTCGGCGAACTCGAAGACGCCGATTTGCGCCGCACCCTGCGCAGGGCCGGCCTCAGCTACAACGTCGAGGAAGTGCGCCTCGCCGCGACCCGAAACTACCCGAAGAACACCGACCTGTCGGTCGACTATGTCTTGTCGTTCGAAAACGGCCCCGGCGCGCTTTCCGCGCCCGGCGCGGTGAGCGGCGAAAACTTCGCTTATCGTTTGCGCCACAGTTTCGTCGCCCGGCCGGCCGCCGGTTACGCCCCGCGGCGCGCCGATCCGCGCGTCGGTTTTTTCTCCACCGCCCGCGAAGACCTCACCGCGCTCGATCCCGCGCCCCAAGATCTGATCTTGCGGTGGCGGCTTGAAAAGAAGCAGCCCGAGGCCCCGCTCTCCGAGCCGGTCGAGCCGATCACGTTTTGGATCGAGAAGACGACGCCGGCGCGCTACCGCCCGGCGATCGCCGACGCCGTCCTCGCATGGAATGAAGCGTTCGAGGCCGCCGGTTTTAAAGATGCGGTCGCGGTTCAGGTGCAGCCGGACGACGCCGAATGGGAAGCCGGCGACATCCGCCGCAACGTCATCCGATGGGCGCCGGAGCCCGGCATCGGGCCGCTCGGCTTCGCGCAGTTCGCGTTTGATCCGCAGACGGGCGAAATTGTCGGCGCCGACGTCGTCATCGCGTTCAATTCGCTGCGGCGGGACCGGCGGAGCGAGGACTTTTTGGTTGAACGGGGGGAAGCCGCGGACCCGCTGGTCGCCGTACGCGAGGCGCTTGACGCGGCGGCGGCGCGGCCGAGACGCGCCGGACCGTCCGGCATCGTCCACAGCGACGGCGCATTCGGCGCCGCGCTCGCCTTCGCTGAAAAGCTCAAAGAAACGCGCGCCGAGGATGATGCAAAGCGTGACGACCGGCCGGGCGCCGACAAGATTCGCGCCGCCGGCGCAGCGCCCGACGGACAGCGGCCGATCGCCGTTAGCGCGCAGACGGGGGCGGCCCCCGCACCGTCGCAAAGCCCTCCCTTGTCGCGTCTGCGTTACGAGGCCGTCGCGCACCTCGTGTTGCACGAGGTCGGGCACGCGCTCGGTCTGACCCATAATTTCCGCGCCAGCCGATGGCGCACGCCGGCGGAGGTCGCCGATCCGACGGTGACCCAAGGCGTCGTCGCGGCGTCCGTGATGGATTATACGACCGCGAATATCGCGCCGCCCGGCGCCCCGCAGGGCGATTATTACTCCGTACGCCCCGGTCCGTACGACGTCTGGGCCGTAACGTTCGGGTACGCCGATCATGGGGGCGGCGAAAGCGACACGGGCGAGGAAAGCGTTGAACGCAACGCCGTGTTGGCCCTGTCGACCAAACCCGAGCACGCCTACGGCGCCGACCTCGACAACGACCCGCGCAATCTGCGCTTCGACTTCACGTCCGATCCCATCGCCTCGGCGAAAACCCAATTCGCGCTAGCGGACGAATTGGCGGGTCGGCTCGCCGATCCCGAACGCGTTCGCCCCTGGGCGGACTATCTTGACGGCTACCGCGCGCTCGCCACCCAGCGCGGCCTCAACGTGCGCCTACTCACGCAATTGGTGCGTCCGTTTCAACTCGATGCGCTCAGCCCGGAACAGGCCGCCGAAGACGCCAGGGGCCAGGCGCGCCCGACCCCGCGCGCCGATCTTGAGGCGGCGTTGGAGGCGTTGTCCGAGATGGTCTTTGAGAAGCCGTCGCTTGCACTGTCCCCTGAACTCTTCACTCGCATCTCAACACCGCGACGAACGGCTTTCGACGCGCCGGGCGCATATAACGGCATTCGGCCGATCAACGCCGGCAGTGAAGCGCTCTCGCTTCGCGCCGCGCCCATCGACGCGCTCGTCAACGTGCGCGTTCTGCGCGACTTCGAAAACGCGGTCGCTTACGGCGGCGGGTTCGGGGCCGACGATCTTCTCAGCGTGCTGATTGAGGCCGTGTACGGAGAGGATCTCGGCCCGCTCGGCTCGCCGAGCGTCGAACGACGCTTCCAACAACGCCGCTTCGCCGAACGTCTCGTTGCCGTGCCGGCG
The DNA here is from genome assembly GCA_039187035.1 of Pseudomonadota bacterium. Lineage (GTDB taxonomy): Bacteria > Pseudomonadota > Alphaproteobacteria > Caulobacterales > Parvularculaceae > JAJFFW01. The sequence goes on along the minus strand of JBCCZS010000063.1, from coordinate 2,613 downwards.
GGCGATCCGTTAGTGGGGGAGGCGGCGACGGCGGCGCGGCGCGCTTTGCGGCGCCGGCTCGCGGCGTCCTATCCGTGGTCGTCGGCGGAGACACGCGCCCATCGCGACGCGCTCCGAGCAATACTGGACGGCTTCGGCGGATTGGGGTTGTCGGTTCCTAGATGACCCGCGCGATTTTAACGGCGCCTTGCGAGCCGGCGCCGACGACGTTCGTCCACAACCGGGCGACCGGGCCCGGCGGGCCGCCCGCGGCCTCGCGGGCCTCGTCGCGATGGTGCACTTCGTCGGCCTGACAGGTCACCAATAAGGCGCGCAGCGCCGGGTCGCCGTCGATCTCGTCCAGATAATCAATTTGTTCTTGATAATGACGATCGACGAAAGTCTCGACCGCCTCAATCGTTAGGTAAACCGCGCGCGAGCCGAACAGCGCCGGCAAGGCGCCGGTCAGCCAGCCGGCGACTTTCCAGGCCGGCGTTAGCAACGAGCGCTTGGCGGGCGGCAGGATATCGCAAACAAGGTCGAGGTGCTGCGCTTCGGTCGCCATGTGCTCCTCGGCGAACGCACGCACGGCAGGGTCCTTGGAAAAGGTGAGAATGCCGCGGTAGATCCACACCGCGCCGGTCTCGCCGGCGTGGTCGGATCGCAGATCGCCCAACAGGCGGCGGTCGGCGAGAATGTCGTCGAGGCGAGCGATGTCGGCGGCGGCGGTCATAGGGCGCTTTCCAACGGGTTGCGTGCGGTTAGGGACGTAGGAATAAGCGCCGCCCCGCGCCAGAGACAATTCCGCGCGCCCCGGCTCGCCCGCCGACGTGCGGCGCCGGATGCGGTTTCTCACCCAAAAACAAAGCCGTCCTCCGCGCCGTCGGACCGCGCGAAGGACGGTGGAGTTTGACGGCGCGCTGGAGAGGGGGGAAGGGGCGCGCCGCGTTTTTAAGACGTTTACGTCTTAAAAATGGTAACCGACGCCGAAGCCGGCGACGATCGGGTGCAACTCGATGTCGGCCTGATTGATCAGACCGCCGCTGTCGAGCGTCGCGGTGGTGTCGATACGGATGTATTTGACGTCCGCGTTCAACGACCAGCGCTCGTTAATCATGAAGTCGACGCCCGCTTGAAACGACACGCCGATGCTGTCGTTGATGTCGACCGAAGTCGGACCGACCGCGTCGATTAGCGACTGGCGCGCATCCGACGAGAAGAATAGCGTGTAATTGATCCCGACGCCGACATAGGGGCGCATCGCGGCGTCCGGCGCGAAATGATACTGCAGCGTAATCGTGGGCGGCAGCACCAGCGTTTCGGCTACTTCGCCAAGGCCTTCGAGGTCGCCGGTGGCGTCGATCCCGTGCGGGGAGATCGCGGCGATCGCTTCGACGGCGATCCGATCGGTCAAAAAGTAGGTGAGATCGAGTTCGGGAACGACGGCGTTTTGGACGTCCAGCGAACTGCCGGGAAATGTCGGCAGAATGTCGGAGACTTCATCCGTAGGCGCAACGACGATGCCGCGCAGTCTTAAGATAAAGTCGCCCTGTTCGGCGAAGGCCGGGGCCAAGAGAGCGCTGCCGGCGGCCGTAAGCGCGAGGAGGGATCGTAGCATGGTCATTCCCCTTCTGATCAATCGGGTCTGTTTGTTTCGATGATCCCCAGCTAGATCGCCCGTTACTGCGATATTTGATCCAGATCATTCGAATGCGGAATTCAGAAAAAAAAGACGCCGAACGGCGATAAATTCGCGAAGCGCTTTTGATCCAGATCATGAATGTCTTCGGGCGCACGCGTAGGAGAAGGGTATGAGAGATTCCTGGCGGCCCTACCTGCAGATCCGCGCTCCGCGCTACACGAGTTATCCCTCGGCGCTCCGCTTTAACGACGGCGTCGACGCCGGCGCATTCGCCGACAAGCTCGCCGGCATCGGGCCCTATGAGCCGGTTTCTCTATACGTCCACGTGCCGTTTTGCCGGCGTATGTGCTGGTACTGCGGCTGTACGATGCGTGTGGAAAACAATTACGCGCGGGTCCGGCGTTACGTCGACGCTCTTTGCGAGGAGATCCGCGCCGTCGGCGACGTCTTAAGCGGGCGCGGGCGGCCGATCGGCGTGCATTTCGGCGGCGGCACGCCGAATATTCTGCACAACGAGGACCTCGCCCGCGTTTTACAAGCCGTAGAGGAATCGATCGGGCTCACCGACGACGCGCGTCTTGCGATCGAGCTTGACCCGCGCCTTTTAGAAAACGGCGACGCGGCGGCGTTGCGCACGCTCGGTTTCACGCGCATCAGCCTCGGCGTTCAGGACTTCGATCGCCATGTCCAAGAAGCCATCAATCGTGTGCAGAGCTTCGAACTTGTCGAGGCGTGCGTCAGCGACATGCGAGTCGCCGGCGTTGACGACTTGTCGATCGACATTTTGTACGGGCTGCCGAAACAGACCGAACGGACGTTTTTGCGCACGCTCGACAAGGTCGTCGCCCTGTCGCCGGACCGGGTCAGCGTCTTCGGTTACGCCCACCTGCCGAGCGTGCTCGCCAATCAACGCATGATCGTCGACGCCGACTTGCCCGACGACGCGTTGCGCGGCGAACTCGCCGAAATGGCCGACGGCGCGCTCCTGCGGG
>JBCCZS010000062.1:0-15144 GCA_039187035.1 Pseudomonadota bacterium | reverse complement strand
GATGATGTATCTGGCGCTGTCCTACGATCACCGCATCGTCGACGGCCAGGGCGCCGTCACGTTCTTGGTGCGCGTAAAAGAAAACCTTGAGGACCCGCAGCGGCTCTTGTTGGACCTATAGGACGCGCTAGCCGTAGATGAATCCGTACAGCGCGTAAGGGCCGAGAGCGACAGTCGTCCCCACGACCGCCAATTGGCCGAGCGTGCGCCAAATACCTTTGATCCGCGGTACGAACGGCATGCCGTGCCAAGGAAACGTCAGCACCCAGAGCCAATTTTTCGGACCGCGACGCGGCGGCTCGTATTCGGCGTCGAGCAGCGCGGCGTCGCCGCCGGCGTCCGCCAAGGCGGCGCGGGCGTCGTCGGCCTGGGCCGACAGAACGTTGAGCCGACAGCCGCCTAACGCAAATCGCAAGACCGGATCCATCGCCAAATGGCGTTCCGCATCCGGAAGCGAGACGATCCCGTACGCCGACAAGCGGCTTCGCGCACAGACGAATTCCTCCGGGTCCCAAAAGTGTGCGATCTCGACGAACGCGCGCATACCGCCTGCTTACCGGGGGAAGGCGGATCGGTCGACGAATTTCGCGTCGCGGGGCTCGTTTTCAGGCGGCGGCGCCGCGTTGTGGCCAAGGCGGACGGGGCGGCCTATATGGGCGCTAAGGCGGGTGCGCTCGCCGTCTTGACGCCGGGCGCGCGGGCCGTTCCCTATCGCGCCTCTTATAGATGAAAGCTGAACGCCATGTCCGACCTTTACGACGTCGTCGTTATCGGCGCGGGACCGGGCGGCTATAACGCCGCGATCCGCGCGGGCCAACTCGGCCTGAAAACCGCCATCGTCGAAAAGCGCGACACGGGCAAACTCGGCGGCACGTGCCTCAACGTCGGCTGCATTCCGTCCAAGGCGCTATTGCACGCCTCGGAGCTCTACGAGACCGCGCGCAAGGACTTTGCGAGCCTCGGCATCAAAGCCGACGGCTTCGGCCTCGATTTGCCGCAAATGCTGAAGCAAAAAGACGACGCCGTCGACGGCCTCACCAAAGGCGTCGAATTCTTGATGAAGAAGAACAAAGTCGACGTCGTGCTCGGCGCCGGTTCGATCGAGGCCGTCGGGAAGGTGCGTGTGCGGACGGCGAACGGCGGCGGCGATCAGCTGCTTGAGACCCGCCACGTCGTCATTGCGACGGGCTCGGAGGTCACGCCCTTGCCGGGCGTTGAGATTGACGAGAAGACCGTCGTCTCGTCGACCGGGGCCTTGGCGTTCGACAAAGTGCCGGAGCACCTCGTTGTGGTCGGCGGCGGCGTCATCGGCTTGGAACTCGGCTCGGTCTGGCGCCGGCTCGGCGCGGAGGTGACGGTCGTTGAATTTCTTGACCGAATCTTGCCGGGCATGGACGGCGAGGTGTCCAGACAGTTCCAACGTATCCTGAAAAAGCAGGGCATGGCGTTCGACTTGTCGACGAAAGTCACCAAGCTCGAAAAGACCGACGCCGGCGTGCGCGTAACGGTCGAGCCGGCGCAAGGCGGCGAAGCGCGCGCAATCGACGCGGCGGCCGTCTTGGTCGCCATCGGCCGGCGTCCGCATACGGACGGGCTGGGCCTGGAGACGGTCGGCGTCAAGGTCGACAATCGCGGGTTTATCGAGACCGACCATTTCCGCACGAGCGTCGACGGCGTTTGGGCGATCGGCGACGTCATTCGCGGGCCGATGCTCGCGCACAAGGCCGAAGACGACGCGGTCGCCTGCGTCGAGCTCATCGCCGGCAAGCCGGGCCACGTCAATTACGACACGGTGCCGAACGTCGTTTACACGTACCCGGAGGTCGCCTCCGTCGGGCGCACGGAGGAAGAGTTGAAAGACGCCGGGATCGCTTATCGCGTCGGGAAATTCTCCAACGCCGCCAACAGCCGCGCCAAAACCAATCACGAGACGGACGGCTTTGCGAAAATCCTCGCCGACGCCAAGACCGATCGCGTGCTCGGCGGCCATATCGTGGGCGTCGGCGCGGGCGAGTTGATCGCGGAAGTCGTCAGCGTGATGGAGTTCGGCGGCGCGTCGGAAGATATCGCGCGCACCTGCCACGCCCATCCGACGCGGTCCGAAGCGGTGCGCCAGGCCGCCATGGGCGTCGAAGGCTGGACGATGCAGGCTTGAGGCCGGCGGCGCGCCGGGCCTCGACGTGACCGTCTCCGGTCCGGACCTTGTCGGCATCGCCGGGGTTTCGCTCGTCGTCGGCACGTATTTCCTGGCGCAGATCGGGCGCATGGAAACGACGCGGCCGGCATACCCGGCGCTGAACGCCGTCGGCGCCGCGTTAATCCTGGTGTCGTTGTCCTACAGCTTCAATTTGGCGTCGGCCGTTATTGAGATTTTCTGGCTCGCGATCAGCGTTCTCGGTTTGATCAGAGCGCTGCGTCGTTCCGCCGCCGGGTAAACCCGCCGGGGGCGCCGTCGGCGCATAGATGCAACGAAAACTTGTTAGGAGGCGTTGCCCAAAACTTACACGCGAGAAGGATTTCGCAGGCAAGTTTAACCGCCCGTGAATGCTTTTCGGGCTAGTTTTCCCGCGATGGGCAATGTTGCGAGCATAAGCGCGACGTCGCCGATATTGGCGACGGCCGCAAGGAACGCGAACGCGCAAGGACGGCCCGGCGGCCAGAACGCCGGCGCCGACCAATCGACGCGCGACGCGCGGACCGTCGTTTCGTCGGCGGGCGGCGCGAAGGGCGACGCCGTCGGGTTGGACCATCAAGATCTTGCGCGATTGTCGGACTTGAAGTCGCGCGATCGGCAGGTTCGCCAACAAGAACAGGCGCACCGCGCCGTCGGCGGTCCGTATTCGGGACCGGTCGTCCTGCAATATGTCAAAGGCCCGGACGGGCGTCGGTATGCGGCGTCCGGCGAGGTGACGTTCGACGTGTCCCCGGTACGCGGCGACTTGCAGGCGACGGTCGCGAAAATGGAAACGGTGTTGGCGGCGGCGCTGGCCCCGTCCGAACCGTCGGCGCTCGATCGCGCGACGGCGCGCCAAGCGCAAAACGCGCTCGGCGAGGCGATCGCGCAATTGCGGGCCGAGCAATTGGCCGCGCCCGAACGCGCCCCGTCGGCGCCGCCTGAACGCGCCCTGCCGGCGCCGCCTGAACGCGCCCTGTGGGCGCCGAAAGACAACCCTTACGCCGAGGCCGCGGCTGTCGCTGCCGACGCGGGTCCGCGGGTCAGCAAGCGGGTTTAAACGCCCCCGACCGCCGCGTCTTTGAGCCGTCGCACGAGGCGTTTTCGCCCGCGGCCATATTTTCGCCGCAGCGGCCCGCTCTGGATTTCAACGTAAACAATCGGTTACCGTCCGGGCTCAAGCGCGCCCGGTCGGCGCGTTCTTTGCGTTCCGCGCGGCGCCGACCCGGCGATCCCCCGCGCCATCGCCATCGGAGGACTGTCCATGAGCGCAACGGCTGAGGCCGCGCCGCTATCCGGCAAAACGATTTTGGGCCACCCGCGAGGCCTCGTCATCTTGTTCTTTGCAGAGATGTGGGAGCGCTTTTCGTATTACGGCATGCGCGGGCTGCTGATCATTTATTTGACGCAGCACTTTCTGTTTTCCGACGAACGTTCGGCGAAGATGTACGGGGCCTACACGGCGCTCGTTTACATCATGACGATCCTCGGCGGGACGCTCGCGGACCGCTATCTCGGCTCGCGAAAGGCCGTGACGTTCGGCGCGATACTCCTCGTTTTGGGCCATTTCGGCATGGCGTTCGAAGGGTCGGGATCGAAAGAGCTGCTCACCTATCAGGGGGCGGAATACCAGGTTACGCTGGACGGGCGCGGCGGCGACGCCACGCAAATCATCGTTTCGGAGAGCGGCCGCTCGGCGATTTCGTTCCAAGACGACGGCGCGACGATGGCGATCGCCGAACCGGCGGCCGTCGGCCTGCCGGCGACGATTGCGACCGCGGATTACACGACGCGCATCGTGCAAGAGCCGCTCTATGTGAACATTCTCTACTTGTCGCTCGCCTTGATCATCGCCGGGGTCGGCTATTTGAAAGCCAACATCTCGACGATCGTCGGCGCGCTTTACGATCTGAAAGACCCGCGCCGCGACTCCGGGTTCACAATCTTTTATATGGGCATCAATATCGGCGCGTTTTCCGCGTCGATCCTGTGCGGCTATCTCGGCATCACCTATGGCTGGAAGTACGGGTTCGGGCTCGCCGGCATCGGCATGTTGTTCGGCCTCATGGTCTTTTTGGGCGGACAGAGCTGGCTTGAAGGCCGCGCCGATCCGCCGGATGCGGACAAACTCCGTCAAAGCGCGTTGGGTCCGATTACCGTCGAAATGGCGTGTTATCTCGCCGGGCTTTTGATCATCGGGTCGGCGCTGCTTCTCGTTAAATTCGCGGAAGTCATTCCCGACGGCCTCGTGCTTTCGGTCGGGATCGGGGTTTTCTTCTTTTTATTCGGCTACGCGATGACGAAGCTTGAAGGCGTCGAGCGCAGCCGGATGTTCGCCGCGATTTATTTCGTCCTGGCGCAGATCCCGTTTTGGGCGCTGTTCGAACAGGCCGGGTCGTCGTTGAACTTGTTCACCGCCCGGCTCGTGGATCGAACGATCTTCGGAGCCTCGGTGCCGGCGCCGGTGTTCCAATCGCTGAACGCCGGTTTCATTTTCACCTTCGCCCCACTCATCGCCTGGGGTTGGGTGGCGCTGGCGAAACGCAAGCTCGAACCGTCGACGCCCGTTAAATTCGCGTTCGGCGTCTTCTTGGCGGGCCTGGGCTTTTTGGCCTTGGTCGCCGGCATGGGCGCGTCCGGCCCGACGGGCCTCACGGCGGTCTATTTCGTGTTTCTGATCTATTGGATCCACACGATGGGCGAGTTGATGGTGTCGCCGGTCGGCTTGTCGGCCGTCACCAAAATGGCGCCGGCGCGGGTCGTCGGCATGACGATGGGAGCGTGGTTCTTGTATTCCGGTTTGTCGAACTACCTCGCCGGCGTGATCGCGCGATCGACGGGCGCGGAGACGCTCGGCGGTCAGCTTACGGACGTCGCCGCCGCGAAAGCGGGGTATGCGGCGGTCTATACGAACGTCGCTTACGTCGCGATGGGGATCGCGTTCGTCATGTTGCTCTTGTCGCCGATCATCAAACGCTTGATGCAGTTGGAGCCGAACCAAGAACCGCCGGGCCGGCAACTCGCCGGTCAGTCGGAAATCGGCGAGGCCGCGGCGACGGGCATTCATCCGGCCGAACGCGCCTAACGCGGGCCAGCGCTCCGTGAACGAACGAAAAGGCGACCGTCTCGACAAGATCGTCACGCGCGGCGGCGATCGCGGCGAGACGAGCCTCGGCGACGGCTCGCGCGTTGCGAAAACCGATCCGCGCGTCGCGTTGATGGGCGAGGTCGACGAACTCAACAGCTGGATCGGCGTGGTGCTGTCGCACGAGCCGGGGCCGGAATGCGCCGAGACGTTGCACGGCGTTCAGCACGATCTCTTCGATCTCGGCGGGGCCTTATGTTTTCCCGGCGCGCCCGTCCTGTCGGCCGCGCACGTCGCCCGCCTTGACGAGCGGGCCGCGGCGCTGAACGCGTCGCTCGCGCCGTTGAAGGAGTTCGTTTTGCCCGGCGGCGCGCCCGTCGTCGCGTGGTTGCACGTGGCGCGCACCGCGTGCCGGCGGACCGAACGCGCCGCGTGCGGGTTTTTGGACGGCGCCGCACCGGATAATTTCGGCGTCATGTATCTCAATCGCCTGTCCGATTTTTTGTTTATCGCGGCCCGCGCCGAGGCTGCGCGTCTCGGCGCGCCGGAGATCTTGTGGCGGAAGGCCTATTCGGTCGCCGGCGCGGATGAATAATCGGACAGTTTGAGGCGGTCAGCCGCATACGGGACGGTCGCAGCGCCGGCGGCGAGCCCCCAGATGCCGATGGTCAGTCGCTCGCCCCGCCGGGGAAAAACGCGCGGCCGGCGCCACGCCGCGTTGCGCCCGATTGGCGGCTCTGGGCGGTTGTTCAATGCAAATACCGCGGAAACCCGCCAGATTCACCCGCGCGGCGCCGGTCGAGAATTCGCGCGTGCGTCGCCGTAGGCGACCCGCACGACTGCTCCCTAAAGCCGCCGCCGCGGGCCCGCCGCACCATTCGCGACCTTGTGCGTTAAAGCTTTGGTAACCTTCGTTTCGCGCTCATGAACGAATGCGATGCGTTGATGCAACATGCTTAATCGGATATCCTCGACCCCGTACGAATTGCGCGGATTTCGCTAGGTGCGCCGCCGCGAATTCGCTACACGCGGATTAAATGGTAGCCCGCAAGCGTTCGGCTGGCGGCCTCATACGTCCACCTGAGGAGGGGAATGATGAAACTCAAGACTTCGCTGTTGGCCGCTGCGGCGACGCTTGCGACCGCTCCGGCCGCCCTGGCTTACGAAGGATTTTACGGCGCGATCGGCGCCGGCTTGTCTTATGTTCAACCGGACCGCGACTTCGAGACGAAGTTGGTTTCGGGGGCTGACGCTTTCGACAGCGAGGCCGACTTCGACAACGGAATCGGCGTTTACACGGCGCTTGGCTATGCGTTCGACAATGACTGGCGTGCGGAGCTCGAGTTCTCCTACCGCGAAAACGAGCTGCGCCACCTCGCCGGCGACGGCCTCGGGTTTTCCGGCTGGCCGGACAGCGTCGACGGCGATACTGAGTCGTACGCGTTCATGGCGAACCTCATCCGCGACTTCGACACCGGACAAGCCGTCACGCCGTACATTGGCGGCGGCGTCGGCGGCATCCGCATCGAGGCCGATTATACCGGCAACAACACCACGGCGATCAACGGCCCGCTGACCCTGGACATCAATGACGGCGTCACACGCTTGGCGTTTCAAGGCATCGCCGGTCTGGCCATTGAGCTCGCCGATAATCTGACGCTGGACCTGTCGTACCGTTATCTGCACGCGCTGAAGGCGGACCTAGAAGGCACGCTGAACGGCGCCGACGTAAACTTTAAGCACGGTTACGACGTTCACTCGGCGTTCGCCGGCTTGCGCTGGAACTTCGGCGCCGCGCCGCCGCCGGCCGTCGAATACAAAGACTGCTGGGACGGTTCGAGCGTGCCGCTCACGGCCGAGTGCCCGCCGCAGCTCGTCGAGACGCAAGCGGCCATCCCGGATCCGATCGATTTCATCGTCTACTTCGACTACGACAAGTCGAGCTTGACGCCGGAAGCGGCGAGCCTCGTGCGCGAAGCCGCGCAGCGGGCGCTGGCGAACGACATCGAGACGGTCGTCGTCGAGGGCAACACCGACACCGTCGGATCGTCCGGCTACAACCAGGCGCTCTCGCTGCGTCGGGCTGAAGCGGTCGAACGCGCGCTCATCGCGAACGGCGTGCCGGCTGAACGGATTGACACCCGCGCGCTCGGTGAGACGAACCTCGCCAAACCGACGCCGGACGGCACGCGCGAGCCGCTTAACCGCCGCGCCGAAGTGACGATTTCGTTCGAATAAATCGGACGGCGTCCAATAGAATAGCGAAAGGGCCGGCGTTCGCCGGCCCTTTTTCGTTTCGGGCTTTAATGCGCGTCAGCTGCGCGGCTCGGACGATCCGGCCGCGTCGTTACTTCGTCGAGGCGTCGCCCCAGACGGCTTTCACGCGGCGGTCCCGGCCGCACCGCGTGCGATAGAACCGATAGCGCACCGGTTTTTTCTTGTAATAATCCTGGTGATAGTCTTCGGCCGGCCAGAAGGCTGAGGCGGCGCGTACGGGCGTGACGATCGGCTCGCTGAGAAGCGCTTGGCCCGCCGCGAGCGAGGCGAGGGCGTCTTGGCGCTGGGCGTCGTCGATAACGAATATCGCCGTTTTATAGGACGCCCCGCGGTCGCAGAATTGCCCGCCGTCGTCCAACGGATCGATATGCCGAAGGAAATAATCGGTCAGCGCGCGATAGCTGATGCGGTCGGGGTCGAAGGTGACGCGCACCGCTTCCAAATGGCCGGTGTCGTCGTAGGTGACTTGTTCATAGGTCGGGTTTTCGAGCGCGCCGCCCGTGTACCCGGAGACGACGTCGACGACGCCGTCGACCTTCTCAAAATCGGCCTCGACGCACCAGAAACATCCGCCGGCGTAAATCGCCGTCGCCGTCGGCGACGCTTGAGCCTCGCTCGCGTCCTGGGCGGCCCCGACGGAGACCCCTATGCCGACCCCGACTGTAACAACAGCAGCGGCGGCGGTTAAAACAACGCTCCGGCGGTTTGTGCGCATGTCGTTAGCCTCCAACGTCGATCGCGCGTACGCAAGTCTTCGACCTAAGCGCGCGCGCACGCCATGGCAATTTGCTCGCCGCGTCGCGCACGCGATCGTTAAGTGGAGGACGAAGACCCCGTGACCCTGACGTCGACCGCCCGCCGCGCCCTCAGCGCAACGCTCGCCGCGACGCTTTGCGCCTGCGGCGCGCCCGTCGCGCCTGGATCCGAAAACCGACAGAAGGAGCCGACCGTGGCCGCAAAATCGCCGTTCCCGGCAACCGAAGCGCCGGCGACGCCGGCGCGCGACGCCCGCATCGAGCAGCATGGCGACGTGCGCGTCGACCCGTATGCGTGGCTGCGTGCGGAGAATTGGCGCGAGGTTCTGTCCAAGCCGGAAACGCTGCCGGACGATATCCGCGCGGTTCTGGACGCCGAAAACGCCTATTATGAAACCGTAACGGCCGACCTCGAGCCGCTCCGTGATCGTCTCTATGCGGAAATGCGCGGACGGATCAAAGAGAATGACGGCACGCCCCCGGCGCCTGACGGGCCTTGGCTCTATTGGACCGCGTACCGGGAAGGCGGCGAGCACCCGATCGTGAAACGAAAGCCTCGCGAGGGCGGTGCGGACCAGGTTGTTTTCGACGGCGACGCCGAAGCCGCCGGGTCGGAATTTTACTCCGTACGCGGCTTTCGCACGAGCCCCGACCACGGGCTCCTTGCCTATGCGGAGGACCGGGTCGGATCGGAGAGCTATACGGTCAACGTCCGCGATCTGACGACCGGCGCCGATCTCGCCGACGCTGTTCCCGACGTTTCGGGCGCGCCGGTTTGGCGGGCCGACGGCAAAGCGTTTTACTATGTCGACCGCGACGAAGACAAACGCCCGCGCCGGGTCAAGCGCCACGTCCTCGGCGAGCCGGTCGAGGCCGACCGCGTCATCTACGAAGAGCCGGCGGACGATTTCTTCGTCGGGGTTTCAAAGAGCCTTGACGGTCAATTCATCTTCATTGGGAGCAGCAGCCAAACGACGAGCGAAGTGCGGTTTTTCCGCGCCGATGCAGACGAAGAGGCCTTCGCGCCGCGCCTCGTCGCGGCGCGCGACAACGGCGTCGAATACGACGTCGATTTCGACGGCGAGGCGTTCTTGATCCTGACGAACGCCGACGGCGCGGAGGAATTCAAGATCGTGCGCGCGCCCGTCGATAATCCGGGGCGCGAGGCCTGGACCGATTGGTTGCCGGCGGAAGACGGCGTCTTCGTCCGCTTTCTCGTCGCCTTCAAAGACTTCGTCGCCGTCTACACGTCCAAAGACGCGCTCCCGCGCATCACGCTTTACAAATCCGGCGGCGCGGCGGCCGCGCCCGTGCGTGAGATCGCGTTCGACGAGGCGGCCTATTCGATCGGGCTCGGCGCCAACTACGAATTCGATACGACGACGCTGCGCTTCATTTACGAATCGCCGACCCGCCCGGACGAAACCTTCGACTATGACATGGCCACGGGCGCGCGCACCTTGATCAAGCGCAAGGAGATCCCGTCCGGTCACGACGCGGACAAATATGTCGTCGAACGGTTCCGCGTGACGGCGCGCGACGGCGCGCAGGTGCCGGTGACGCTCTTACGTCTCGCCGAACCGATTTTCGACGGGCCGCAACCGACGCTTCTTTACGGGTACGGCTCCTACGGCGCCGCCATTCCGGCGTCGTTTTCGACCAACGTTCTTTCGCTCGTCGACCGAGGCGCGGCCTATGCGATTGCGCATATTCGCGGCGGCTCGGCGCTCGGCCGAAGCTGGTATCTCGACGGCAAGCTGGAAACGAAAATCAATACGTTTACGGACTTCGTCGACGTCGCCGACGCCTTGGTCAAGGAAGGGCGCGCGCGGCCCGGTCTCGTCATTCAGGGCGGCAGCGCCGGCGGGCTTCTCGTCGGCGCGGCGGTCAACCTGCGTCCGGATCTTTTCGGCGGGGTCGTCGGCCAGGTGCCGTTCGTTGACGTCGTCAATACGATTTCCGACGCGTCGTTGCCGTTGACGCCGCCCGAATGGGAAGAGTGGGGCAACCCGATTGAAAGCGCGACGGATTACGAGCGGATCAAAAGCTGGTCGCCCTACGACAATATCGCGGCCGCCGACTATCCGCCGATCTTCGCGACGGGCGGCTTGACCGACTATCGCGTCACTTATTGGGAGCCGGCCAAATGGGTCGCGCGTTTGCGGGCGACGGCGACGGGCGGGCCGTTTTTGTTGCGCATGAACATGGCGGCGGGGCATGCGGGGTCGGCGGCGCGGTTCGAGCGGCTGGAGGAGCGCGCGCACGCCTACGCGTTCACGCTCGCCTGCCTCGGCATCGCCGACGACGATGAGCGTGACGATGGCGATCGTTAAATGGGTTTTGTCGCTAACGCTCGGCGGATTTTTGATCTTTTTCGGCGCGATGAAGTTCGCCGGCGGCGCGCATATATTCCCGTTCATCGAGCATCGCGCTGAGGCCATGGGCCTGCCGTTCGCCGGGCTCTTCTACCCGATCGTCAATTGGGCGACCGGCGCGTTGGAGCTGCTTGCCGGAGTGTTGGTGATCCTGCCGGCGACCCGGCGCATCGGCGCGGCGTTGGCGGCGGCCCCGTTCCTCGGCGCGGTCGGTTTCCATCTTTCGCCCTTGCTTGGGGTCTCAACGCCGAACGGGTACGCCGACCCGCCGCCGGCCGCCGCGCTTGAGGCCGGCGGTCCGTTTTTGCGCGAGCATTTCACGCAAGCGACGTCGCCCGTTTTGTTTACGATCGCGCTCGCCATGCTCGTCGCCGCGCTCGTCAACGCCGCGCTCCACCGGCGCGCTTAGGCGCCGAAAACGCGCGCGAAAATCGTGTCGACGTGGCGGGTGTGGACGGACAAATCGAACAGCGCTTCGAGCGCCTCCGGGTCGAGCAACGCCGATACGTCGGCGTCGGCTTTGAGGTTGTCGAGGAACGCTCCTTCGCCGCGCCAGGCCGGCATGGCGTTGCGTTGGACGAGGCGGTACGCGTCCTCGCGCGCGGCGCCGGCCTGCGTCAACGCCAGCAAGACCCGCTGCGAGTGCACGAGGCCGCCGAGCCGGTCGAGGTTCGCTCGGCAGCGGTCCGGGTAAACGATCAGGTTTTCAATGACGCCGGCGAGGCGGTGCAGCGCAAAGTCGAGGTGCACGGTCGCGTCCGGGCCGATGCCGCGCTCGACCGACGAATGCGAGATGTCGCGTTCGTGCCAGAGGGCGACGTTTTCAAGCGCCGGCGTCACGCACATGCGTACGAGCCGGGCGAGGCCCGTCAGGTTCTCCGTCAGGATCGGATTGCGCTTATGGGGCATCGCCGACGAGCCCTTTTGGCCTTCGGAGAAATATTCCTCCGCCTCAAGAACCTCCGTACGCTGTAAATGGCGAATTTCGGTTGCAAGCCGCTCGACTGAGGAACTGACGACGCCGAGCGCGGCGAAGAACGCCGCGTGCCGGTCGCGGGGAATAACTTGCGTCGAAACGGGTTCGACGGCGAGCCCCATTTGTTCGGCGACATGCGCTTCGACGGCCGGGTCGATGTTGGCGAACGTGCCGACCGCCCCGGAGATCGCGCAAACCGCAATCTCTTCGCGCGCCGTTTCCAAGCGACGGCGGGCCCGATCGAATTCGGAGTAGAAGCTGGCGAATTTCAGCCCCATCGTCGTCGGCTCGGCATGGACGCCGTGGCTGCGGCCGACGCATAGCGTGTCTTTGTGTTCCCGTGCGCGGGTTTCTAGCGCGGTGAGGACGCGCGCGAGCCCCGCCGACAAAAGATCGCTCGCGCGCGCAAGCTGCACCGAAAAGCACGTGTCGAGAACGTCCGACGACGTCATGCCTTGGTGGACGAAGCGCGCCTCCGGCCCGACCAGTTCGGCGAGATGGGTCAAAAACGCGATGACGTCGTGTTTGACCTCGCGTTCGATGTCGTCGATGCGCGCGACGTCGAAGGTTGCGGCCGCGCCTTTTTCGGCGACGACGCGCGCGGCTTCGGCCGGGATGACGCCGAGCGCGGCCATTTTGTCGGCGGCGTGGCGCTCGATGTCGAACCAGATGCGGAACTTCGTTTCGGGCGACCAAATGGCCGCCATGTCGGGCCGGGTGTAGCGAGGGATCATGGGCGGATCTTTCGGCGAGGGCGCAGCGGCCCGCAATTGCGGCGGTCGGGCCGGTCAACTATGACCTATCGGCCGACAAGCGAAGAGACCGATGGATTTTAAAACCCTGTACACGTCCACCGAAGGGCGCATCAACCGCAAGACGTGGTGGCTCGGCGTGATCGGCATGATCATCGTCAGCTTCGTCGTCGCCCTTGTTTTGTCGTTGCCGGCAGCCTTCGCCACGGGCGGGCAGATGGGGCCGTTCACGCAAGGGCTTTTGAACCTTGTGCTAACGGGTCTGTTCTTCGTTCCTTTCCGCGCATTGACCTTAAAGCGGCTCCACGACCGAGACCGGCCGGAGAACCTCTTTTGGGTTTTTCTGGCGCCGACCGTCGTGTCGTCTTTGCTAATGATGGTCGGGCTGACAGGTTCGATGCAGGAGACGGAATTTTTCGGTCAGACGACGACCATGTATCAGGCGAACCTGCTCGGCAACGCGATCGGGGTCGTGAGTTTCGGCGTCGGGATCTGGTCGCTCATCGAGCTCGGCGTTCTGCGGGGGGTCGAGGGATCGAACGCGCACGGGCCGGATCCGCTCGACCCGCTGGGCGCGTAGGCGTTCACCACTCCAAGATGACTTTGCCGGATCGGCCGGACCGCATGACGTCGAAGCCTTTTTGAAAATCTTCGACCGGGAAGCGATGCGTGATGATCGGCGTTAAGTCGAGACCGGCTTGAATGAGCGCGCCCATCTTGTACCAGGTCTCGAACATGCGTCGGCCGTAAACGCCTTTGATCTCCAAGCCTTTGAAGATCACTTGTTCCCAATCGACGCCCGCGCCGTTCGGCATGATGCCGAGCAGCGCGATCTTGCCGCCGTGGTTCATGGCCGCCAGCATCGAGGAAAACGCCGCCGGCGCGCCCGACATTTCCAAGCCGACGTCGAACCCTTCGGTCATACCGAGGTCGTTCATCACGTCATTTAAGTCCGTCGTCTGAACGTTCACCGCGCGCGTCGCGCCCATCGCGCGCGCCAAATCGAGGCGGTAGTCGTTGACGTCCGTGACGACCACATGGCGCGCGCCCACGAACCGGGCGATCGCCGCGGCCATAACGCCGATCGGCCCGGCGCCCGTAATGAGAACGTCTTCGCCGACAAGGTCGAAGGCGAGCGCGGTGTGCGCGGCGTTGCCGAACGGATCGAAGATCGCGCCGAGCTCGTCGGAGACGCCGTCGGGCAGGCGATAAACGTTGAAGGCCGGCACGGACAGATAGTCGGCGAACGCGCCGGGGCGATTGACGCCGACGCCTTTGGTGTTGCGGCACAAATGCCGCCGCCCCGCGCGGCAATTGCGGCAATACCCGCACGTGACGTGTCCCTCGGCCGAGACGCGGTCCCCGACCGCCAATTGGGCGTGTTCGGCCGGGACGTCCGCGCCGATTTCTACGATCACGCCGGAAAACTCATGACCCACGGCCATCGGAACAGGGATCGTGCGCTGCGCCCAGGCGTCCCAATTATAGATATGGACGTCCGTGCCGCAGATCGCGGTGCGTTTGACCTCGATGAGCACGTCGTGTGGGCCGGGCTCGGGCGCGCCGATATCGGCCATCCAGATGCCTTCTTCGGCTTTGGCTTTGATCAACGCCTTCATCGGTGTCGTCCTCGCGCGGCGGCGGCGCGTCGCGCCCGTTCAGCTAAGCGCCTCGGCGGCGCGGGGGGCGAAGTACGTGACGATCGCGTCGGCGCCGGCGCGTTTAATCGCCGTTAGGGATTCCATCATCGCCCGCTCGCCGTCCAGCCATCCGTTGGCCGCAGCGGCCGCAATCATGGCGTATTCGCCCGACACCTGGAACGCATAGAGCGGCACGGGAAACGCGTCGTGCAGGCGCCGCACGATATCCAGATACGGCCCCGCCGGTTTCACCATGACGGCGTCCGCGCCTTCTTCGATATCCAGTGCAACCTCGCGCAGCGCCTCATCGGTGTTGGCCGGATCCATTTGATAGGTCCGTTTGTCGCCCTTCAGAACGCCCTCAGCGCCGATCGCTTCGCGATAGGGCCCATAACAGCAGGACGCATATTTCGCCGCGTAGGAGAGAACGTGGGTGTCTTGAAGGCCTTCCGCCTCCAGCCCGTCGCGAATAGCCCCGATCCGCCCGTCCATCATGTCCGACGGCGCGACGACGTCGAAGCCGGCTTTCGCCTGGACGACGGCCTGCCGCACCAGAATATCGACGGTTTCGTCGTTCACGATTGCGCCGTCGCGCAGGACCCCGTCATGTCCGTGGTCGGTGTAGGGGTCGAGCGCGACGTCGGCGATGAGGCCGATCTCGGGGACGGCGTCTTTTATCATGCGCGCCGTTTTGCACATGAGATTGTCGGGATCGACGGCGAGGGCGGCGTCGGCCGAGCGGTCCGCAAGCCCCGTGTAGGGAAAAAGCGCCAGGGCGGGCACGCCCAGCGCGCGGGCGCGGCGCGCCGCGTCGACCGCGCCGGCCGGCGTTAAACGCTCCACGCCCGGCATCGCCGCGACCGCGCCGTCGGCCTCGTCGCCGCCGCGCAAAATAATCCCCCATACGAGGTCGCTCGGCGCAAGGCGGGTCTCCGCCGTCAGCGCGCGGGACCAGCCGTGCGCGCGCGTCCGGCGCAGCCGGGTCCGCGGAAAGGATCCGTTAGCCAAAATCGCTTACTCCTCTGCGGCGCGCGGCGATCTGCGGATCGTCACAAACCGATTTAAAATTGACGCACCGTATTTAACGCGACTTTCAGACCGCATTCATAGG
>JBCCZS010000061.1:0-15320 GCA_039187035.1 Pseudomonadota bacterium | reverse complement strand
GCGACACACACCCCGTCGCGCCGCGGCGCGCCAGGACGCCGGCGCGAGATTGCGGCCTGGGGCCGTCCCCGCTAGCACCTCGCAACCGACCGCGCGCGACGACGCTCCGTGGCGCGCGCCGAACGGCTCGCCGTTCGCCTTATTTTGGCCGCAAAGCGGGTCGGTTTTTGCGACATTTGTCGCGCGATTTTTCCGCTCCCGCGACGCTCAACGACGCGTTACCAAGCGTTGTCTTGCAACCGGGAGCGCGCGCCTTATGTCGATGACGGCCGGCGATTGCGTCCGGAAGACTCAAGCGCGCCCGTATCAACAACAGTAAGGATGCTGACGACTATGAGCCGAAAATCCCTGTTCGCCCGACACGGAACGCTCGTCGCCATCGCGGCCGGCGCCGCCGCCGGCGCGCTCGCCTCCGGGCTGATCGACCGTTCCGTCGCCGAACAGCCGACGCCGCTCGTCGGCGCGACTTATGACGACAGCTTCGTTTCGGTTGCCGACCTCGTGGAGAACGTTGCGCCGTCCGTGGTCTCGGTTTTGGTCGAGCGCGAGACGCCGGTCCGGCGCATGTCGAACCAGTTCGACGACTTTTTCTTCCGCTTCGGGTTCCCGGAAGGGCGTGACGACCGCGAGCGCTTCTTTGAAGAAGACGGCGGCGTTCGGCGCATGGAAGCGCAAGGCTCGGGCTTTTTCACCGATGCGGACGGCCACATCGTCACCAACAATCACGTCATCGACGGCGGCGACAAAATCGTCGTGCGCCTGAAAGACGGGACCGAACTCGACGCCGAACTCGTCGGCGCCGACGCGGAAACCGACCTCGCCGTGTTGAAGGTCGCCCCGCCGAAGGACCAGCGGTTCGTTTCGTTCGCCGACGGCGTTAATCTGCGCGTCGGCGACCGGGTGGTCGCGGTCGGCAATCCGTTCGGCCTCTCCGGCACGGTGACGAGCGGCATCGTTTCGGCCCTCGGCCGCGACGGCGGATCGATCGGTCAGTTCACCGACTTCATTCAGATCGACGCGCCGATCAACCGCGGCAATTCGGGCGGGCCGACGTTCGACCTCAAAGGCCGCGTCGTCGGGGTCAACACGGCGATTTATTCGTCGACCGGCGGGAGCGTCGGCATCGGGTTCGCGATCCCCGCGCGGCTCGCCAAAGAGACGGTGGCGCAACTGATTTCGACCGGGTCGGTCACGCGCGGCTGGCTCGGGGTCTCGTTGCAGCCCGTGACCGAGCCGCTCGCCGAAGCGTTCGGCCGCAAATCCACTGACGGCGCGTTGGTCGCCGAGGTGCTCGACGGCACGCCCGCCGAAAAAGCGGGCGTGCAGAGCGGCGATCTCATTATCAAATTGAACGGCGAGGCCGTGAAAGACACCCGCGAATTGTCCCGCGGCGTCTCAAAGATCGCGCCCGGCAAGAAGGCGAAGGTCACGCTGATCCGCGACGGCAAAGAGAAAATCGTCAACGTCACGCTCGGCAAACGCGGCGACGACGCAACGCGCGTCGCCAGCGCCGAAGAGCCGCGCGGGTCGTCCGTCCAGCGCGATCTCGGCTTGCGGCTCGGCGAGCTGACCGAGGCCCGCCGCGAGCGCTACCGCGTGCCGGAAGACGTTGAGGGCGTCGTCGTTCTCGGCGTGCGCGCAGGCAGCCCGGCCGAAGAGGCGGGCCTGCGCGCCGGTTCGGTCATCCTGCAGCTGGACAACCAGCCGGTCAAAGACGCCGAGGAGATTTCCTCGAAGATCGACAACGCCATAGACGACGGGCGCGACGCCGTTTTGTTACGCACGCAGGTCGGCGGCGTGAAGCAGTTCGCGGCCCTACCGCTCGCGCGATCGGAAGATCCCGAAGAGTAGAACCGGCGATCTGTCCGCAGGTCTTCGTGTTAACCCCTTGAAAGCGCCGGAATAAGACTTTGACCGGCGCTTTCCTTTATGGCATCGCGTCGCTGATGCGCATTCTGCTCATTGAAGATGACGATGAGGCGGCGGCTTTCATCGCGAAAGGCTTGCGCGACGCGGGCCACGTGGTCGACCACGCGCTCGACGGCGAGACCGGCCACGGTATGGCCGCGGCCGGCGATTACGACGCTTATGTCATCGACCGCATGTTGCCGAAAATGAACGGCGTCGACGTCTTGAAGCGCCGGCGCGACGAGGGCGACGAGACGCCCGCTTTGTTCTTGTCGGCGCTCGGCGAAGTCGACGACCGCGTGACCGGCTTTCAGGCCGGCGGCGACGACTACCTCGTCAAGCCCTACGCGTTTTCGGAGCTGCTGGCGCGCGTTGAATCGCTCGGCAAACGGCGCAACGCGGCCCCGACGGCCGTCACGACGCGCTACGCCGTCGCCGACCTCGAAATCGACGTGTTGACGCGGACGGTGCGCCGCGCGTCGCAAAAGATCGACCTGCAGCCGCGCGAATTTCGGCTCTTGGAATATCTCATGCGCCACGCCGGGCAGGTCGTTACGCGTACGATGTTGCTTGAAAACGTCTGGGAGTATCATTTTGATCCGCAGACGAACGTCATTGACGTGCATATCTCGCGGTTGCGTTCGAAAATCGATAAAGGGTTCGACCGCCCGCTCCTCAAAACCATCCGAGGGGCTGGGTACACGATTTCCGACGACGACTGAGGGTCGATGTTCCGCCTCTTACGGACGACGTCATTTCAGCTGACGCTCCTTTACATGCTCCTGTTCGCGGTCGCGGTGGGCGTGTTGGGGCTCTATTTGTTTCGTACGACGCTCGGCGCGGTCGACGATCAGATCGACAATACGATCGACAAGGACATGGAGGTCCTTGCCGAAATCTTCGCCGAAAAAGGCGAGAAAACCCTTCTCGAAGAACTCGACGACCGGTCGAAATGGCGCGACGGCGGGCTTTACATGCTCGTGCGCGCGCCGTCGGGCGCGTTGCTGGCGGGCAATTTGACGGCGCTGCCGCCGGAAGCGTTGACCGCGGACGAAGACTTTTTCGAATTCAGTTACGAGCGCGACCGCGTCGATGAGGCGGGCGCCGTCGTCGGGGTGGAAAGCCGGCGCGGGCGCGGCAAAATCCGCAGCTTTTCAACGCGTACGGACGACGATGCGCCGTTTTTGGTGCTCACCGCGCGCGATAGCTCCGACCGCGATCTCCTCTCGGCGCGGCTTCGAACCGTCATCGTCCAAACGGCGATCGCGGTGGTGATGACCGGGCTGATCGTCGGTCTGTTGTTCTCGCGCACGCTGTTGCGCCGCGTCGACGCGGTGAACAGAACGGCGCGCGCTATCCGCGGGGGCGATCTGACCCGGCGCATCAGGATCACCGGCGGCGGCGGCGAGTTGGAAAATCTCGCCGTCAATTTGAACGCGATGCTCGATCAGATCGAACGGTTGATGACCGGCATGAAGGAAGTATCCGACAATATCGCACACGATTTGCGCTCGCCGCTGACGCGGATCCGCAATCGGCTCGCCGAAGCGCTCGACGCCGACGACGCGGTGCGCGACGCGGCGCTGGCGGCCGCGCAGGCTGAAGCCGAGCGGATGATTTCGACCTTCAACGCGCTTCTTTCAATCGCGCGCATCGAGTCCGGCGAGGGCGCGGGCGTTATGGAGCCGATCGACGTCAATTCCGTCGTGGAAGAAATGGCCGAACTCTACGAGCCGGCCGCGCAGGACGCTGGCTTTCATCTGTCGGTGAAGAACAAGCCGGCGCATCCGGTGCAGGGCTCGCGCGCGTTGATTTCTCAGGCGGTGGCCAATCTTCTCGACAATGCGCTGAAATATGCCGAGGGCGGCGAGCGCATCATCTTGTCGGTCGGTGAAACGCCGGAAGGCGCGGTGTCCCTATCGGTCGCCGACGACGGGCCGGGCGTGCCGGACAAGGACCGCGACCACGTGCTTCAGCGTTACGTTCGTCTCGAAGCGAGCCGCACGACGCCGGGAAGCGGGCTGGGGCTGAGCCTTGTGAGCGCGATCGCGCGCGCGCACGGGGCGCGGCTCTACTTGAAAAATGCGTTGAAGAGCGGGCGAGGCTTGCGCGTTGCGTTGGTGTTCCCGCCGGCGGAAGCGGCTTAGTCGGCGTCTTCCGAGTCGGGCTCGGAAGGATCGATGGACGCCGGATCGACGGACGAGAGGTCGACGACGACCTCGCGCGCGTCGAGCCGAACCTCCGGAACCGCGGCGCGCGTGAACGGGACCAAAAGCCGGCCCTTGCGGCCCGGCACGTCCGCAAGTTCCAAGACGTCGCCGGCCCCGAAGTTGAAGACCGCCGTCACGCGGCCCAAGGGCGCCCCCTCGGGCGAGACCGCGGCGAGGCCGACGAGGTCTTCGTGGTAAAACGCGTCTTCATCGTCGCCGGCCGATGGGTCCGGCAGGCGATCGCGGTCGACATAGAGTTTCACGCCGCGCAAGGCCTCGGCCGCCGTCCTGTCCGGCGCTTGCGGACAGGTGCACAAGACGAGGTCGGGCCGCAACACGCGGACGATCGACAGCGCGAAGGTTCGGCGGCCGTCTTCGTCCGACAACGGACCGTAAGCGGTGAGCCCCTCGGGCGCTTCGGTGAATGTCTTGACTCGGAATGCGCCGCGCACCCCGTGCGGGCTCGCGACGACGCCGAGGCACACGCGCCGGCGCGTCAAGCCGCGACGCCGGGACGAAAGAGCCGGCCGTTTTCAACGATGAGCGCCAGAACGAGCGCGACCAGCCCGAGCGCCAGAAAGCCGCCGGCGACCGTTCCGGTGGAGCCGTCATAAAACCGGCCGATGACGCCGCCGATGACGCCCGCAAGGGTCGTTGAGATAAACCCGTAGGCGGCTGCGGCGGCGCCGGCGATCCGGCCCATCGGCTCCATCGCCAGCGCGTTGCAGTTCGGCCCGATGAGGCCGAGGCAGAACAACGAGCCGCACATCGCCGCCATGAAAACGGGGAACACGTCTCCGAACGCCGCGATGGCCGCAACGTGCGCGGCGCTGATGACGACGAACCCGACGACGGCCGCATGCGTCAGCCGGCGCATGCCGAACCGGCCGACAAGTTTCGCGTTGACGAGCGTCGCCGCGCCGAGCGCCCCGGCGATCGACCCGAACACGATCCCGAAATGCTCGCCGACGCCGAAGGTTTCGTTGAACAATTGCTCGGACATCGAAATGAAGCCGAACAGCGCGCTGAAGCACATCGTGCTGACGAGCGTGTAGCCGAGCGCGCATCCGTTCGACGCGAAGGTGAGATAGGCCTGCGCCGCCGGTCCCGGCCGCAACGGCGCCCGGCGTTCCGCGGCCAGCGTCTCGGGCATGCGCGCGATCGCCCACGTCAGAACGGCGACGCCGTAAACCAACAGCGCGATGAAAATCATCCGCCACGACGCGACCGCGAGCACCACCTGGCCGATGCCGGGCGCGACGATGGGCGCGGCCATAAAGATCGTTATGGCGAACGACATGACCTCCGCCATGCGGCGTCCGGCGACCTGGTCGCGCACGCTGGCGATCACGGCGACGCGCGCGCCGGCGGTGGCGACGCCTTGGAAGGCGCGGGCCGCCAGCAACAGGGTGAAACTGCCGGCGATCACGCTGAGGACGCAGCCGACGAGGTAGCCGAAGAGCGAGCCGACGAGCACGCGGCGGCGCCCGAACCGGTCGACCAGCGGGCCGAAGAACAGCTGCGCTATGCCGTTGCCGATGATGTAAACGATAATGACGAGCTGGCGGTCGTTCTCGCTGCGCGCGCCGAGCGCCTCGTCAATGAGGCCGAGCGCGGGGAGCATCATGTCGATGGCGAACGCGTTCAGCGCCATCGTCGCGGCGACGAAGGCGATGACTTCGCGGGGGCCCATCCGCGCCGTCGGCGGCGCGGCGCCGACGCGGGGGCCGAGACGTCGGGCGCCGTCCGGCATGGTCGAAAGTCCGTAAACGAATGCGCGACGCGGCGCCGGACCTGTCGCGGCGACGCGTCGATGGACCCGTCATGTCGCGTGCGCGCGGCCCCGGCGCAACCCGCCCGCCCGCGCAGGGCGCATTTTTCCGCCCCGGTTTTCCCCAAGTCGCCGCCGTCGGCCCGCGCCGTATCGCGCTGCGCGAACCCTTACCGCAAGTTCGCTCGCCTCGACGTTGTAAACGAGCCGCTTCGGTGGAATATGGCGGGGCCGCGCGCGTCGGAGCGTGCGCCGCAGGGGAGTGGTCGCCATGTTTTGCGCCGGGTCGGGCTTCGCGCGCATCGTCTTAACGGTCTTCGCCGTCTCGGCGCTGTCGGTCTTCGGGGCCGCCGCGCAACCGACGGCGCCGTCGCTCGCCAAGGACGAGGCCGCAACCAGCGAAGAAGCCGTTTCGGTCGCGCCGTCCGCTGCCGATATGGCCTCGTCCGACATGGACCGCAGCGCCGGCGCCGACCCGACCGCGCTCGCCCACTACCAAGCCGGCCGATACGATGCCGCCGTCGCCGCTGCGAGCGAAGCCGGCGGCGCGCCGAATTTGGCGCTCGCGGCGCGCGCCATGAATGCGGCCGGCTATTTCGAGATCCGCGCGTCAGCCGCCCGCAAAGATGCGCTGCGCGCGGCCGAATTCGCCGAGCGCGCGCTTGAGGCCGATCCCGACAATGTCGAGGCGCATCTCCAACTCGCCATCAGCCATTCGGTACGCGCGGCGAATATGAGCGGCCCGCGCGCGTTTTTGTTGGGGCTCCCGAAGCGGGCGCGCCGGTCGATCGACGCCGCCTTGGCGCTTGATCCCGACAATCCCTGGGCCCTGTCGACGTCCGGCACCTGGCGCATCGAAGTCGCCCGCCGCGGCGCCGATCGGATCTACAAGGCGGACCCGGACGTCGGCTTTGAAGAAATCGAACGCGCGCGCGCGCTTGATCCGGACAATGTCGTCATCGCCTTTGAGGCCGCCGTCAGCTACCGTGCGAGCGATCGCGAGGAGTGGCGTCGCACCGGATCGGACGCGCTTTCGGTCGCGCTTAACGGGCCGGCGCAAAGCGTCTTTGAAAAGGGCGTCCAGCGGCTCGCGCAGGATTTTCAAACGGCGGTCGACGAAGGCCGCGATGCGGAGCTCGCCTTCATTGCCGACCAACGCTGATCCGGCCGCGCGCGACGAGGCCCTATTTCGTCTCATCACGCGCGCGGACTGGCGGGCGGCGCACGCGCGCGGCGGCGATTTGCCCGAGCGCGCGGTCGACCGGACGGACGGCTTCCTCCATCTCTCCACCGGCGCGCAGGTTCTAGAGACCGCCGCCAAACACTTTGCGGGCTGCGACGATCTCCTCGCCGCCATGCTGGACCCGTCGGCGTTGACGGGCGACTTGCGCTTTGAGCCGTCGCGCGGCGGCGCGTTGTTTCCGCACTTGTACGGCGGCGCGCCCGTCGCCTCGGTGACGGCGCTTTACGTCCTTATTCCGCAGCCTGACGGTTTCGCGTTCGGCGCGCCGTTGACGCCGGCGGACGCGGCCGCATGACGACGCGCTGGTCGCCGGCGGGGCTCGCGACCCGGGCCCTGCGCGCGCTCGATCCCGAACGCGCGCACGACGCGACGATCGCCCTCATGCGCGCCGGCCTCGCGCCGTCCTACCGGGTGCGCGGCGCCGATGCGAAACGGCTGCGCACCCAAGTCGCCGGGATTGATTTTCCAAACCCCCTCGGCCTCGCCGCCGGTTTCGACAAAAACGCGCGCGTCTGGCGCCAGGCGCTCGGCCTCGGCTTCGGTTTCGTCGAGGTCGGCGCGGCGACGCCCCGCCCGCAACCCGGCAATCCGCGCCCGCGCGTCTTTCGCCTTCCCGAAGAGCGGGCCGTCATCAATCGCTACGGGTTCAACAATGACGGCGCGGCGCTCATTGCGTCCCGGTTGCCCAAGCGCACGCGGCCCGGCGTCGTCGGCGTTAATCTCGGTGCGAATAAACTGAGCATGGACCGTACGGCCGATTACGTCGCCGGCGTGCAAATCTTCGAAGGGCGGGTCGATTTCTATACGGTCAATATTTCCTAGCCGAACACGCCGGGTCTTCGCGACCTGCAGGGCCGCGGCGCGCTTGATGAGCTTCTCGCACGCGTCCTAGCGGCGCGCGACGACCTCGACGCGCCGGCCCCGGTCTTTCTGAAGGTCGCGCCCGATCTCAACGATGCGGATAAAACCGACATCGCCGCATCCGCGCGCGCCGCCGGCGTCGACGGTCTCATCGTTTCGAACACGACGCTCGCACGGCCCGAGGGCTTGCGCGGCGCCGCGGCGGGAGAAAAAGGGGGGCTTTCCGGCCCGCCTTTGTTAGCGCCGTCGACCGCCTTGTTGCGCGAGTTCTATTCGGAAATCGGCGACGTCTTGCCGATCATCGGCGTCGGCGGCGTCGCGAGCGCGGACGACGCGTTCGACAAGCTCGCGGCCGGGGCGAGCCTCGTGCAGCTTTACACCGGCCTTGTCTATCAAGGGCCGGGCCTCGTCGGTGCAATCTTGCGCGGTCTCGCCAAGCGGCTCGCCGCCGAGGGCGTGGCGGACGTCCAGGACGTCGTCGGCGCCGGCGCCCGGTGAGGGACGCGGGGGCCATGGCGATAACCCCGCGCGTTCTTCTTACGACGGCGGCTTATGTCGTCCTCTGGACGCTCGTAAACTATATTGATCTGTGGTCCACCGAGCTTGCGCTGTCGACCGGCGTCGGCCGGGAAATCAACCCCGCGCTCGCACAGGACGGCGGGGCGGCGTTCGATCGCGCCAAAGGCGTGAAACTGAAGAGCGCTTTCACGATCGCCCTGTCGCTATGTTTCCTCGCCGGCGCCGCGTTCGCCAACGCGATCGTCGCCGACGTCGACCCGCACTTCGTCCGCCGCGCTTTTAAACTCAATTATATTCGCTTTTGGACGCGCGACAATCGGTATACGGCTTTATTGCAGTTATTCTATGCGTCGTTAATCAGCCTGGGGATCATCGCAGTCGTCGCGGCGAGCAACTGCGTCATCCTTCTGGGCGGGCCCGGCCTCAGCAATCTCGTCTACGAGAACGTCCCGGCCGGCCTGTCGGAGCCCCAACGCTACGGCGTCCTCGCCGGCCTGACGATCGTCGTCGCGGCCGTGCCGAGCGTTTTCGCCTTGCGCCCGGCGCTGCGGTGGATCGCGGCGTCCCCCGCGGCCCGGTAACGCGCAGCCCTTACCGCCGCCGGACGATCCGGTCTTCCAGATCGTCGTCCGCGACGGCGCGTTCGCTGACGACGCGTTTCGACGCGGCTGCGCCGGCGCGCGCGACCGTCGTCGGGTCGCCCGTAATCAGCGGATGCCATTCGGGGAGCGACTGGCCGCGCGCGAGCCGTCGGTACGCGCACGTCTCCGGCATCCATGCCAAGGCGCCCGCGTTCTCCGGCGTCAAGCGCACGCAATCGGGCGCCCGGACGCTGCGGTTCGCGTAATCGGTGCACCGCCGGCGTTCGGCGTCGTAGAGCGCGCAAGCAACGTCGGTCTCCCAAACCTCGTCGGTCGTCTCGTCCGCGAGGAGGACGAGGCAACACCGTCCGCATCCGTCGCACAACGACTCCCACTCCTCGGGCGACATCTCCGAGAGACGTTTGCGCTCCCAAAACGGCCGAGCGGCGCCCGCGTCGGTTCCGCGAGCGGCCTCGTTTTCCGGATTTTTGCCATTTCCCGCCATGCAGCCGCCATGATATCGCAAGAACCATAGGCGTCATGCCGCGGCTTGTCGCAAGCGGCGGCGGTTGTGGGGTGTAAGGCGGCGGCGACCATGAGCGACGAGGAAAAACCGGGCGGCGACGCGCCGAGCGACGGCGAAAACGCCGCGCCGCGGCCGGCCGATGCGTCCAAGCCCGCCAAGCCGGACGCAAAGACGGCCACGTCCGCCGATTCGGCGAAAGCGGACCCGCCGCCGATCGTCGCGCCGCCGCACGTCGCCCCTGATGCGGTCCCGCCGGTCGTGTCGTCGCCCGACGGCGCGCCGACAAAAGCCGCGCCGCCGACAACCAAAAAGGCGTCCGACGCGGCGGCCCCGCCGCCGAGCGTCAAGGCCCCCCCGCCCGCGGGCGAGGCCGCCAAGCCCGCAATCGCCGCACGGCTCGGCGACGGCGCGCGCGCCCTGAAAGACAAAGCGGCGCGGTTGACGTCGCGAACGAGGTCAAAGTCGTTGCGCCCCAAAAAGAAGACGGCGGCCGCCCCTCGGCCGAAAACGCCGGCTGAAGCGGCCGATGCGGCGGTGAATGCGGCGGTCGCCGGGCGCCCCGCCTCGCGCCGGGCGCGCTTGGGTCCGGCCCAGGCCGTCGGCCACGCCTTCGCGCTCGGCAGCGTCGCGCTGTGCGGCGTTCTCGCCGCCGCGTTTTTGCATTACGCGCCGCGCGATCCGATCGGCGCTGATTTGTGGGGCGTCAATCGCCTCGCCGCCGTCGTCGTCAAAGACGCCAAAGGCGACACGGTCGCGACCCGCGGCGCGCGTTACGGCGAGGCCGTCGAAGTCGATCAGTTGCCGGACTATCTCGTCAAAGCGTTTCTCGCGACCGAAGACCGGCGCTTTTACAACCATTGGGGCGTCGACGTTAAAGGCACGATGCGCGCGGCCTGGCGAAATTATCGCTCCGGCGAGGTGGTGGAGGGCGGCTCGACGATCACCCAGCAGCTCGCCCGCAACCTATTCCTGTCGCGCGAGCAGACATACGATCGCAAGATCCGCGAAGCGCTCACCGCCTTGTGGCTCGAAGGCCATCTGTCCAAAGACGAAATCCTCTCGCTCTATTTGAACCGGATTTACCTCGGCGCGGGTTCTTACGGCGTCGAGGCCGCGGCGCGGACCTATTTCGGCAAATCCGCGCGGGACGTGACGTTGAGCGAGGCGGCGCTGCTCGCCGGCCTGCCGAAGGCGCCCTCGACGCTTGCGCCGACGCAAAACCCCTACGGCGCGGCCGACCGCGCCAAAAAAGTGCTCAACAACCTTCTGGAGATCAAAGCGGTCACGCCGTTCGCGGTCCACGAAGCCAAGGTGAACCCGCCGGCGGTGAAAGAAGATTCCGTCGGCGCGGGGCTCGGCTATTTCTTCGACTATGTCGCCGCGCAGGCGCGCGCGCTGGCCGGCGAGGCGGCCGCCTATGGCGACGTCGACCTCATCGTCGAGACGACGCTCGACATGGAGATGCAAAGCGCCGCCGAGGCCGCGGTTAAAACCGCGCTCGACTACAACGCCAAGCTCGCCGGCGCGGAGGAAGCCGCGCTCGTCGCCTACGCGCCGGACGGCGCCTTGCGCGCGATGGTCGGCGGGCAGTCTTACGTGGAGAGCCAATTCAACCGGGCGACGCAAGCCAAACGCCAGCCCGGCTCGGCGTTCAAACCGTTCGTATACGTCGCCGCGCTTGAGGCCGGCGTGTCGCCGTCCGCGCGCTATGTCGACAAGCCGATCACTATCGGCGATTGGACGCCCACGAATTACAAGAACCGCTATCTCGGGTCGATGCGGCTGACCGAGGCGATGGCGCTGTCGGTGAACTCGATCGCGGTGCGGCTTTCCGAACGGGTCGGGCGCGCCAAGGTCGCCGAGGTCGCCAAACGCCTCGGCGTCAAAGGCGACGTGCCGGCGCATGCGTCGATCGCGCTCGGCGGCGCGACGAACCTCACCTTGGAGGATTTGACCGGCGCCTACTTGCCGCTCGCAAACGGCGGATTGAAGACGCCCGCCTACGCGGTGACCCGGATCACGGACGGCCTCGGCGCGGTTCTCTATGAACGGCCCCGGCCGACGGAAGAACGCGTTCTGAAACGGTCCGTCGTGCGCAATATGAACCATCTCCTCTACCAGGTCGTCGACCGCGGAACGGGCAGGCGCGCGCGTCTCGGGCGGCGGACCGCCGTCGGCAAAACGGGCACCACGAACGATTGGCGCGACGCGTGGTTCATCGGCTATACGCGCGACGTCGTCGCCGGCGTTTGGGTCGGCAACGACGCCTACCGGCCGATGGACGAGATCTCCGGCGGCAAACTGCCGGCCGAAATCTGGCGCGACTTTATGTTGGCCGCGCACGGCGATCTGCCGCGCCGCGCGATCCCCGGGGCCCGGCCAGCCGCGGTCCGCTCGAACGACGCCGCGCTCGCCCGGTATTATGGGGACGTCGCGCAAGGCCTCGCCCGCGTGCGCCGCGACGGGCGCCAAGCCTATCGATGAGGCGTAGCCGACCGGCGCTTACAAAGCGCCGGCGCGTAAGACGGCGAGCGGATCGACGCCGAAGAGCAACGGATGGGCGAGGAGAAACGCGGCCCAGAGGACGAGCCCGGCGCCGGCGCCGAGGAGCGCGTTTTGATCCAACGCGCCGCGACCCGCCGTCATCCGACGCCAAGCCGCCTCGCCGAGGGCGCGCCGGCGGCGGCGCTCGACGAGCGGAGCGCCGATCGCCCCGAACGCCGCAGAGCCGGCGAACAGGACGAGGCTCGGCCAGTCGCCGTTCGCCGGCGTATGCGCAAGGCCCCATAACGCGAGGCCCCAAATGAGCGGATGGCGGACGAAACCGACCGCGCCCGGCCGGTCGGGGTCGAAGCCGCTTTGGCGGATGCTGACCGACAGCGGGTTCGGCGCAGCGACGCCGACGCCGATCAGCACGAAGGCGGCAGCCGTCGCCAAGGCGGCGAACGCATGGCTCCATAGCGGCGGCGACCATAAGACCGCCCGCTCAGCGCTCCGTAGGGAGATGATCACCCAAGAGAGCAGCGCAATCGAGACGACGGAGTAGATAGCGAGGTAGCCGCGTGCGCCGATGCGCGCGACGATCGCCGGCTTGAGCGTCGTGCGCGCAATCGCGACATGGCTGAAAACAAACGCGGCCATGGCGATTAGGACGCCCGTCACGGCCGAGCCTCGCGGCGGCTTGACGGCAGAGACGGCGTCGGGCGGTTCGGCGCGATCATCGGCGGCCCATCCGGTTCGGCGAGCGCGCCGGATAACCACAGCGGATCGGGTAAAGACCGGCTCAGGCGCTCAAAACAAAAAATCTAGAGCGGTGGAATGGGTCAATACAGTGCTCCGACGCTCTAAGGTCGGGGCGGCGGGGCCGGCCGCGACAGAACGAACGCCGCCGCGCCGCAGAGGACTGCCGCCTGGACGATGAGGACGCCCCGTCCGGCCCCGAGAAAGACCGAGAGCGCGAACGCCCCCGCCATGGACGCAACGCCGACGGCCTTCGCGCGTCGGGCGATCGCCCCGTGTGCGCGCCAATCGGCGATCGGCGGACCGAAGACCCTGTGGTTGACCAGCCATGCGTGCCACCGGTCGGAGGACCGCGAAAACGCAACGGCGGCCGCCAATAAAAACGGCGTCGTCGGCGCCAGGGGCAGCGCCGCGCCGACCGCGCCGAGCGCTAGCGAAACAACGCCGACGACGAACCAAGCCGCGCGGCGGGCCTTGCCGGGCGAAGGAGGCGGCGGGCCGTTCATCGCCGCGATCGCCTAAGGCGCGTCGTCGCCTTCAAACGTTCCCGCGTCGACGTCTCGCAAGAAGCGTACGACGCCCTCAAAATAGCGGGTCGCGTCGTCATACATGGACAAATGGCTGCCGTCCGGCAGGTCGAGCGCGCGGGCGTTTGGGAGCTCGCCGACCATCCAACGCATATGCTCCGGATCCATCGTATCCCACTGCGCGACCGTGACGAGGGTCGGGACGGCGATGGTTTTAAGGTCCGCGGTGCGGTCCCACGTCGCAAGCCGCCCGGCAATGCCGAATTCGCTCGGCCCCTGCATCAACGTGTAAACGTGCTTGTTTAGGTGGTTGAAGCTGCGCAGGACGGGCTCCGGCCAGTCTTCCGGCGGCCTGCGCAAGACGTGGCGGGCGTAGTGCTCGCGCATCAGGATCTCTTCATAGCGCGGGTTCGCAAAGTCGCCGGCGGCTTCTAGCGCGCGGATTTCCATAAGCGCCGCCGGGTCGAAGCGTTTGGCCAGAACCTCGTTCGCATACTGACCGTAGGCCGGCGCGCTCGCCATCATGTTGGAGATGACGAGGCCTTTCAGGTTCTCGCCGTATTTGAGCGCGTATTCCATCCCGAGGATGCCGCCCCAGGAATTGCCGAGGATGAAGAAATTATCCGGACCCAGACCGAGCGCGACGCGCACCTGTTCGACTTCTTCGACGAACCGCGGGATCGTCCACAAATCGTCGTCGTCGGGTTGGTCTGAGTAATAACTGCCGAGCTGGTCGTAATAGTAATACTCGATCCCTTCGGCCGGCAGGAAGCTGTCGAACACTTCGAAGACTTCGTGGGTCGCGGCGGGGCCGCCGTGCAGCAAGAGAACCTTGATCGTCGGGTTGTTGCCGACGCGTTTCGTCCAGACACGGAACGTTCCCTTAGGGGTCTCGATGGGGATCATCTTCACGCCGCCGGACAAGACGTCGTCGCGGCCCGCCTGATCGAAATAGGACGCAGGCGGCGCGGCGGCCGCCGGGGCGGCGAGCGCGCAAACCGCGCAAAAGACGCAGAAGACGGCGCGGGCGATACGGGTGATCATGGTCGGTCTCCTCCCCGGCGAACTCGGGCGCGGAGCCTATCGCGCAGGCGCGATCTAGAACAGCTCGCGCTCCAGCTGCTCTTCGAGCGCCGCGTCCGGGTCGTCCGCTGCGCCGGCCGCGTCGGCGTCGTCCCGAACGATCACCCATCCGCGCCCGCGGTCGCACGCAAGGCCCGACCATTCGTCCGTGCGGCCGTACAGCGTCATCCGCTGCGTGAACGGTCGGCACAAATGCGGACGGCGCGTCGGACCGCCGTCGCGCGTCGCGTCCGTTCCGGGACGCGGCGTCAACAACTCGTCAAACACAAAGCCGCGGATTTCGCCGTCGACCGCGACGAGCAGCCACGGTTCGTCGACGACTTTGCCGACGACCTCGACGCCGTCGCCCGAACGCAGGGTTTCCGCAACGTCCGTTTCGGTCGACGGGCCGTAGCGGACGTTGGCGTTGCGCGTGAGGACGTAGGGCCCGAGATCGGTCTCGAACGTCTGGGACAAAAAGAGCCCCGGGCGAAAGCCGAGAAGCGCCGTCGGCGAGGCGCGCAAATTGCCGGCGCCGCGCGGGCCCGGCGTCACCTCGCCGGACGCCGCGTCGCCGCGCCAGGCGTAGGATACGCCGGTCTCGCCGCGCTCCATCGCCCGGACGAACGCGTTGCCGAGCGCGCGCGATTCTTGTTTGGGCAGTTGGCCTTCAAACGCGGATCCCACCGCAAACGGCTCGCCCGACGGGCCGCCGGCGAACCGACCGCCCATATCGAGCGTGCCGCATGCTCCGAGGCTCGCCTCGCCGAGCGCGGCGAGCGCCGCTCTTCGAAGCGCGCGTGTGTGGCGCACCGCCATGATGCCATCCAATCGAAACCCGACCAAAGGCCGATCTAACGGCGGCCGCGGAG
>JBCCZS010000060.1:0-15710 GCA_039187035.1 Pseudomonadota bacterium | reverse complement strand
GACCATTGCGACGGTCAGGAATTCCAGGAATGACTTCCGGCGACTTAAGCGGGCTCGCCCGCGAATGTGGATTGGCCGAACGCGCCGAGTTTCACGTCGCCGTTCAGCGCCGCCCCGTCGAGCTTGCCGGAAAATTCCAACTTGACGGGCATCGGCGAGGTCACGCTGGCGTCCCACATCAGCTGGTCGCCTTCGACACGCCCGTTTTCAATTACGACGGTCCCCATGTTTCCGGCGAGATCGCCGGTAAGCGCGTCGCCTTCTTGCTTCAGCGTCAAGACGCCGGTTTGGTCGCCCATGGGCGTTTTAATCGTCAGGTTCCATTTGCCGTCAACGGCCATGGTCGTCTCCTTCGGGCGTGATGTCTAAATAACGGAATGACGGGTCGGTCCGCGCGAGCGCCTTTAAAGGCCTCGGCGACGACGCCGCCGGCACAGCGTGCACGTAACGACATGCGTCGACGCATTCAAGCGCGCGCGGCAGTCTGCTCAGCCTGCGTCGCGCCGGGTCCCCAATTCTCCAAAAGGACGCGCACGGCGTCCGTCGTCAGGGGTTTCGTGACGCAATCGTCGAAACCGCCGCTCAAGAAGCGTTCGCGGTCTTCTTTCATGGCGTGCGCGGTCACCGCGACGATCGGCAGACGCGCGCCGTCGCGATTTTGCAGCGCGCGCAAGCGCCGCGTCGCCTCTTCGCCGCCCATCACCGGCATGGAGACGTCCATCAACACAAGGTCGAAGCAGTCGTTTTCATAGGCGCCGATCGCTTCCAACCCGTCGTTTGCGAGCGTGACGCGGCAGCCGAACTTCTCGAGCATCGAGCGCAGGACCATTTGATTGACGACGTTGTCTTCGGCGACGAGGACGTTTGCGCCGTCGGCGACGCCCGCGGCCGTCGCCTCGGCGGGCTCGCGCTCGACGCCCTCGGAGGTCGAGGATCCCGGATCGCGGCGCGCGCGCAACGCATCCGTCAGGGTGGAGAATAAAAGCCCCGCCCGCGCCGGTTTCGTCAAGACCGCATCGAACGGGTCGCCGTCCGCTAAGGACGGGTCGTTGCGATGATGGGCCGAGGACAAGAGGACGAGCGGGCGCGCGCCGAAGGGCGTCTCACGCAATTTGAGCGCAAGCTCGCGCCCGTCCATGAACGGCATTTGAAAATCGACCACGGCGAACGCGAAGTCCGGCGCCCGCGGATTGGCGACCGCGCCGAGGGCCTCGGCCGCGCTTGCGCAGGCGCGCACGCGCACGCCCCACGCGGCCAGTTGTTCCTCTAAGATCGCAAGATTGACGGCGTTGTCGTCGACGACGAGCGCGTCGAGCCCCGACAATAAGTCGGCGTCCGGGGCCGCCTCGATCGCGTCGCCGTCGACCGGCAACGGGACGCTGAATGAAAACGTGGAGCCCTCGTCGACGACGCTCTCCAGCCAGATGCGCCCGCCCAACGTCTCGACGATCTGTCGGCTGATCGAAAGACCGAGCCCTGCGCCGTCGAAACGGCGCACGCTCGTCCCGTCGACCTGTTCGAACTTCTCAAAGACGGCGTCGAGCTTTTCCTCGGGGATGCCGCACCCGGTATCGCGGACGGCCACGACGACGTCGCAGGTCTCCCCGCGACGTACGCCCGAGACGTCGATGGCGATATGGCCGTCGTCGGTGAACTTCACCGCGTTGTTGACGAGATTGACGATCACCTGCCGCAAGCGGCCGGGATCGCTCACGAAACGCCGCGGCAGGCCCGGCTCGTAGCGTACGACCAGTTCCAGATTCTTTTCCTGAACGCGCGGCGCCAGCATCGCGGCGACGTCGTCGACGACCGCATCGAGTGCGAACGCCTCGCTGGACATGGCGAGTTTGCCGGCTTCCAACCGGGAAAAATCCAGGATGTCGTTGATGATTTTGAGGAGCGCGTCGCTGGACGAGACGATGACGTCGACCATCTCGTGTTGCTTCGTCGTTAGCTCGGTGTCGCGCAAGAGGTTGGCCATGCCGATGACGCCGTTCATCGGCGTTCTTATCTCGTGGCTCATATTGGCTAGAAACTGCGTCTTCGCGCGGCCGGCGGTTTCCGCACGGTCACGCGCCTCGGCGACCTGGCGCTGCTTGTGCACCAGGTAAAGGCAGATCGGGGTCGCCACCAACGACGAAACGATCGCACCGATCTTCATCGCGTACCACCGGATTTCCGGACGCATCATCTCGTTGATGATGAAAACCAAAAAAATCGCCGACGCGATCGCAGAAATAATCAGCGCAATCGGGTAGCCGAACCGCCGCCACAGCGTCTCCCGCCTCGTGCTCTCCATAACTCCCGCCGCCTCGAGGGTCCGGGCCGCACCCGGGCGTCGTCGCCGCCGAGACGGCCCCGTCCTCACTGATTACTGGCGTTTATGGTTAGCAACGCCCGCTTAACGCGCCTTTAAACCGGGGCCACCACCATTTCGGGCGGCGCATCCGCAGGACGAAGGATTGTCTCTGACCGTCGACAATGAGATGGTCAAAAAAAGAGGTGCGTACGGGACATGACGACGGGAAACCTTGACGCAGCGTTGACGCGCGCGGGATCCGACCAAAGCAAACGCTATCTGTGGACGCTGTCGCTGTTAGTGGCCGGCGCGCCCGCGGTCGCCTCCGCGACTCTGTTGGCGACGGGTTGGACGTGGATCGCGCTGACCCCGCTCCTTTTTTACTATGTGGTCGTGCCGGTCCTCGACATGGCGGTTGGCGAAGACCCCTATAATCCCGACGAGGCCGATTTGGAGCGCCTGGCCGCGGACCGCTGGTTTACCGGGCTCCTCGTCGCCGCCGTCGCCGTCTATTATGTCAGTTTCTTAACCTCCGCCTATGCGGCCGCAACCGCGGATCTGCCCTTCCTTATTTTCGTTGCGCTCGCTCTCGGGGCCGGCGCCGCCAGCGGATCGGCGCTCGCCGTCGGCCACGAACTCGGCCACCGCACCAACCGTTTCGGCAAGATCGCCGCCCTCTTCGCCAACGGACTGTCCGGCTACGCGCATTTTCGGATCGAACACAATCAAGGCCACCACGTCGCCGTGGCGACGCCGGAAGACAGCGCCTCGGCGCGGTTGGGCGAGAGCGTTTGGCGGTTCGCGTGCCGGGAGATCCCCGGCGGCGTCGCCCGCGCTTGGAAGCTGGAATCGCGCCGGTTGCGCGCACGCGGCGGCCGCGTGTGGTCCTTGGAAAACGAGATCCTCCAGGGCTGGGCGTTTTCCGCGGTCATCGCCGGGCTGTTGATCGCCTGGCTCGGACCGATCGCGATCGCCTTCTTGATGCTGCACCAGGTGAGCGCCTGGTTGCAGCTGACGTTTGCGAATTATGTCGAGCATTACGGGCTGTTGCGCGCGCGGCGCGAAAACGGGCGGTACGAGCCCTGCCAACCGAAGCACTCTTGGAACAGCAACCACATCGTCTCCAACCTGATGTTGTTCCACTTGCAGCGCCATTCCGACCATCACGCCAATCCGATGGCCCATTACCAGACGCTGCGGAACTTTCCGGGCCTGCCCTCCTTGCCGAACGGGTACCCGGGCTGCTTCGTGCTCGCCGCCGTTCCGCCCCTCTGGTTTAAGGTGATGGACGAGAAAGCGCTCGCTTGGGCCGACGGCGATCCCGCCCGGCTCAATGTCGCGCCCCACGCCGCCAAGCGGTACGCGGCGCGCGCCGTTTAAACGCTGCGCCGACCGGGCCTTCTGCGCCCCCCTCCTCCCCCCGCCGGGGCATTTGTCACAAAAACGAGACGCAGCCCGGACGATGCGTTGCTATAAGCGCGCAAGGGGGGTGACGGCCGCGGCCCGGCTCATGGGCCTGCGCACGCCCGCCTGCACGGCAACGGGGACTTTCCGCCAATGACGTTCGATGTCAGCTTTTGGGCCGCCGTCGGCTTTCTCTTCGCCGCCTACGCGGTCGTCGGGAACGACGCGCTGCAAACGCTCGGCACGTTCATTAACTCGAACCGCCGGTTCCATTGGACGGTGATTTACGCGTACGCCGGCGCAATTTTGCTGGCGGCCTTCTTTTACGGCTGGGCGCAAGGCGACCCGGCCTACGGCCGCCTCGACAAATACGACGAGATCGCCGTGCAGTGGTACCACGCGGCGCCGCCGCTCGTTTTGTTGCTGCTGACGCGCACCGGCATTCCGGTGTCGACGACCTTCATGGTGCTGACGATCTTCGCGGTCGGCTCCGGCTCGCCGGCGAACCTTCTGTCGATGACCGAGAAATCGTTCATCGGATACGCCGTCGCCTTTGCGGCGGGCGGCGCGGTGTACATGGTCGTGGCGCCGACATTTGAGCGCTTTTTTATCGCGACGGAAAAAAGCCAGCACGCAGCCTATTGGGTCGTCCTGCAATGGGCCTCGACCGGGTTTTTGTGGTGGCAATGGCTGTCGCAGGATTTCGCGAACATCTACGTGTTCTTGCCCCGCCAATTGAGCTTTGTCGAAGCCGCGGCGTCGATCGGCGTCGTCTTGGTGCTGCTGGGCGTGACGTTCGCCAACGCCGGCGGCCCGGTCCAACGAATTTTGAAATCCAAACGCTCCGTCACCGACATTCGTTCCGCGACGATCATCGATTTCATTTACGCCTTGATCCTTTGGTACTTTAAGGAACTCAACAACGTGCCGATGTCGACGACATGGGTGTTCCTCGGGCTCATCGCGGGCCGGGAATTCGTCATTCGCCATATCGACCTGGAGCCGGGGCGCGGCCTTGCGCGAATTCTGGGGGATTTCGGCGACGCCGTGTCGGGTTTCGTCGTGACCTTGATCCGATATTTGTTCGTCGGCCTCGACTCGGGGCGCTCTGCAAAAGACGCCGCGCTCGAGACGGTCGACCACGGCGCGCGCCGACAATGGCGCTTTTTGACGAAATTCTTCCCCTTGCTGACGGTCATCGCGTTTTTCTATCTGTTCGTCGACGCGCAAGCCAAATGGATCGTGATCGCGGCGCTGGCCGGCCTCGGCATCCTCGGCCAGTTTATCGTTCGAAGCGGCCTCTGGTCGGTCTTTCGGCTCGAAGAAGAGGACGTCATCGAAGCCGCCGACGGGGTGCACGCGGATGCGGTCAAAGCGCTGGTCGGTCTCGTGATCAGCGTCGTCCTCGCGGTCGGGCTGCCGCGGCTGGCGCAGGAATTGTCGGCGGCCGTCACGGGATAAGCCCGATCCGGATGGGTCCGATCCGCGTATCCCCGTCGGTATGACGCAAGCCGACAAACCGCCGCCCGAGCCCGCCCGTCCCGAACAACTCGACCTGATCGGCGACCGTGCGCCGCCCGCCGCGGGACCGATCGCATGGACGCCGACGCGCGCCGCGGGCCTTGCGCGCCTTAACACGTTCGCGCCGAGCGCGGGGCGCGCCTACGCGTCGACCCGGAACTACGATTACGGCCCCGAGGCGCGCGGCAACGTCTCCGCCCTCTCGCCATGGGTGCGCGCGCGCCTCGTTCTTGAACGCGAGGTGTTGGACGCGGCCTTGTCGCGGCACGCGTCGTCGGCTGCTGAAAAGTTCGTACAGGAAGTGTACTGGCGCGCCTATTTCAAAGGGTCGCTCGAAAACCGGCCAAGCGTCTGGCGCGCCTATCGGGAAGGCGTGGCGGCCGACCTTGAACGCCTCGACGCGACGCCGGCGCTAGCGCGCGCCGTCGGCGACGCAGTCGACGGCCGAACGGGGATCGATTGCTTCGACGCCTGGGCCCGCGAACTGATCGAGACCGGCTATCTGCACAACCATGCGCGCATGTGGTTCGCCAGCATTTGGATCTTCACATTGCGCCTGCCCTGGCGGCTCGGCGCGGATTTCTTCTATCGCCACCTCCTCGACGGCGATCCGGCGTCGAACACGTTGTCATGGCGCTGGGTGGGCGGGCTCCACACCAAAGGCAAGACCTATCTGGCGACGGCGTCCAATATTGCGCGGTATACGGAGGGGCGCTTTGCGCCGACCGGGCTTGCACACGAAGCGCCGGCGCTGACGGAAGACGATACGCACGCGATCGCGCCACCGCCGCTCGACGCCGCGGCGCCGACGGGACCGGACGTCGGTCTTCTGATCACCGAGGAAGACTGCGCCGCGGACGGTTTTCCGATCGACGCCCCGCGCGCCGCGATCGGGCTGACGGCGACCGCCGCACGATCGCCGGGCCCCGTCGGGGAAAAGGCGCACGCCTTCACGACCGGCGCCGTCGCAGACGCGTTGTCCCGCGTTCGCGCGGCCGCAGGGTGCGACGTAGAACAACGGGATACCGGCGACTGGGGCGCCGCGCTCGCCGATTGGACGGCCCGCAACGGCGTGCGCACGATTGCGGCCGCCTACCAGCCCGTCGGTCCCTCGGCGGAACGCCTTGGCGCCGCCGCGCCGGCCTTACGCGCCGCCGGCCTTACGCTCGTCACGCCGGCGCGCCCGTATGATCGGGCGGTCTGGCCGTATGCGACCAAAGGGTTTTTTCACGTGAAGAAGAAAATCCCGACGCTCCTACGCGACCACGGGCTCTCTTGACGATCGGGCCCCAATGCTGCGGACCGTCGCCCGCTATTATCGACGCGATACGGAAATTCCGTAGAGGGATTAATGATCAGAGACGTTCACCCGGTCTAAGTCGGGCGAGCGTGCGGCGATAAAACCTGATCGCGGGTCTTTCGGGATGGTGCGGCGACCCGAGCGGTCACACGCCCGCGCAACGAGAACGGCCGCCGCGTTTACTCCGCGCCGCGTCCGAAAAGGACCGCAGGCACCGTGCGGAACAGGATTTCCATGTCGAGGCCGAACGTACGACGGCGCGCATACAACGTATCGAGCGCCACGCGCCTGCGATAGGTCGTGCCGCTACGCCCGCTGATCTGCCACAGACCGGTAATGCCGGGGATGCACCCCATATATTCCCAAGAACGCCGTCCGTAGAAGGACAATTCATCGGTCGTCACCGGTCGCGGGCCGACCAGGCTCATCTCCCCACGCACGACGTTGATGAGTTGGGGCAACTCGTCGACGCTCGTTCGCCGAATGAACTTACCGATGACCGTCACCCGGGGGTCGTTTGTCAGCTTGCGACGCTCATTCCACTCCCGCCGCGCGTCGGCGTTTTCCGCCAGATAGCGGTGGAGGATGTCGTCGGCGCCCACCGCCATGCTGCGGAATTTCAAGCAGCTGAACGTCCGTCCATTGCGCCCGACGCGTTTGTGGCGAAAGAGAACGGGTCCGCCGTCAAGCGAAATGGCCACGGCTACGACAGCCAGAAGAGGTGCGGAAAACGTCAGCAGCGCGCATGCGCCTACGACGTCAAAGGCGCGCTTGAACGGCGATTCGCCGCCAGCGCCGTGTTTTTGGGGGCTCGACGCCGGTCGAAACTCCCCTACCCCCTCAACTGACATGACGTGCTCCCCAGCTCTCGTCGCTTACAAGATTATGGTTAACCTTTGTGCAGTGCAACTGAAAAGTCTTGCGGGCCACGAAGATCAATCGCAATTTCTAATCGCTAGACTTTCGAAGCGAATTCATTCCCCGATCGGTTGCACTGTCCCAATCCTGTTCCCTGTTTAGGGCGCACGCCCGAAAGGAGCGGTGCGCTTAGTCGTTTCTCTATACGGTTGACGCCCGCCGCCGGACCGACGGCGGCGTTTGGTTTCGGCCCCGAGATCCAAAGGTTCAAAGACCTCAGACGCGAAGAGCCATCCGGCGGCTCGCCCGCGCCCGCATTTGCGACACTCATCGCGCCCCCCTTCGCACCGTGCTGACGCGCGCAAAAAGTTGAGACGAAACAGCCCCATGAAGCCCGCCGACGGAATTGCGACGCGCTTTTCAGCCCTCGCCGCGTGGCTGGTGCGCGATCCGCGCTTGCGGGCGGTGTTGTCGAATTCGTCGCTTTTGACGATCGGGCTCGGCGCCGTCGCGGCCAGCAACATCGTGACCCTCACGATCATCGCGCGAACGCTCGGCCCGGAAACGCTGTCGATCATCGTTCTTGTGGTCGCCCATGTCGGCGTCATGGAGCGCCTATGCGCGACCGAGGTCTGGCAGACGTTCGTCAAATTCGGGGCCGACGCGCGCGAACGCGACGACGACGATGCGCTCGCCCGGTTGGCCGGGTTTTGCTTCTCGTTTGAAATCGTCGCGGTCCTTGCGACCGTCGCGCTGTCCCTCACGCTTGCAAAGCCGGTCGCGGCCGCGCTCGGCTGGCCGAACGAGGTGGCCGCCCTCGTGCCCGCCTATGCGTGGCATTGCCTCGTCAACTTCATCAACACGCCCATCGGCGTGTTGCGCTCGTTCGGCCTGTTCCGCACGCTGGCGGTGATCGACATCGCCTCTGCGGTGGTCAAGGTCGTGCTCGTCGTCGCCGCCGTGCTCGCAGACGCGCCGCTCGTCGCGTACGTCGTCGCGCTCGCCGCGGCGACGGGGCTGCGCGGGCTTTTGATGCTGATCGCGAGCCTGCGCGCGTTGAACCGACAAAACGCGGCGCCCCGCTTTGCGGGCCTAGCGCAAACGACGCGCACGCCGCGCCTAATGAGTTTCACGTTCAGCTGTTACGCGACCTCGGTGTCGACGCTGCCGATCAATTTCCTCGACGTCGTCGTCGTGTCGAAAACGCTCGGCGCAAGCGCGGTCGGCGGTTATCGCTTAATGCTACAGGTCACGCAGTTGTTCGACCGGCTCATCAATCCGATCTACCAGGCGATCTATCCCGAATTGGCCGCGATGGTCGCGCGCGACGGGCTCAAGCCGGCCTTGCGCCTCGGCGCGAAATCGATCGTCGGCTTAACGGCCGTCGTCGCCGTGCTCGCCGCCGCGCTCGCCTTTACGACCGAAATTTGGATCCCGCTCTTGTTCGGCGCGGCATTCTCTTTCCTCATTGTACCGACGAAGGTGCTCTTTGCCGTCAAAACCCTGGTCGCGATGAATGCAATCGTCGACGCCTTGTGCCTGGCGTCCGGGCGCGCTTGGTTGCGCACCGCCGCTTCTGCGACGTCGAACCTCGCTTTCGTCGTCGCGCTTTATGTGTTTTCCGACCGCTTCGGTCTGATCGGCGCGGCCTCGGCGTTCGGCGTATACGTCCTATGCGACGTTGCGATAAAAAGCGTCGGTATCTGGCTCGCCGCCCGGCGGGCCGACGAGGGGACGCCGTCTCCTAAAAGCGCAACCCCGCACGCAGACTGACGTTCAGGACGTCGCGATCGGCCTCGAACGTGTCCGGATCGTCGAACTCGGTGCTGCGATCGAAATACCGCGCTTCCCCGACGAGTTCGGCGGCCTCGTTCAACACCCATCGCATGCCGACCCGGAACCCCACTTCGGTGACGTCGCGGCCGAGTTCTTCAAAATCGAACGTCGAGCGCTCGTACGCCGCCGACCCGAAGAGCGTCGGCAGGAACTCGTGGTCGACGCCGACGCGTTGGGCCGTTCGGATGCGGCTGCCGGCGCCGTCGATCGCCGTCGGGTCGGGCGCACGATCAACGTATACGGACAGGTTGGTGCGCAATATCGGCGTGTAGACGAGGTTTGCGCGATAGGTCAGCTCGGTGATCGTCGGTCGAAGGGGCGAGTCAAATTCGCGATTGAAAACGCCGACGCGCGCATCGAGCGAATAGATCGCCTCTTGCGGCGTCAAGATCGCCGCCCCGCCTTCGACGATTTCGTGGTCGAGAGACTCGCCGGCGAAGGGCGTACTGAACCGAATGCGGCTATACTTGCCGTACCCGCCAACGCCGACGTCCGTTCCGAACACCTTGAAGAGAATGTCGAGGCCGGCGCCGTTCGTCGTTTGGTCGCGGAAATCCTGTTCGATGACGTCGCCGTCGCGATCGAGCCCGCTTTTGTAATCGAGCGCGTTGCGAAACGCCGAGAGCTTCATGATCCACCGCCCCCGCGTGCGGTCGACCGAGCCCTCAATGTCGAGGGCGGAAAAGCGGATGGGTTCCGCGCTGGCGGCGAACGCGTCGATAAAGACGCGCGCTTCGGCGTCGCCGCGGTAAGACGCCCGCAGGTCGAGGTTCGTCGCATCGTCAAGCCGATAGGTCGCGCCGCCCGCAATGCGCCCGTTGGTCACCGTTTCCGTCGACGTATCGACGAACTGCTGCCGGTCGAGCCCGGCGGACACGCGCAACGCCGTGCGTCC
This sequence comes from Pseudomonadota bacterium, assembly GCA_039187035.1. Lineage (GTDB taxonomy): Bacteria > Pseudomonadota > Alphaproteobacteria > Caulobacterales > Parvularculaceae > JAJFFW01. The sequence goes on along the minus strand of JBCCZS010000060.1, from coordinate 5,597 downwards.
GACCTCCGTCGCGGCCGACGCGCCGACTTCGAAACCGAAGACGACGTCGGACACGGCGGCGTCGTTCTCGTCGAAAAAGACGTTGTCGGTATACCGAACGCTGGTGGCGGCGGTGAGGTCCAGACGGACGCCGCCGACCTCGATCGGATCGTAAGAGTCGCTATACGGATTGCGGCGCGCCACGAGCGTGACGGGCTCGCCGAGCCCGAGCCCCGCGATGATCGCCGCCGGCAACAAAGTCAAAACGAGCCCCCTTACGCAACGCCGCTAGAAATATCGCGCCTTAACCTCAATGACGTCGCCCGGCGACAAGATGACGTCGGACTCCGTCGGTATCAAGAATTCTTCCCCCGTCGTTGCTCGGCGCAGAACGACGCAGTCTTTTTTCGCGCGATACGTAAAGCCGCCCGCGGCGGCGACCGCAGAATAGACGCCGGTGTACACATTGAACGAATAGGACCCCGGCTTCAGGACCGATCCGAAAACGTAGATCGGGCTGTGGTCGATCACTTGCGCGTTTACGCGCGGATTGAGGACGACGTCCGCGTCGAGCTTTGTCGAGATCTCATCGACGAAGGTCGTCAGCGTGCGGTCGGCCGCGCCGATTTCTCCGAGAATGGGAAAAGAAATCGTGCCGTCGCTGCCGACGATATACTCGCCCTTCAGCTCTTCCTGCCCGAAAACGTTGATCGCAATGACGTCGCCGACGGAGATCTCGTATTCGTCGCCGACCGTCGGCAAGCCTTCGGGGACGGCGCAGCTCCGCCCGCCGCCGCTCGACAAGCTCGTGCAGCCCGCGAGGACGCTCGCCGCAACAGCCGTCGTCAAACTTTTGATCGACATGCGCCGAGCCGTCATTCGTCTACTCCGCTTACTGAGCGCCCATCCGTTCAAGCCGCCGATCGTGGCCGCCGTTTCCAGCCGATAAAGGCGCACGGCGCACACCGGTCGAAAGCTTAGTTTAACGCAAGCGTTGGGCCGCGTCGAACCTATTCGGAAATCGAACCGGTTTTTGGTCCGGCCCGCTATACGTTGATGGACGAATTCCGCGACGCGATTTCACGTAAACGGGTCGCTAGCCGGCCGCGGGCTCGGCGACCGGGCCGCGTCCGCCGGCCCGCCCCTCTGCGCCAGGCGCCCGGACGGACCCCGCGGCCGCCGGGCCGTCGCCTCGCGGCGGCGCATGGGTGGGCGCGGCGTAGCCGAACTGCGCCGGCGCGTCCCCAAGAATTAGGGCGTCTTCGGATGAAAAATGACGGTCTCGCGCGACGGCGGCGCGGTTGAGTTTGGCGGCGGCGACGGCGCGGCTCTCGGTTCAAACGTCGCGCGCTCGCGATGAGCGCCTTCGTCATCCCTGCGTTCCGTAAATGGCGTAACGCAAACCGCGTTCTATTGAGCGCGGTCATATCACCGGCGGTCAGTCTGGCGCAGGGGCGAGCGCGTTATCACGATACAATAGCGACTTCGTCATTTGCCCGCCGGTTCGATCGCGCACCGGCACGCGTTTGGTTTTTATTTCGCCCGCCAGGTGCAAAATACCGATCGCTCGGTCTTCATTACCCGGCGTAACATAGACGCTGCGCGCCGCGTCCCAGACCGGCGTCGCATGCTCGCAGATCCAATTTCTTGTCGGATCCAGCTCGCGCAACGCGCCGCGCGTGCGCGACAACACGTGATTGAGCGCAAACTGATCGTACGGCGCGGCGGTTCCGGTTTTCGCGACGACGCGCGTCAGCGCTACGGCCCATTCGCCGAACACCGGATGATCGCGGGGCCCGGCGAAAAAACCGGCGTTCACCGACGGTTTCGCCGCCATCTTTAGGCCGTCGACGAGGCCCGACGCGACGACGCCGTGCTTCACGCGCCAAAGAAAAAGACGCGGCCGGCGCCGATAGGCGCGATGCCCCTCGCGCACGAAAACGAACGCGCCGCCCGCGGCCGCATCGAGATAGTCGCTAAGGGCGCTGCGATCCTGCAGCCAGGCGTCGCAATCGAACCACATCAGCGCGTCGTGGTGCGGGAAGTACCGGGCGAGAAAAGGCCGGCAGGTCAACGCCGTTTGCGGTCGCGACGGGTCCGCGTTCCGCATCGGAATATCCTCGACCGGCGTTGCGATCACTGCGCCGAGGTCTTCCAGCCAGGCGCGCTGCGCGTCTTCCAGGCCGAAATCCATGACGCCGAGGTCGGTCTGCGCCGGCAAGCCCGCGTCGAGGATCGAGCGGATCGCGTCTTTCAGCAACAGGAAGTAATTGGCGTCCGACCCGGTGACGACGATTCGCTTCATGGCCCCCGTCGACCCGATCGTTCTGCGACTTTGGCGATCACCGTGCGGTATTCCCGCGCGATCGTCGGCCAACTCGTCCGCGCCGCATAAGCGGCGCTATTGTCGTGCGCGCGCCGCAACGCCGCCGGATCGGCGGCCCACCGATCGAGAGCCGCGAGCGCGTCTTGCGCCGAATTGGCGATGGCGATCGACGAGGGAAAGTCAGCCGGCGTACTCTCCCCCGTCGTCGTGAGCAGCGGCGCGCCGCAAGCGGCCGCGTCCAGAATGGAGCTGCGTCGAAAACTCGCCCCGTCCGGAAACGGAAAATAACAGACGCTCGCGCGCGCCAACCGATCCGCCAATTCATCTTTCGGCAGATTTTTTTCGATCGTGACGCCGCAATCGCGCGCCTCCGCCTCCAGGGCCTCAGCATAGTCGGCGAACCGCGGCACCGGCGATCCGCAAATCGTAAATCGATAAGGGCGGCCGGCCGCGCGCGCCCGGCGCGCGCACTCCAGGAACGTCTCCAGCCCCTTCTGCGCGCGGATCTGACCATAATTGACGACGTCGAACGCCGCGCTCGGCGCCCATTCGCGCGCCGGCACCGTCGGGCCGATCGGGATAATCGCCATCCGGCCGCGAAGCCAAGGATACCAGCGCGCTAGCGCGTCAAACTCTTTTTGGGTGGTCACGACCACCGCCGCGCTCGCCGTCAGAAGGACCGACAGAGACGCCTTGCGCAGCGGATTGGCGTGGCTGAACTCATGCAACGTCGTCACGATCGGCGTCGCGCCCTTCGTCAAGGCGTACAAATGCGGCGAAAGGCTGACGCCGATCGCGTCGGTCGGGTACTGAACGACGACGACGTCGTCGCCGCAGCGCCGAATCGCCCGCCGGACCTCCATAAACGCATCGGTGGCCCAGCGGGTCGGCTCGGCCCAGTTCACCGCCGTCCCGGCGGCGCGCAGCGCGGCCGTCAGCCGTTCGGAAAAATCATCCGTACCGCTCCAAAACGGCTTGATCGTCCCGCAGACCATCGTCACCGAGGGGTCGGTCGCGACGGTCACCTTAGTCGCCCCGCGCCAGGAGGCGGTCGCGCTTTTGGTACGCGCGGATATAGTCGATTTGCATGACCGCCGGGAAACGCGTCGACCGGTCGGGATCGCCGGGCCACTCCCCGCCGACCGCCAAGTTCGCGATCAGGTACATCGGGACGTCGTGAAAGTTCCGGGCCCGCAGCGTCTCGCGACCGTCGACATAGTAGACGATTTCCTCGGGCGACCACTCCGCGCCGTAAACGTGCATGCCCGCGCTCGTGTCGACGCCCATCGCGTAATCGTGGACGCCGCCGGGCCGCCGGTTCGCCGAGGCCGAATGGTAGGTGCGCCGCGGTTGGTGGCCGAGCACTTCGACGACGTCGATTTCCAGATGCTCTCTTTGCGTATCGGCGACCAACCAAAACGCCGGCCACAACCCGCGGCCGGCCGGAAACCGCGCCCGCATTTCAAAATAACCGAATTGCTGCGCGAACGAGCCTTCCGTCGTGATCAAACCCGACGTGTACGCATGGCCGGTTAATTGCTCGACGATATCGTCCGACGGCTCGGCGGTGATCGACAGGACGCCGTCCTCAATCGAAAACGGATCGACGTCCACCGGACGGCCGTCGACCTCGTATCCTCTATCGACATAAATCTGGCGCTCGCCGTTCGCCGCCAGCGTGCGCAGACCGCCCCAGGACGTGTAGTACGTTAAGAACGTCGCGTTAGGCGGCGGCGGTTCCTTATCGAAGTCGGCCGAAAACGTCATGACGTAGTCGGATAGATCCGGCCCGGCTTGGGGCCCTTCGCCGCTGACCGGCGCGGCGAGCGCCGTCAACGCCACCGCCGCCGCCGCGGCGGCGAGACCGGCGACGCTACGTTTTTTCATGGTCGATCACCCGGGCCAGACCTTCATCCAAAGTCGTCGACGGGCGCCATCCGAGCGCCGCTTCGGTCGCAGCCATATCCGGCGTGAGCGAGGGGCGATCGAACTTTCGAAACTTCTTCTGGTCCTCGACGATCGGGCGATCGTCGCCAAGGGCGCGCGCGATGCGGGCGACGACGTCACGAACGGGCGTCGCGACGCCCGACCCGAGGTTGAGCGCTTGATAAGCCGGGCCGTCGTCGCACGTCAGCGCCCGGTATATCGCCTCCGCAACGTCGCCGACATAAACAAAGTCCCGCGTCGCGCCGAGATACCCCATTGCGAGCTGCGCTTCGTCCTTTTGCGATATCCGCTTGACGACGTCCGGTATGACATGCGGGTTTGTTTCGTGCGTTCCGTATACGTTTGACAGTCGAAAGGCGGTCGCGCGCTCCGCGGCGCCGACCGTAACGGCGTATTCGATGAGCTGTTCGCTTAGATGCTTGGTCAGCCCATAGATGTTCGAAGGGTTCGGCGCATGCGTCGTCTCGTGCACGCGGTCGACGGCGGCGTAAACGTCCATCGTCGAGGTGAAGACGAGCCGGCGCACCGGGCGGCTCCGCAAGGCCTCGACAAGCCGGTGCGTCGACGCCACATTCGCCGACATCGCTTCATCCGGATGATCGATGCAATAAGGAATAAAATGGATTGCACACAAATGGGCGACGCAATCGGGCGCAAAATCGGCAAGCCGCGCTTCGATCTCGTCAATCGGCGCGGTCCCGAGGTCCGTCTTCCAAAGGGTCGCCGCCGGGTCGACGTGCTCGCGTTTCCCGTAAGAAAAATTGTCGATCACGAAGACGTCGTGACCGGCTTCGAGAAGCTTGCGACACAGATGATAGCCGACGAAGCCGGCGCCACCGGTTACGACAACGCGCATTCTTTTTCTCCAACCGCAACCGACGCGCCGTACAGATAAGCGTCGAGATCATCGAGCACGACGCTCCAATCAAGCGACTTGCCGGCCCTTAATCCCCGGGCGGAATAAAGGTCCCAAGCATTGAGCGCCTGTTGCACGGCGGCGGCGAACGCGGCGCTCGTCGGTTCGGCCACGAGACCGCATTGGTATTCGCGAACGACGTCTTTGCCCCCGTTTTCAATGAAGTCGGCCGTCACCACCGGCAATCCGCTCATCATGGCTTCGGCGATGACGCGCGGGAAGCCTTCCCGCTTGTTGCATTTTCGCATCTACAGGGTTGGAAAACAGTGCGTAGGCAGCCTCTGTTCTTGAAGAAAATCAGTGTTACCGGTACCCAAATATTCGGCTCGGTTTCGGGTACGTGACAGGAGATAAAACCATGCATGGTGTGAAGGCGCTGGTTTTAATATCGGCAACTTTTCTCGTTGTTGCACTCGGGGCTTGCCGTCG
>JBCCZS010000059.1:0-15759 GCA_039187035.1 Pseudomonadota bacterium | reverse complement strand
CGCGCGCGCGCCTCGACGCTCAAAGGCGTCCCCGTGCCCGCCTCGCGCGCGCCGTCGATTATCGACGAGTATCCGAACCTCGCCGATCTCGCCGCCTACGCCGAGGGCGACACGTACATGCCGGGCGTCAGCGAGTTGCGCGTCAAGGAGTGCGACCGCATCGAGGCGACCGAGGCCGGCCTCAAAGCGTGCGGCGTCCAGGCGGAAAGCGGCGGCGATTGGCTGCGCGTCTTCGGACGCGGCGCGGCGGGCGTCCCCGGCGGCGCCCGCGTCAAAACCCATGCGGATCACCGGATCGCGATGAGCTTCCTCACGCTTGGTTTGGCCGCGGACGACCCCGTGGAAATCGACGACGGCGCGATGATCGCGACGAGCTTTCCGACATTCCGAACGCTGATGACCGACCTCGGCGCCGCCATCGAGCCGGCCTGAGCACTTGGCCGAACCGGCGGTTTGCGCCCGCCCGCTTAACCGGGGACGTCGAAGGCCTCGAGGAGTGCGGCGTCGATACGCATCGGCCGGCGCGTCAGCGTGTTCAGGCGGCACCAATCGGTGCGCGCGAAGGCGGCGGGCTTGGCCGCGCCCGGTTTGCGCACGTCGACGAACCGCTCAAAGCGGGGCCCGCGTGCGCGGCCGAGCCAGGTGCGCCCCTCGACGGCGTCGCCGGGTAAAATCGGGTCGCGATAGTCGATCTCGTGGCGCAGGACGACGAAAACGCTGCCGGCGACCATGTCGGGCGGGGCCGTCGTCTCCCAATGGGCGACGGCCATCTCCTGCACCCAACGCACGTAAACGGCGTTGTTCACATGGCCCAACATGTCGAAATCTTCCGCGCGCGGGGTCAGCGGCGCGACGAACGCCGTTTCAAAGTCGATGGCACCGCGCCCCGCCGTCATCCGATCACGAATTATAGAGGGTGTAGCTGAGCCCCAGCGTCACGATCGCGACCAGCCCCAAATAATAGAGCCCGATCGACAGCACCCATTTCAGGAACGCGGAAACCCAGCCGGACCCGTAGGCCTGGCGAAAGACGACGAAGGGCTGGAACCACCCCCACACGAGGGGAACGACAAACAACACGCCGACGCCGGGGATCTTCGAAATTAGGATGGCGATGATCAGATACGCGTAGAGCGCGGCGTGCATGTACAGGCTGACGACGAAATGGTCGTAAACGAAGAACCGTCGGCGGTAGACGTAGAGCAGCAGCAACAACAGCGCGTAGAACACCGGCGCGAAGAGAAGCGCGCGCGGCAGGTTTTCCTTCGTCTGGGCCAGGAACAAGCGGGGATCGTCGAACGCGCTTTGGCCGGCCTCGTACATTTGTTTGGCGTAGGGCTCGAGCCAGTCCGGACCGTCATAGTCGACCTTTTCCCAAGGCGTATCTTGGATGTCTTCGGCCACCACCGCGCTGTCGTCATCCGACGGGCTAACGTCTTCCGGCTCGTCCGCCGGCTTCTCGGGCCGGTTTGAGAGGAGCGTCACGTCGCCGTCTTCGCCGTCGACGGTCAGTTGCGCGCGCACGGCGGGCGGCGCGTCGTCGTCGGGCGCGCCCGGCCGCATCCACCCCAGCACGTTGAAGTCAAAAACGGCGAGAAAAAAGAAGACGCTGGCGAACAAATAGAGCCGGAACGGCGGGGAGTACCGCACGCGTTGGCCGTCCAAGAACCGCCGCGCGAGCCGGCCCGGCCGCGTCAAGAGGAGCCAGATCGTGCGGAACAGCTTCCCGTCGATCGCCAACGTGTCGACGAAAAAGTCCTGCACGAGACCGATGACGGCGCGCCGCGGCTCGTAAGCGGATTGACCGCACATGTGGCAGTGCTCGCCGATGAGTGCGGTCCCGCAATTTTGGCAAACCGTCGCCCGGATCGTCTTCATCGCCCCGCTCCCCGTCCCCGAGAGGTCGTCAACGCGCGGTCATACCATGGCGGGGCGGCGGGGAAAATCAGCCCCTCAGTCTCGCCTGAGGACGCCGGTAAGCGTGAGAACGAGGATCGAGAAAAGGACGTAGCCGACGATGGAGTAGAGGGCCTGCGCCCACTCGGCGACGCCGCACCAGGCGCGCTCTTTTATCGGCTCGGGCAGGAGCGGCAGGGCCGGCCACCCGGCCGGGCAAAACGGCTTAAGCCGGTAACTCGACGCCTGGCCGAAATCGACGAGCGGCGTCGCCAGGTCCAACGCGTAGACGAACGGCTCGAAGTTTTCGCCCGACGGCGCGACGGCTTGCGTGAACCGGCCCTCGACGATCGACGGCGACGCGCCGGCGTCGAACGTGAGCACGGTCAAACCGCCGAACATGACGTAACCGAAGAAACATGCGAGCGCCCGAGCGGGCGAATAGCCGTACTCGGAGGTGACGCCGACGATCCAACTGAGGAGCCGGACGACGCCTCGGTCAGCACACCGACGTTCGAGGTTTCGCTTTTCGACGGCGATTCTCGTCGCGGCGTAGTTGTAGCCCTGCTCGCGCAGGACTTTCGCCAATTGCTCGAAGGGCTGCGGACGAAACTGGCCCTTCTTCGGTTGGCCGTCCGGATTGTCCGCATACTCGCGCATCAGCCAGAGCCGTCGACGCTCGAACGGCTCGCGCTTCGGCGCCGGCAACACGAACCGCCCGACGAGCACGGGGTCCGGATCGACGTCGGCGACGCGCAGCGCGCGATACGTGAAGCGGTCGAACAACACCCGTTCGGGCCAGCCGGTCACGTCCAGCCACGGATGATCGGCCGGCAGCGGTTCTTTCGACGTCGGCTGCGGCACGTCGGCTTCATCGACGATGGTGTCGGCGTGGGCGCCGGTGAGATCGAGCGTCCAGGCGCGCTTGTCGCGCAGGATGAACTTGGTCTCCAGCGTGCCGTCAATGCGGGCGCGTTTGAGGGAGACGGTGACGCCGTCGCTGACCTTGATGTCGGTCAACCGGAGCGTCGCGCCAATTCTGGCGTTGTCGAAAGAGACGGGGCCCCGAAACGCGGCGCCGTCGAACCAGGCGTCAACGTCAATAACGGCGCCGTCGAAATCCGCCCGGTCAAATTCCGCGCCTTCGGCTAACACTTCGGCACACTTTATCGCGCTTGCGTCTAACAGGCCGCGAAAGCGTGCCGGCTTCCCGTCGCGCCGCCTCAAAAACACTTGGCGGCCGAGTGCCGCGCCGTCCAGTCGCAAGGCGTTACCGGTCGGATTGTCGAACCGCGCGCCGTTGGCCGAAAACTGCCCCGCGCCCTGCAGACCCGACGCATCCGTCTCGCCCAGCGCCGTCGCGCCGCGCAGGAAGACGCTGCCGCCGACCGTCGCGCGGTCCAATCGTAACGCCATACCGCCAGGGTTGCGGAACCGCGCGCCGATTGCCGCGAACTGCCCCGCGCACCGCAGGCCCGAAGCGTCCGTCTCGCCCCGCGCCGTCGCGCCGCTCAGGAAGACGCCGCCGCCGACCGCTGCGCGGTCCAATCGCAACGCGTCGCCGCCGAGGTTCAGGAACCGCGCGCCTTCCGCCGCAAACTGCCCCGCGGTCTCCAGGCCCGACGCGTTCGTCTCGCCCCGCGCCGTTGCGCCGAGGAGGAAGACGCCGCCGCCGACCGTCGCGCGGTCCAATCGCAACGCCTGACCGCCGGGGTTCAAGAACCGCGCGCCCATCGCGGAAATTTCGCCGCCGATCGTTGCACCCGAGAAGTCTGCGCCGGCGACCATGACTGCATCATCAATCCAGACACGGCGCTCGACGCGGGCTTTGGACGCGGCGACTGAAAAGCCGCGCGCACCCTCGAGATCGATTTCGGCGATATGGGCCCCGGTAATATCTATCTTTCCGGCGCCGACCGGTCGACCAGCGTTAGATACGGCGGCTGACAGACATGTAAGGTTGATCCATAGCGGCGGCAGCGCCTCGCCGTCCGCGGCGCGGCCGAACGCTAGGTTGACCTCACCGACGACGGTCAGGAGACGCAGCCGGGTCTTGACCGTTAACTTGATCGGGATCGTCCGACCAAGTCGGCCGGCTCCAAGCGGCGGGGGGTCAATGTCGGCCGACGGAGTATGAACAAGTTCACCAATCGGCATGCTTACCGTCGCCCCCGTCAGCGGCGGCGGCGTATAGGCAACAAATAACGGCTCGATTCTTTGGATGCGGTAACGGAATTTCAACGCAGCCTGTCGCCAAACCGGGCCGTCAATGAACACAGGCGGAGCGAACGATGGACCCGGCGGCCGCACAGCTCGCAAATCCACTCGGTCGAGAGCGTACCCAGCCGGCGCCGCGCGATCCAGACTATCAGTTCGGCAAACGCCAGTGCCCACGGAAGAGTGCGCAACACCGCTTATCCGCACCCCCGCCGGGGCCACCGGCCAATCCTCACGCAGGCCCAACATCAAGATGCGTATGAACGCGCCGCGGATTTGTGTCGGCTCAGTGAATACCGCGACCTCGCCCCGCGCCGCGCACTCGATGACGTACCGTTCGGCGCGCGTGGGCACGAACGCGGCGGCTTCGGGGTAGCGGCTGACGGGGGGCATGCATGGGCTCGGGGTCCGGCTCAGGATCGGGCTCAGGGTCGGGTTAGGGCGACGGTCTCTCCAACGTCGGCGCGAGCCTATCGCAACCCCAGGCCGGTCGCGAGTCGCCGGCGCAACCCGCCGCCTCGGCGCCGCAGCGCCGCGGCGCGCGCTTGATTTCCGACCCTCTCGCGGGCAGCTTCCCGCGCGATGTCCGACCGGCCCGCCACCCCCTCCTTCGTGATCGCGCTCGACGGGCCGGCGGCGTCGGGCAAGGGCACGCTCGCGCGGCGAATCGCGGCGCATTACGGGTTCGCCCATCTCGACACCGGCATGCTTTACCGCGGCGTCGCCTATCGGCTCCTGCAAGCCAAACTCGACCCTGCAAACGCCGAAGCGGCCGCCGCCGCGGCGCGCGTCTTTTCGCTCGACGGCATCGAGGAAGCGTCGATCCGCACGCGCGCGGTCGGCGCGGCCGCGAGCGTCGTCGCCGCCAACGCCGCGGTCCGCGCCGCGCTCCTTGATTTTCAACGCGCGTTCGCCTCGAGCCCGCCCGGCGGCGCGCCCGGCGCCGTCCTCGACGGGCGCGACATCGGGACGACGATCTGCCCGGACGCGCCGCTCAAATTCTTCGTCACCGCGGACGACCCGGTCCGCGCGCGCCGGCGTTGGCTTGAACAGCGCGAGGCCAACCCCGATCTCGTCCTGGAGGACGTCGCCCGGGACCTCGCCGAGCGCGACGCACGAGACGCCGCCCGCGACGACGCGCCCATGACGGCGGCCGAAGACGCCGAGTTGCTCGATACGACTGATTTGACTATAGACGCGGCGTTCGCGGCGGCGCGCCGCATGATCGATCGCGCTTTGGCGCGCCGGTCGGCTGAAACGGGGTAAGCCCCGAGGCGGCTCGAGCGGCGGGCCTTTTTTGTTTCGTTTCGGGGGACCGGCGCGAAACCCGCGCGTTTTTGTTTGTTTCGTTGATTGCGGGACGAACGCGCCGCCTTTTGTGCAACCTCGGTTCACCGGCCGCGCGGGGGCTTTTTAAATCCCGCCGGCAAGACCGCCGGAGACAACCGGTCGGCAAGTAGAACTGACTTGATTTGGAAACGTGCGGAAGCCCCGACGGCTCGGAGGGGACCGCCAAAACGGAGACTTATGTCCCAAACGGAAAGCCTCAACCCGTCGCGCGACGACTTCGCGGAAATGCTCGAAGCCTCGCTCGTCGACAAGCAACAGTTTGAAGAGACGGTCGTCAAAGGCGTGATCACCGCCATTGAAAAAGACGTCGCCGTCATCGACGTGGGCCTGAAGACCGAAGGCCGCGTCGCGCTCAAAGAATTCTCCCAACCCGGCGAAGATTTCGCCCTCCAGGTCGGCGACACCGTCGACGTTTATGTGGAACGCCTCGAAAACGCCCACGGCGAAGCCATCATCTCGCGCGACAAAGCCCGCCGCGAGGAAGCCTGGGACCGGCTCGAACAACAATTCGCCAAAGAAGAACGCGTCACCGGGCGCATCTTCAACCGCGTCAAAGGCGGCTTTACGGTCGACCTCGGCGGCGCGGTCGCCTTTTTGCCGGGCAGCCAGGTCGACATCCGCCCCGTGCGCGACGCGACGCCCTTGATGAATATCGACCAGCCGTTCCGCATCCTGAAAATGGACAAGCGCCGCTGCAACATTGTCGTCTCGCGCCGCTCGATCCTCGAAGAGGACCGCGCCGAACATCGCCAGGAAGTCGTTAAAGGCCTCAACGAGGGCGACGAGCGCGAAGGCATCGTCAAGAACATCACGGAGTACGGCGCGTTCGTGGAACTCGCCCCCGGCGTTGACGGCCTTCTTCACGTCACCGACATGTCGTGGAGCCGCGTTAATCACCCGTCCGAAGTGCTCGGCGTCAACGACACGATCCGGGTCAAAATCATCAAGATCAATCCGGAAACGCACCGCATCTCGCTCGGCGTCAAGCAGCTGCAGCCGGACCCGTGGCAAGGCGTCTCCGCGAAGTACCCGGTGTCGGCGAAGTTCAAAGGCCGCGTGACGAACATCACCGACTACGGCGCGTTCGTCGAGCTCGAAGACGGCATCGAGGGCCTCGTCCACGTCTCGGAAATGAGCTGGGTGAAGAAGAACGTGCACCCGGGCAAGATCGTCTCGACCTCCCAGGAGGTCGAAGTGATGATCCTTGAAGTCGACGAGAACAAACGTCGGATTTCGCTCGGCCTGAAACAGTGCCTCAACAATCCGTGGGAGAGCTTCGCCGAGCAGCACCCGATCGGCTCGGTCATCGAAGGCGAGATCAAGAACATCACCGAATTCGGCTTGTTCGTCGGCATCTCCGAAGAGATGGACGGCATGGTCCACCTCTCCGATCTCGACTGGAACCGCTCCGGCGAGGACGCGATCAAAGACTACAACAAAGGCGACGTCGTCAAAGCCAAAGTCCTCGACGTCGATCCCGACAAAGAGCGGATCTCGCTCGGCATCAAACAAGTCGGGTCGGACCCGATGGACGGCGTCGGCGGCGAGCTTCGCAAAAATGCGGACGTCACCTGCACCGTGACGGCGATCGAGACCGGCGGCATCGAGGTCCAGGTCGGCGGCGAAGGCGGCCCGAAAGCCTTCATCCGCAAATCGGACCTGTCGAAAGACCGCAACGAACAGCGCCCGGAGCGGTTCGCCGTCGGCGACAAGATCGACGCGCGCGTCACCGCGTTCGACAAGGTCTCGCGCCGCATCTCGCTCTCGATCAAAGCGCGTGAAGCGGCCGAAGAGAAAGAAGCCGTCGAACAGTACGGCTCGGCCGATAGCGGCGCGTCCCTTGGGGATATCCTCGGCGCGGCGATCAAAGAAAGCGAAGGCTCGGACGACGACTGACGCGCCGCGCATCGCGACCATTCCAACGGCCGTCCCCTCGCGGGGCGGCCTTTTTTTTCCCGGGCCCCATAACCTAACGGGGCCTTATGTTGCATTGCACAATAGTCGTCGGCAAATTGATCCAAACGCCTGCTTCAAGCGGTATTTAGGCACACGCCGGCATGCCGGCCCCGGGAAGGGAGTCGCCGTCCAATGACGTTCGTGCTGATCTTCTTCTACTGGATCGCCTTTTTGGTGACGGGCGTCGCCATCGCGGTGAACGCCGTCACGGCGGGCCGGGGCGTCGCCGGCGTATGGCCGATCGCGGTGTCCGCGGCGGCCGGCTCGTTCGCCATCACCTGCCGCCTGGAGCCGCTCGTTGCGGAAAGCGTTCCTTACGTGTTGCTCGCCGCGCTCGTTCTCGGCGTCGCGGCGGAAGGCCTCAGCGCGTGGCGCGGCGCGCCGTTGACGCGGCGTGATGCGCAAAGGACCGCCGCGAACGACAATGAGGCGCCGTTCGCCTTCGCCGGCGCGGCAGCGATGTCGGCGCCCGCTTACGGCCTAGGCCTCGCCGCCCTGCGCGCCGTCGCGTAAGCGCCGCCCCGGACCGACCCGGATCTTGCGAAACGGGACCGGCGTCGCTAACGGCGGTTGATGCCTGAACTTCCCGAAGTCGAAACCGTGCGGCGCGGTCTGGCGCCGGCGCTCGTCGGCGCGACGCTGGCGCGCGTCACGTTGCGGCGGCCGGACTTGCGCTTCCCGTTCCCGGACGCGTTCGCAACGCGCCTCGAAGGCGCCCGCGTCGACGCGCTCAGTCGGCGCGGCAAATATATGACGGCGGCGCTCTCGACCGGCGAAACGCTGATCGTTCATCTCGGCATGACCGGGCGCTTTACGGTGACGCGGGCGAGCGACGCCGAGAGCCCGGGACGCTTCGTCTACGAAGCGGGCGGCGACGCCAAGCACGATCATGTGGTCATCGAAGCGGAAGGCGGCGAGGCCGGCCCGGCACGGCTCGTGTTCAACGACGCCCGGCGTTTCGGCTTCATGGACCTTGCGCCCACCGCGACGTTGGGGCGCGCCAAGCATTTTGCGGCGATGGGCCCTGAGCCGCTGAGCGCGGCATTCGACGACGACGGGTTCGCGGCCGCGTTGCGCGCCCGGCGCACCCCAATCAAAGCGGCGTTGCTCGACCAGCGCGTCGTGGCCGGTCTCGGCAATATTTATGTGTGCGAGGCGTTGTTTCGGGCCGGCGTCTCGCCGCGTCGCCGGGCCGACCGCATCGCCGCCCCGCGCGTCCGGCGATTGCGCGCCGCGATCGTCGCCGTCCTTGAAGACGCGATCGAGGCCGGCGGCTCGACCTTGCGCGACTTCGCCGGAACCGACGGGGAACTCGGCTATTTCCAGCATGCGTTTGACGTTTATGGGCGCGACGGCGCTTTATGTCGGCGATGCGGCGCAACCCTCCGACGCATCGTTCAATCCGGCCGGTCGACGTTTTACTGCGCCGCATGCCAGCGCTAAGGCCGCCCAAGAAGACATGTTGACGACGGCGTCCCGCGCCCTTACACCACGCCGCCTGGACGGGACGGCGACGCACGGCGTGCGGCGTCGTTCGGTTACCTGAATTTCATGAGGCGGGCCGTTTCGCCGCCGAAACGCCGGGATATAAGAGACCATGGCTAACACGCGATCCGCGAAAAAAATGGTGCGCAAAATTGCGCGCCGCACGGCGGTGAACAAATCGCGCCGCTCTCGCATGCGCACGTTCTTGCGGCGCGTCGAAGAAGCGATCGCCGCCGGCGATAAAGGCGCCGCGGACCAAGCGTTCCGCGCGGCGATGCCGGAATTGCACCGCGCCGTCTCCAAAGGCGTCGTCCATAAAACGACCGCGGCGCGCAAGCTTTCGCGATTATCGACGCGGATCAAGAAGTTGGCCGCCTGACGGTCATCCGACCACAGATTGTTTTGAAGCCGCCGCGCTAAGCCGGCGGCTTTTTTCGTTTCGAAGCGCAAAAAATGCGGCTGCACGGATTGCGCATCAAATGGAACTTTTGCCCTTGTGCCGCTAATAAATTGATCGGCCGCATCTTTTCATCCTCGGGGATTTTTTGCCTCGCCAACACGCCAAAAAAGACACCGAATCGCGCCAGGCGCACTTGCGTCGTGACGATTTGATGACCTATATTAACTCCTGTGAGGCGCGCCGGGTACGGAGCGTTTTACTAATCAAAAAAAAGCGTTTGGTGAAAAACCGGCGCGCGGGAAGCAAGACTGTTTCGGTTCCGCCGAAGCTCCAGGTCTCGTGTGCATTATCCTCTAGGGGTTATCATGGGCGACGTTGTTGGGGCCGAGGTGATTGTATTGACGTGCGTAGACTATTTCGGCCCGAGAACGGCCATGACTTTGTTGCAGCAGTACCTTTTGATTACGTAGCCTCTTAACTTCCTTTGCTTCCTGAATTCGCGCCTGTGGGGGGCGCGCAGAGCCGGCGGTCGCCGGCATTTAACCAACCAGCAGAAACATGTGGGGCGCGCGCGGACGCGTGCTCGGCATCTCTACGCTTACAAACCGGTGGGACTTGACATGGGCGGTCAACAAACAAACACGACAATGCAACCGTATCACGCGTTCTTCGTTGCGCTTGAGCGACGGCTCGGCGGACCGACGTTTCGTTCCTGGCTCTCCGATATTGAGGTGGAGTCAGTTGAAGAAAAGATCGTTCGGCTGTCGACGACCTCGCCGACGCGCAAGCACCGGCTTGATTCCCAGTTCAAACATACGCTGCAAGACGAATGGCGGCGTAATGTGGGGCATACGGACAAAATCGTCATCCATGTGCGCAATCGCGAGCGCCTGGCGCGCAGTGCGCGCAAGGCCAACGACAATGCGCCCGGCGCCGCGCCCCTCTCCGCGGACGCGCAACATCATGTCGCGAACGATCACGTCGCGAACGATCACGTCGCGAACGACTACGGCGCGAAAGACTTTCTGGCGAAGGACTTCGGCGCGGCGAAGCCCGCCGCCGACGGGTCCGGCCGTCGGCGCGGCTTCCTCGGAAGCGACGACGAGCTGCGCCGCGCGCCGCTGGCCG
This sequence comes from Pseudomonadota bacterium, assembly GCA_039187035.1. GTDB lineage: Bacteria > Pseudomonadota > Alphaproteobacteria > Caulobacterales > Parvularculaceae > JAJFFW01. The sequence continues at coordinate 5,327 of JBCCZS010000059.1, read as the reverse complement.
ACTTCGCCTCGCCGCTAGAAGCGACGTCGACGCTCGATACGTTCGCCGTCGACCGCACGAATCGCCTGGCCCGCGCGGCCGTCGACCATCTCTTCGACACGGAAGGCGCGCCCTGCCCGATCTATCTGTTCGGTCCTTCAGGGGTCGGCAAATCACATCTTCTGTATGCGGCGGGTCACGCCGGCGCCGAGCGTTACACCGCCGGCCGCGTCGCGTACTTCACCCACACCGCATTGACCACGGCCTGTTCGGGCGCGTTACGGTCCGGGGCCGCGCACGAACTCTTAAAGGAGTTTTTGAACTACGACCTCGTCTTGATCGACGACGTGCACATGCTGCGCGGCAAACGCACCCAACAAGAGCTGACGAGCCTCATCAGCGCGTTCGCGAGCCACGGAAAGCGCCTCGTCCTCGCCGGCTGCTCGGCGCCGCGTAAACTGAAAGAGGACGGTCTGGAGCCGCGCCTCGCCGACCATCTGTCGGGCGGGCTCGCGGTCGCGATGGAACCGTCCGACGTCGACTTGCGCCGCGCCGTCATTGAAAAGCGCATCGCCGCCGGACCGACGCGGTGCACGCTCGCAGCGGACGCGATTTCATTCATCGCCGAGCGCTTCGACGACAGCACGCGCAGCACGCTCGGCGCGCTTCACCATCTGTTTTTGAAATATACCGGCGAAGCGCGCGTGCTCTCGCGCGCCGAGGTCGAGGAAGCCCTGCACGAACGTCTGAAGGCGGACGAACGTCCGGCGACCTTTGGCGACCTCCTCGACGCGACGGCGCACGCCTTCGGCCTCAGCCCCGCCGACGTTGTGGCGCGCAACCAACGCCGGTTCGTGGCCAATGCACGCCACGCCTTCGTCTATGTCGCGCGCGAAACGCTCGGAAAGTCGTTTCCGCAAATCGCCCACGCCCTCAAGCGGGACCATACGACGATCATCAGCTCCTACCGGCGCGCCGAATCGTTGATCACCCGCGACCGCAAATTTCAGGATCCGGTCGAAAAAATCATCGCCCGCGTCGCCCGAACGGCTGACGACGAATAATATTGATATTTCAAGGCGTTACCCTGATCGCGAATGACCTCCGCGATCAGGGTTTTACTGGCGTTTTCACACGCCTTGCGGCTATATTCGAATTAAGTTTGTAAGGCGCGTTGAACGCCGTTCTTTCAGGCGCGTCCGGCGCTCAGCCGTCGCGCACTCGTCGCCAGCATCAGCGCGGCCGGCGCGTCCCCGTCGCTTTCGGGCGCGGCGCCGCGCGCACCGTACGGCGGACGCGTCGGCAGGCGAAAAAACCAGATTGCGATCGTTCGCCCGCTCCCGCGCGCGCCGATCGCCAAGAGGTCGTGTTATGAAGGTGTCCATCGAACGGTCGTCCCTCGTCAAAGCGCTCGGGCACGTCCAGAGCGTCGTCGAGCGCCGCAACACCATCCCGATTCTCGGCAACGTTCTCCTGCAGGCCGGCGACGGCGCATTGACGCTCACCGCGACGGACCTCGACATGGAGATCTCCGAGCGCGCGCCTGCGGGCGTCGACCGCGCCGGGGCGACGACCGTCGACGCGGTCCGCCTCCACGATCTCGTCCGCAAGCTGCCGGACGGGGCGCAGGTCGTCCTCGATCTGTCGGCCGACGACGGGCGCCTGCATGGCGCCGCGGGCCCGTCGACCTTTTCGCTCGCCGTTTTGCCGGAGGACGATTTCCCGTCCCTCGCCGCCGACGACCTGCCGACGCAGTTCTCGATGCCGGCCGCGGACCTTGCGCGGCTCTTGCAAAAGACGCGGTTCGCCATGTCGCAGGAGGAGACGCGCTACTATCTGAACGGCGTCTATATCCACGCCTGCCGCGACGACGACGCCCCGCTTTTGCGCGCGGCGTCGACCGACGGCCACCGCCTGGCGCGCCTCGACGCGCCCCTGCCGGACGGCGCGGCCGACATGCCGGGCGTCATCGTCCCGCGCAAGGCCGTGAGCGAACTCGCGCGCCTCCTCGACGACGCCGACGAGACGATCGAGATCGCCGTGTCGGAAACCAAGATCCGCTTCGGGTTCGGTCCCGGGCACCTGACGTCCAAGCTGATCGACGGGTCGTTTCCGGACTATGAGCGCGTCATTCCGAAGGCGAACGACAACCTCCTAGAAGTCGACAACAAGGCGTTTTCACAAGCGGTCGATCGCGCCTCGACAATCGCGGCCGACCGGACGCGCTCAATCAAACTCGCGCTGGAAGCGGACACGCTCCACCTCGCCGTCAACAATCCGGAAGCTGGCAGCGCCAATGAAAGCCTGTCGGTCGACTATCGCGGCGCGGCGCTCGAGATCGGCTTCAACGCCAAGTATCTTTTGGACGTCTGCCAACAAATCGACGGCGAGACGGCGACGTTCCGCCTCGCCGACCCGTCCTCGCCGACGGTCGTCAGCGACGAGGAAGACCGACGCGCGCTTTACGTGCTCATGCCGCTGAGGGTCTGACGGAACCGGCATGTTGAACGCCGCGCAGCCCATCGGCGCAAACGAACGCCCCGTCGCTACAGACGTCGGCGCAGACGCCGGTGCGGACGCCGCCGCCGCCGGGGCCGCCGCATGCGACGAGCCGCAGCCGGGCGCCGCGCTGAGCGACCGCGATGCTGCGTACGGGACGACGCGCGCGGCGCCGTGCGCCTACGGACGGTTTCGCCGGCTGACGCTGACCGATTTCCGATCCTATGCGCGCCTCGACGCGGCGCTGGACGGCCGGCCCGTCGCGCTGACGGGCGCCAACGGCGCGGGCAAAACCAATCTCCTGGAAGCGCTCTCGCTCCTCGGCCCCGGACGCGGCTTGCGCGGCGCCAAGCTCGCCGAGGTCGCGCGCGCCGACGGCGACGGCGGCTGGGCCGTCGCAACGGCGCTCGATGCGGCGGGGGCGGACGATGCGGACGAGCCGGTCCGGCTCGGCGTCGGCGCCTTTGCGGGCGCGCCCGACAAGCGCGCATGCCGCATCGACGGGCGCAAAGCGGCCGGCCCCTCAGCGCTCGCCGAGCATGTCCGCTTCGTGTGGCTGACGCCGGCCCAGGATCGCCTCTTTATGGACGGCGCCGGCGAGCGTCGCCGATTTCTCGACCGGATGACGCAGGCGCGCGACCCGGCGCATATTCGCGCCGCGTCGATCTACGAAAAAGCGATGCGTCAACGCCAGCGGCTGCTTGACGACGGCGCGCGCACAGGACCCGCGATGGACTCGTTGGAGATGCAGATGGCCGAAGCCGGCGTCGCGCTCGCCGCCGCCCGGCGCGAAACCGCCGCGGTTCTCGCCGCGAGCGACGTCGCCGCCGAGGCGCCGGATTTTCCGTCGGCGGACGTCTCGCTCTCGGGCGACGTCGAAACGTTGTTGGACGAACACGCCGCCGCCGACGCGGAAGACGCCTACGGCGCGCGCCTGCGCGATGCGCGCCCGCTCGACGCCGCCGCGGGGCGCGCGCTCGTCGGTCCGCATCGCAGCGATCTCCTCGTCCGCCATCGCGCAAACGGCCGCGCCGCGAAGCACTGCTCGACCGGCGAACAAAAGGCGCTGCTCGTCGGGCTCGTGCTCGCCGGCGCGCTGTCGCTCGCCCGCGATTCACGCCTCGCCGGCGGGCGCGCCGCGCTCGTTCTATTGTTTGACGAAATCGCCGCGCACCTCGACGAGGGCCGCCGCGCGAGCCTTTTTACCGTGCTGCACCGTCTCGGCGCCCAGTGCTTCATGACCGGAACGGACCGTTCGCTTTTTGACGCCTGGGGCGACCGGGCGCAGTGTTTCTCGGTCGAGGCCGGCGCGCTTCATCCGTATGAAAATTGAGTAGGAAAGACCCGCGATGAACACCACCGCCGAGGCGCAAACCGATCTGCCCGACGACGATTACGGCGCGGACTCGATTAAAGTCCTCAAAGGGCTCGACGCCGTGCGCAAGCGGCCGGGCATGTATATCGGCGACACCGACGACGGCTCGGGCCTGCACCATATGGTCTATGAGGTGGTCGACAACGCGATCGACGAAGCGCTCGCCGGCCATTGCGACACCGTCAGCGTCACCTTGAACGAAGACGGCTCGGCGACGATCCGCGACAACGGCCGCGGCATCCCGACCGCCATGCACCCGGAAGAGGGCGTTTCGGCCGCGCAAGTCATCATGACGCAATTACACGCCGGCGGAAAATTCGACCAGAACTCTTACAAAGTCTCAGGCGGCCTCCACGGCGTCGGCGTTTCCGTCGTCAACGCCTTGTCCGAATGGCTCGATCTGCGGATCTTCCGTGACGGGAGCGAACACCATATGCGGTTTCGCGGCGGCGAGCCCGAGGCCGATCTCGCGGTCGTCGGCCCCTCCGACGAAAAAGGCACGGAGGTGACGTTCCTGCCGTCCGATAAAATCTTTACCGGGACGGAATTTGAATTCGCGCGCCTGGAGCATCGTCTGCGCGAACTCGCCTTTTTGAATTCCGGCGTCGCCGTCAACCTCAAAGACGCGCGCAGCGTCGACGGCCGCGAAGAACACATGGTCTACGAGGGCGGGCTCGAGGCGTTCGTCGCCTATCTGGACGAGGCCAAGACGCCGCTCTTGCCGCAGCCCATTTCCTTCCGCGCACAGAAAGACGGGCTGACGGTCGACGTCGCCATGTGGTGGAACGACGGCTACCACGAACGCGTTCTGTGTTTTACCAACAATATTCCGCAGCGAGACGGCGGCACGCACCTCGCCGGGTTCCGCGCCGCGCTGACGCGCATCGTCAACAATTACGCCGCCACGTCGGGTGCGGCCAAAAAAGAGAAAGTGTCGCTCACCGGCGACGATGCGCGCGACGGGTTGACGTGCGTCTTGTCGGTAAAAGTCCCCGACCCGAAGTTCTCGTCACAGACGAAAGATAAACTCGTCTCGTCCGAAGTGCGGCCCGTCGTGGAAAGCGCGGTCGCCGAGCAACTCGGCGTTTGGTTTGAGGAAAACCCGAATGAGGCCAAACGCGTCGTGCAAAAAATCGCGGAAGCCGCGGCCGCGCGCGAAGCCGCCCGCAAGGCCCGCGATCTGACGCGGCGCAAATCCGCGCTCGACGTCGCGTCGCTGCCGGGCAAGCTCGCCGACTGCCAAGAGCGCGACCCGGCCAAATCCGAACTTTTTATCGTTGAGGGCGATTCCGCCGGCGGCTCGGCTAAGCAGGCGCGCAACCGCGAGAACCAGGCGGTCCTGCCGCTTCGAGGGAAGATCCTCAACGTTGAGCGAGCCCGCTTTGATAAAATGCTGTCAAGTCAGGAAATTGGGACACTGATTACGGCCCTGGGCGCCGGGATTGGCCGGGAAGACTTCAACCCGGACAAGCTT